>NZ_JBIWJT010000041.1:0-82688 GCF_044765325.1 Embleya sp. NPDC127516 | reverse complement strand
CGGCTTCGACGGCACCACCCGCTCGAACAACTCCCACAACTCGTCCGGCACCAGCCGCTCCACAAGCGTCGTCACACCCGCCAGAATAGCGAACATTCCAAATGAAACGACTTCTAAGCTGTGCTCGACCGTTGGGTGCCCGTAGCGAACTGGACTGGACCTCGGCGATCGCGGACGCCGCGTCGGTGCGAGCGAAAAAAGGGGGGTGAGCCGACCGGGCCGACCCGGTCGACCGCGGCAAACCCGGCAGCAAACTGCACGAACTGTCCGACGCCCAGGGCATCCCCCCGACGGTCGGGGTGTCAACGGCAAACACCAACGACATCCTGGCACTCAAGCCCTTGGTGCGCGGAATACCGGCCGTGCGGTCCCGTCGCGGACCGCGTCGTCGACGGCCCGTAAAACTCCGCGCCTGCAAGGCGTACTCGGATCACGAAAACCCAATGCCCCTGTCCCTCTCGGTGGGTCTCCTGGTGGGGGTCCCATGGGGATTGCGTAGATTTTCCCGCCCTGCGGAGGGATGCAAGGGGGCGCTTTCCGGATTCGCTCGATTACGCGGAGACCCTCCGCCGAGTTGCGTCCGAAGATCCGCTACCGGCCCTAGATATTTCCCGACATCCAAGTCTCGTGGTTCGCGCGCCCTGCCTGGCCCCGTCAATTCAAAACGCGTGGGAATATCACGACCTGGAGGCTCTCGCTCCCAAAGGAAATAATCTTGACCCGGTCGTGGCCATTTCAGATATTGACGATTTCCAAAACTCCGAAGAACACCGTCTTTGACGATGGATATCCTGGCGCTCCCACCCCCATCCACATGGGCGCCCCAGGTGAACCCGATGTCGGCCGTTATGATGTCGCGCGTCTGGGCGGGTGTCACTCCCGGAAATGTCGAAGAGCCCGGCCGCCCGTCGAAAAGTCGGATGTGCGTACGATCGTCGAGCCCGCCGTAGACCACCATCCTGATCGCCTGCAGGTCCGCGAAGACGGGCCTGGTGCCCAACGACGGATCCTGGTTTATGGGATGAGCGAAAAAATCCGGTGTCTTCAGCGAAGGCCCAGAGGAGACCGCAAAGTCGGGCAGGTTATCCGCCCGTAAGGAGCCGATGCTCTTGATGGCGAGGCGGTTTTCTCCCTTTCGGTTGACGTGCTCTTCCGGGCATCGGACCACGAGGTCATGGGCGAAAATGTCCATCCCGCCCTGCGGAGCGACGGCCACGGATGTGAACGTGCCGTCCTCCGAAGCCATGAACCCGACGTCCGACCGTGATTCTGCGGCGGGCATGACGGGGGTGAAACGCGAGCTTTCGTCCAGGCACCTTTTGCTACCGGTCTTGGGGTCTCGTCTCAGGGTGACCCTGATGTTGCCGTTCCCATACACATGACTCTGCGCATCCCGGTCGGTCCTACTACCTGCCCAGGTCAGCGTCCTTCCGTTGAGCGATAACTCGCCACTTGCCGCTATGTGGTCCATCGCGAGTTCTCCGTCACGGATGTACAGGGCCTCCCGATCAACCACGGGCATACCGAGAATTCGGCCTTCACTGATGATGAGATTGAGGCTGGCCTGCCGGGGAATAGCGGATGCCTCATCCAGAAAGGTGAAGAAAGTCGCCGAGGTGCTGGCTGAAACACCTGGAGCGTGAACGAGCATGCTTTCTGGACGTGGCGCAATGCGCATCGCCGCCCGGGCGTCTTCAGGCGCCCAGTTCAAATCGTACGAGTTGGTGAACGTGCCGTCGTCAAAGAAGTGTGGATGCATGTCCAACTTGAACCCGTTGTCGAGCGTGATCTCACCGGGTTCGACCGGGCGATCGACCTCGGTCTTCATGAACTCATGCGCATCGCGAAGTGACGAGAAGCGTCGGCTTTCAGGCCCCATAAACTTTTCACCAAAAATATGGATGGTTCATCGAGCGTCCGTTTATCTACACGCGGCCATCAGGGTCCGGAGGCCGACTCGCCGTACGGTGGCCGCATTCCGGCGAACGTCCTCAGGCTTCGCACCCGGATAGCGTGAGACGGTCTCCGGCCGGGAACAGGGCCTTAGGGCGGAGGCCGGCGGCGTGGCATCTCGAGGAAACGGCGACGCCAGAATCCGGCCGATCCGTTCTTCCCCTGGTGCCGATACGGCCCACGATCCTGCGGCTGCATTCCGCCGGGCCGGATAATGTCCAGCCAACGCACTTCGTGCAGGGCAATCAGCAGGGAAGAGGCCGTCGAGGGATCGATCCACCAGACCTGGCCGGGTTCCGACGTGCGCGGCCGGGACAATCCCCCCGCGGGCTCGTAAAAGGAAGCCACAAGAACGAGCGGCGTCGCACAGTGCCACACAGGCGGCGGCTCCGGAGCAGGTCCGCGGTCGCGCAGGACCCGGGACTCGTCCGGCGTGCTGTACTCGAACATCTCCCCGGCCATCAGCAGCGACTGAATATCCACCCGGGCTCGGCAGGCATAATCCAGCCGAGCACTCAATCGCTGCGCGTCATCGGTGCAGTCCCCGTAGCTCTCGATGAGGAGCCCGAGAAGCCCATCGGGTGTCTTGGCGCGTAGACGCCGCCCGGCACACCGGACTTCCACATAACGAGCCACGCTGTCCTTGCTCGCCGACTCGTCCGGCTGTTTCAGGAAGTGATCAGCCACGACATCCGCCACTCCTCGGAGATTAATCCACGGAAACTCAGCCTGAGCCTGCGGGCCGAGCTGCGTCCGTAAATCATAGCGGAATCTGATTGTGCCCAGATTTTCCGACAAATTGGTCAAAATGCAGCCGACAAGCGCTGTCAAATACGATTATCCGGTGTGTTCCACCAACTTGCCCATGACACCACGGATGGGCTGCCTATCGGTGTGCTTCTGCTTCATCACCGCGTCGATGCCCGGGTCGGCCCCGGTCACCGAGATGCTCTCGCTCGACCCGTCGAAAAGGTCCTTCGCCCCGGTCTCGGGCCGGCGCACCACGGTGGCCACGCCCGGCACCTTGCGCCCGTTTCCACCGTCTCCGGGGCGAAGTTGAGCCAGCCGCTGCTCTGGGGGGTAGTCGGCGCCGAGGCACTGGTCGAGAGGGCGATGTTCCACCGGCGTGGATCCATTTGAAGGGCGACGATCAGCTCGCGGACTTCCACGATGATGCCCAGTCGGCCTCAGGGGTGTGCCGGATAGGTCAGGAGTCCGTTGTGGAGCCGCGCGTTCTTGTTCAGGATCGCCGGCTTCGCCGTCGTGGGCGACATGATGTCCACGACCTCGACTCCTCTGACGATCAGCGCATCGGTGATCAGCCGGCGGTGACAGCGCCATGGGACCGCCTCGCTGCACATGATCGCCGGCCGTTCGCGGCGGGCCAGTTCGAGCAACTCGTTCAGTCCCTTCTCGAAGGAATCGCCCGCCATGTAGTCGGCGTAGTCACGGAAGGCTTTGACCCGCCAGGCACCGTTCACGCTCGACACGCCCTCGGGGGTATGCCGCCGACCGCCCAGCTTCGGGATCCACCGGTATTTGATATCGGGAGGAAGAGCGTCGATGATCGCGCTCTGGTTCCACTGCGGAAACTTCCTCGACGAGGGGTACGAGCGCACATCGACCAGGCAGGTGATCTCATTGCTCCGCAACATCTCCAAGATCTCCGTGAAGTCGCGCGTCGAATGCCCCACGGTGCAGATACGGTTCGTCATCCTGCCGCCTCACCGATGCCACTGCATCGCCCGCCTCATCTGCCGGCCGACTGCTTGCCTGCCGTACGAGCCCCACGCATCCGACGTCCCGGCCCCATTCAGGGTGCTCCCGGGGGTTCCTCCAGGCAGAAGACGTCTGCCTCTGCGACTGGCATTTCACCGAGAAAGCGGATCGATCATTGTCCACGGACTACCCGGCGCGGGCCGCCGCGAATGCCCGCACACTGACCGAACTGGGAACGCGGCTGGTGCGATGCCGTGCCTGCCCGCGCCTTGTGGCGTGGCGCGAGGAGACCGCCCTCGCCCAAACGTCTCGCGTTCGCCGACTAGGAGTACTGGGCGGCCGGTGCCCGGGTTCGGACCCGCGGACGCCGCCATGTTGATCACGGTTCTCGCGCCCGCCGCGCACGGTGCGAACCGGACGGGTCGGACGTTCACCGGCGACCGGGCCGGCGACCTCCTGTACGCGACGCCGAGCTCGGCCTCACGTCCCGGGCGACGGCGACGGCATCGGACGACGGTCTTGAACCGTACGGGGCCAGGGTCACCGCACCTGTGCGCTGTGCTCCGCCCGCCAATCGCCCCACGACCGGCGAAAGAGACACCTGCCGCGCCTGGCTGGTCCGGGAGGCCCGGTTGATGCAACCGACCGTACGCTCGGTCGTCGTGCTGGGCGCCTTCGGCTGGCAGGCCGCGCTCCCGGCCCTGGAGGAGGCCGGCTGGAGCGTGCCCCGGCCGCGTCCGGCGTTCGGCCACGGCATTCGGACGACTTTGCCGGCGGCCGGCGGGAGGGGCGCTGCGGTGACAGTGTTCGGCTGCTACCACGTGAAGCGCCACGTGTTCACCGGCCGGCTGACCCCAGCGATGTCGCGTCAAGTGCTCGCCGAGGCCGCGCACACCGCCGGGCTCCCCATCGGACGAACGGACCCGGGGTGCAACCCCGCTCCGGTACGACCGGTGAGCGTCCGGCAACCGGAGAGTCGGGACGCGAAGGCCACTGTTTCCCGAATGACATCAAACGCGATCGGGCGCTTTTCGGCCCAGTCCAGCTCACCGTTGTGTCCGTGTACCCGCACTATCACCCACCGCATCGGCCGCTGGTTCGCGCGGCGGAACGCCAAACTCGCTGCGGAGTGGTGCGTCGGCCCCGCTGATGCCGTCCGACGTACCGCCCATGCTCGATGCGCGCGGTTCACGAGACGGGCGAGGAAGGCTCGTCCACCACCTCGCGCGGGCCCGCCCGCCGCGCATCGGGTGCGTGACGGGGAGCGTTTGCCTGGTCGTCGTCCGGGCACCGGGGCACCGGGGCCGCGGCGGACCGCGATGGAGGCTCCCCGATCATTCGGCCCATGCGGGGGAACCTCGGGGAGACGAATTACGACGACGGGTGGCAGCCATACCCGACACCCCCTGGCTGTCTCGATCATACGAATGACCCGACTTCCCCACTGAGAAAGGTATTGGGCCCATGGGCGCGGAGCAGGCTATCGCGGACTTGGTCACGGCGGCGCAGAAAGTCACGCAGGAGACCATTGACCGGCTCAAGGAAAGCGACGACCAGGTCACCGTCGAACTCGGCGAGGCGATCGACGCGGTGCAAGGTGCCGGCATCGGCAACGTTGATGACCTGCTGGTGGGGAACTCGGTGAACGTCCAGGGCCGGAATGAGACCAGCAAGGCATCCCGACTTCCGTAAGGCTCCTTTCCAGGCTCCCGCAGCCTGGTTGGACCCACGCTGGGGGATCTCGTCCCGCTGAGGGCGACCTGTCGGATGCCTTCGCGGGATCGCCGAGGCGGCCGATCGGGGTGGGCTGGCCTGACGTGGACGTGCTCTCGGACGGCGCCGGTGGTCCGGCGGCACGGGAACTTGCGATCGGCCTGCTCCAGCGCCGGATGAACCGCACCCGCGCAGTCGCGCCGCGCCTGGCCCGGCCCCCGCCTCGTTCGGTCTCCGCAGGGTCCGCGACCGCCGCGAGACGACCCGTCGCGAATGCCTCCCGCGTTAATGACGCGCGGCAATTCGGGTGAGGCGCGATACGGCGGTGCCGTCGCCGCCGCGCGTCCCCCGGGCTTTCCCGGCGCGTTCGCCCGCGAACTCGCTGCCCGGACAGACTCGTTCGTCGAGTGGGAAGCCGTCGTCGTGGGTCTCCACGCCGTAGCCCGCCGCGGTGGACTCGCCGGCGACGGCTACCCGTAGTGGATTGCGATGCTCGGCTCCCGTGCTCCCCGTGACGGCGCCTGCGGGGGGAGGCAGGTACTCGGCGCGGGCACGCACCCACAGTGCTTGGGCTGCAAGGACCGGAAGCAGCACGGGTTCATCGCGTCGCCTTCTTGTCCGGTCCGGATGTCGGGTCCATCACCTCGTCGGGCATCGACGCGGCAGAGTTCCCCTCTGCACGCAACGCCTCGATGGCTCCCCGGCTGCCGTTGGTCAGATCCGCGCCCACCGCCTGCAGCAGCATGACCAGCGCGCCGGTCGCGAGGAACTGCGCCAAGGCGTCCGCGTCTGCCTCGGTGGCCTGGTCGACTTCCTCCAGCACGCCGGCGAGGAAGGTTCGGCACCGCGCCGCGATCGCTTCGTCGGCGCGTGCCGCGGCACACGCCTGCACCCACAGCCCGCTGATGACGCCGTCGGCGATGAGGCCGCGGAAGCCCGCGCCCATCGCCTCGAAGGGCTCGTCCGGGGAGGCCACCGCCGTCCGCCGGAAAACCTCACGAACGCGGGCCTCCATCTCGTCGATGCAGGCGAGGAAGAACGCCCGCTTGCTCCCGAACAGCCGGAACACGTACGGCTGCGACACGCCGATCTCGTCCGCGATCCGTTGCACCGCCGTCGTCGTCAACCCATGGTCGGCGAACACTCGCATGCCGGCCTCGATGGCCTCGATACGTCGTTGTGCTGCCGTGCTGCGCGTTCCCATGACCACATCTTGACAGAAGTAACTACGTACTAACAACATCGCCGGTGATCACCCCGCTCCGGCCGCCGGCTGAAGCGTCGGCCTCCTCGCCCCGCCTGCAGCAGCGGCACTGCGTGAAGTGACTCCACCTCACACACTGTCACGGCTACCGATGAGCGTCTTGAGGCCGAACCCCAAGAAGAGGAGGACAGACACCATGACTGGAAACACCGACGTTGTCGTGATCGGCGGCGGCTACGCCGGTGTCATGGCGGCCAATGGCCTGACGCGGCGCGACGACGTCAGCGTGACCCCGATAGAGGCCCGAGCTATGACCGACCACGTCACCGACCCGGCGACCGACGCCTTCGTGACCCACCGCAACCTGCTCTTCACCGTCGCCTACGAGATGCTGGGATCGGCCGCCGACGGCGAGGACGTCCTCCAGGAGACCTGGCTGCGGTGGGTCAAGGTGGATTTGGGCCGGGTGAGCAACCAACGGGCGTACCTGGTGAGGATCACGACCCGGACGGCACTGAACCGGCTGCGCACCATGAAGCGCCGCAGGGAAGCGTACGTCGGCCAGTTGCCCGAGCCGCTGCTCATCACGTCGGACGTTGCCGAGGACGTCGAACTCGCCGAGAGCATGTCGAGGGCACTGCTCGTCCTCGAAAGCCTCTCCCCGATCGGGCGGGCGGTTTTCGTGCTGCGCGAGGTCTTCGACGTCGGGTACGACGAGATCGCCGGAGCCGTCGGCAAGAACCCCGATGCCGTCCGACAGATTGCCCACCGCGCCCGCCGGCACGTCGGCGCCCGCCGACCCCGGAGGACGGCCTCCCCGGGCGAGACCCGGGCGGCACTGGAGTCGTTCCAGCGCGCGCTCAAGACCGGGAACCCGCAGGAACTCCTCGCCGTGCTCGCGCCCGACGTCGTCCTGCTCAGCGACGGTGGCGGCGTCAAGCGCGCCGCGCTCAGGCCCGTCATCGGGCCGAGAATATCGTCCGCTTCCACCTCGGCGGCACCTCCAAGGTCGCGGCCACGATCACCTGCACCCACGTGCTACGGGTGGTCCTGCACTACGACGGCGACTACGACATGATCGCCGCCGTCACCGGCCAACCCACTCGATGGGTTGCCCCCGCCGGAACAGTCGACTGACGGCGAGCGCTCCGCGCCCTCTCCGGTCGTCCTTCGATCGGGCTCCGCTCGAAGTTCCTGTGAATGTGGTGCCGCGGCCGGTGGCCGGGGCCGGTGTTCGGCGTCGGGGCGCGATCGTGGCATGCGGCACGGCGCGACCTCGCCCCCTCGGCGCGTACGTTGCCGAGGAACCCGCGATGCTTTCCCGAAAGGTCTTGGCACCCACCGATGGCCCCCAGACTGCCTCGCCGCTACAAGGACGCGACCCCTCTGGGGGCGGGAGCCAATGGTGACGTCTGGCGGGCGTTCGACACGGTCCGGGGTGTGGCCGCTGCTCTCAAGATTCCCAGGCTGAAGAAGCTCAAGGGAGCGCAACGGGAGCAGGCCCACGCGGCGTTCCGCCAGGAAGCCGGGATAGCCCGCTCGCTCGACCATCCCAACCTGGTCGGAGCGTACGACCACAGTGACAAGCGACGCCGTCCCTACCTCGCGATGGAAGTCGCCTCGGGTGACACCGTCGAGGAACTGGTGCGGCGCGGAGGTGTTTTCTCCGCCGACTGGGCGGTGCGCGTGGCGTCCGAGGCCGCCTCGGGTCTGGAGGCGATGCACAAGGCGGGGTATCTGCACCGGGATTTGACCACGGCCAACATCATCGTGGCCCGATCGGGCAGTGCCAAAATCCTTGACTTCGGGCTCGCGGCCAGCGTGCGCAGAGACGTTCCGGACCGAGCACCGACCCACAGAAACCTCAGGTCGTCGGCGCCCGAGCTGCTATGGCGCACGGCGACCGACATCCCCGACCGCGGAACACCACAAAGCGACCTCTACTCACTCGGCGTCGTCATGTACGAAATGCTCGCGGGACGCAGCCCGTTCACGGACAAGTCGCTGCAGACGTGGGAGCAGCGCCTGGCCACGCCGGTCGTGCCGCTGGAGCAGGTTGTCCCGGATCTGCCTGCGGGGCTTCACCGGCTGGTCGGACGGCTCATGGCCTTCGACGCCGGAGCCCGTCCGGCGAGCGCGGCCGAGGTACGTACGGAATTGGCCCGTCTGATGCCCGGAGCCGTCGCGCATACACGCGGTTTCGGCTTGGCTGCCGCAGTCGACGACGGCCCGCGGATCGAACCGGCTGCGGCGGCGCAGCGTGTCGGCGAGGCCGGACTTGGGGCGGGCTTCTTGCCCGCCGCACGGGTGCAGTCACAGATATCGGAACGAAACCCGACACAGCCGGACCTGCGACCCGGGGCTTCGGCGGAGCTGTCCAACCAGCCAGGGCCGACGCCGCGCGGGCCGGACGGACTTGGCAAGTCGTGACCGGGTGATGCGGTGACGATCTTTCGGTGGGTGTCGGTGGGGTTGCGGTGGATCGGAGCGGCTCTCGGGGCGTCGGTGGTGGTCGGTAGCGTCTTCGGTCATGACCATGAGATTGACCGATGCCGAGATCGACGATCTGGTTCCCCGGTTCGAGGCCTTGGACCTGGGGGAGTGGGACCGGAGCGCGGTGGAGCGTGCGGCCGCCGATCTGGGGTGGACGCTTCGTTCCGGAGACGATAGGGGGCTGAGGTTCGAGGGTCCGTTGTCGGGCGGGTGGACCTTCGCCCATCGAGGTCATGTCCACGGTTCGCCGCGTGAGGGCTGCTTCACCCTGTTGGAGTGCGAGTTGGCGCGCACCGAGGATCAGGCCGTTCTTGCAGCGGTGTTCGAGGCGGGCAGGAGGGCGGTCGAGGCGCGCGTCGGGCCGGCGCCGATCCGGCGCGGTCCGGGGCCGGTGTTGCGTTGGCGCCGCGAGGAGACCCTTCTGGAGCTCGAGTGGGGCAGGGGAGCGGTGCGGTTGGCGCTGTTGGCGGCGGTGGTGGTCGAGAACCACGAGTACCAGGTCTCCAGGTGGAGCGAACGCGACGACGCGGTCGCCGAGCTCGGGGTGTGGCAGGCTCTTGGGCTCGGCCGTGCGGGGATGGAGGACGTGTTCCTGCCGGGCGGCCACCAGGCCCAGAGTTGGGAGGAGTTCGGCCGGGGGTTGGAGGAGACGCTGTCGGCGATGGTGGGGGACATGGGCCGACTGGACGACGAACTGGTCCTGGTGATGCGGCCGAGGACGGACGAGGACAACCCGAACCCGGTGCAGTTGATCTGCAACGGTCGGCTGCTGCACCTGGAGGCGAGCACCGCGGTGCTGAGCCCGTCCACACTCGCCGGATTGGGCTGGCGGCCCGGCCCCGAGGCCGAATTCCACATCCTCGATCTCCCGAACCCCCGGCCCCGGGACGCGGTGTCCGCGGCGCGGACGCTGGTGGCCACCCTGCGCGCGCAGGACGTGCAGCTGGACGATCTGCGCCACACGGCGTGGCTGAACAGGAGCGACTGCATGCTGATCCTGTACGGGCTGGGCCTTCCGAGCCTCTGAGCGACCGGAATGCGCCCAACTTCTCGGGTGGCGTGGTGGTCGGCGGCGGATGATCTCCGTGACCGTTCGATCACCTTCCGTGTTGGGGTGGTGTCGTGAGTATTCGTCATGTCGCCTGCGCGGCCGTCCTGGCGTCCGTCGCCGTGTTGCCGACTGCCTCCTTCGCGTGGGCTGCGCCGGTGGATCGGGACTGCGCGGACTTCGCCGCCCGCGAGCCGGCCCAGGCCCCGTTCGATCTCGACCCCTCGGATCCGGAGCGCCTGGACGCAGACAACGACGGCTTGGCCGGCGAGGACCGACCCTCGGCCCTCGGCGGCGCGTCGACCGCGACCACCCCCGACACCGTTGCCGCGCCCGGAGCGCGGAGCGACACCGACCGTCCCGGCCCCGACCGGTGTCGTCGAGGCGGCCGAGGCGGTGACCGCTCGCACCCCCGTCGGCGGTGTGGACACCGGCTTCGGGCCCGTCACGCACGACGACGACGCCTGGTCGGCAGCGGGAGCCGTTCCTTGATCGCGGGTGGTGCGTTGACCGGCGTCGGCGCCTTCCTGGTCCGCCGTCGGTGCGTGTCCTCGAGCGTGGCCTGAGCAAAGGACCGAGCGCCGGGGCATCGGCGTGGGCTTTTTCCGGGGGCCGGCCAGACTGTGGATCGAGACAACTGCAGGCCGGATCCGGCGCGGCGACACCGGGTGACTCGTCCACGGGCGGCCGTTCTTCCTTTCGCCGGCCGTCCGCGCCACGAACAGGACCGGCTCCGTCCGGGCGTTGCCGCGGCCGGAGCCATGCTCGTTCATCCTTCGTGGGGCACGGCCCGCACGACACGCCACGAGGCGAAAAAGTGTGGACCCGCGGTGGGCACCCGCCCACCGTTACATCAACCCGGCCTCCGGTGCGGGCACTTCACCGAACGAGACCAGCGCGCCCGCGCGAACGGGAGACCCCTGGGAGCAGGGGTCAGCGGTAGTCGTCCTCGTCCGGTTCCACCACCCGCGCTTGTTCGACCATGTCGGCCTCGTCCGTGGCATCCGGTTGGATGCGCGTGAGTCGGTCGTCGAGCCGCGGCGTGAGGCCGGCGTGTCGTTCCGCCGCGTCCGCCTCGGGAACCTCGACGTCGATCTCGACCACGTCGGGATCCTCGTCGAAGGTCTCGGGGTCCGACGGGTCAACAGTCATGGTCGCCTCCCGGTGGACGGCACCGTTGTCGTTGCCGCGTCGATCACGACACTAACCACAGAAGAACGAAAGACCCGGGAAGTCGCCGTCCGACACCGTGACGTGGCGCCCACACCACTGCGCTCGAAACCGATGTGGCATGACGCGTCCTCGGACGGCGAGGGCCGGGAGGACGGGTGCGTCCAGTACGGCGCCGCCGGGAGGACGGGTGCGTCCAGTACGGCGCCGCCGCGCGTTCGAATCCGGTCCGGTCGGGCGCCGAGGGCGGTTGCCATCATCATCGACTCGCAGTCGGTCAAGGCCGCCGCAACGGGGGCAAGGACAGCCGCGGTTACGACGCCGCGAGAAAGATCAACGGCCGCAAGCGGCACCTGGTCGTCGACACGCGGGGCTTCCCCTGCCGGTCATGGTCACCAGGGCCGACCTCAGCGACCGCGACGCGGCCAAGGAAGTGTTGTTCAGGCTCAGGTTGATGCACCCCGAGATCACTAACGTCTGGGCGGACTCCGCATACGCCGGCGCCCTGATCGAGTGGGCAAAGACCTACCTGAGGCTGACGATCAAGACCGTCAGCCGGCCCAAGAACGCGGTCGGTTTCGTCCTGTTGCCCCGCCGATGGGTGGTCGAAAAGTCACTGGGCTGGATCATGCACGCCCGCCGACACGCGAGGGATGACGAGAGGCTGCCCCAGCACAGCGAGGCTTTGATCACGTGGGCCGCCATCACCCTCATGACGAGGAGGTTGACCCGGCCCGGCCCGATCAAGGACCGTTCCCGTCACGCATCGCCGGGGGCGGGGTATCGCGTCGACTGCTCGGTCACGACATCGGCGACGGGGCATTCACCCGGGCCTCCGAGGCCGGCATCCGATGTCCCTCCCGCTCCGACCACGGCGGGAGCATCTCGCGCGTGAACAATCTTAGGTCGGCAAGGTCCGGATGCCGGTCCAGGTTCCACAGCCGAAGTTCCGTGCCACAGTTCCCGGGAACCCATCCGAGTCGCTGCGCGCCCTCGATCACTGCGGCAACCACTCCCGGCGTGACCACAGCCGACTGCTCGAAGACCGTCGACACGCGCCGCCCATCCCCTTCCGCGCGTTCGATGAGGAGGACCATGTATCCACTATCGGGTGAAACCACCCAGCGATAGCGCTCCCCGCCGACCACGATGATCCGTGTGCCTTTTTTCGCAATGGCCATGCCGTCGACCCTCCCACGAACCCGGCGACGCCAGAACCTGATTTTCAACCAGCGTCCGGAGTTGACCAACCGGTGCTCAGCCGGCCAAGTACCGGTGGTGGAGCGCCTCGACGAGCGCATGGTCGACGCCGAGTCGTTCGGCGGCATAGCGGGTGAGCGACCCGTATGCGGCGGCGTTCTCCGCCAGGAACAGTCGCATCGCGGCCTCCGGTGCGCGGCCCCATCCGGGCCAGGTGATCGGCCGGTCGGGATGGTCGGCCCGTCGATCGGCGACGAGGCGGTCCCTGGCGAGTTCGGTCAGGACGTAGTCGGCGACGATGTCCTCCTCGTCCACGCCCAGCAGAGCCAGTACCAGTGCCGCGATGACGCCTGTGCGGTCCTTCCCCGCCGCGCAGTGGAACACCGCCGGCGGGGCGTCGGCGGCCGCGAGGATGTCCAGCACTTCGCGAATCTGCGCCACACCGTCGAGGGCCAACTCGGCGTAGCGGTCGGCGAGGAAGCGAGCGACGTCGGTATCGGGCCCGAGTGACGCCTGGTCCCACGGCCGGTGCTCGGTGCATACGTTGTGGTAGACGAAACTGGCATGTGCGGGGATACGACCGTGCCGGTCGGCCTCGTGGGGATACCGCAGGTCGACGACAGTGCGTACACCGAGCGCGAAGAACTGTTCCGCGTCGTCGCCGCCGAGGTTGCCCAACGAATCGGAGCGGTACAGGCGTCCCCAGGCGACGGTTCGTCCGTCGGCTGCGGCGTAACCACCGAGGTCGCGAAAGTTGTGCAGGCGTCGAAACGGTATGTGGCGTCGCATGATCGCCGACCCTACCCGCCAACTGCGGCGGCCCGGTGGCGTCGCTCCATTCGCGCGGGGGCGCGACGCGATCGCCCTGGCGCGCAGCGTTGGGTTACTTTCGCGTGATCATCTCGGTGCGGGCGGATCGGGCCTGTGCTCGGCGGCCTACCACGCGCCCTCTCGTGGGTTGGACCCGCAGCGACTGCTTCGGGGATTGCAAACAGCTACTCACGGTCTCGTCGGCCTCTCGAAGGCCGCTCTGGGCGTTCGCAGGTGGATGATGTCGGCATTGCCCTGTCGTACGCGCACTCGGTTGCGTCCACGACGTCCCGGTGCGCCGCAGCAGGAACGCGACCGAGGGGTGACGGAACGACTTGCGCCCGAGCACGACCGGGGCTCATCTCGTCCTCGAGGCGGGAGCGTCGGGGGCTGGGTGCGCGTTCAGGTTCCGGTGTTACCGTCGTGCCCTACGGCCGGTGCATGCCAACCGGCCGCGTCCGACGCGGGCCGCACCCCCGGCAGAGGACGAATCACGAATCCGTTCTCCTTCAAGGTGTGGGCCAGGGCCTCCTGCGCCGCGACCGGGTTGAGCGGGTGCAGGTACGCGGCTTTGCGCTCCAGGGGGGAGCGCCACCCCACCGGGGTGGCGGGGGTGGTCGCGTGTGGGAGCGGTTTTCGGGTCGGGGAAGGGAGGTTCGGGCCTTCCCCAACCCCGTCGCCGAGTCTCTGCTGGACCGGCTGATCAACACCAGCCATCAGGTCATGAACGGACCCAGCTACCGGCCCAACAAGAGGCCGAAGAACCCCGCCGGCAAGATCGACACGTCGCCGATCGGATAGCACCCGCCTGCCGGCACGGGGCTGCGGCAGCGCTACTTGTCCGCAGCCCCGTGATCTTGGACGATCACCTCATGCCTGAAGCTCCTGACATCCCCACCGCCTGGCGACAGTTACTGGAGCGCACTCCGGGAACCCGGCAAGGGGACCCGCTGGTCGTCGAAGCCGCGCATGTCGAGCCAAGGCTCCGCAGCCTCTACCCATGGCCGAGCCACGGCACCCTGAAATTCCTGCGATCCGCCCCGCCCTGGGATCGCTCGGACCCCGACGACCTGCCGTTCATTGTCTGCGGTGGGCCGCCCTACAAGGTCTACTCGACCGGATACACCACCCTGCTCGGCGAAGCAGACACACCAGAGGAAGCCGCCGCCCTCGTGGTCGCTCATCTCCCGTCCGACGGCGCGAACTCAGACGAGTAGACCAGGCCAGCGCATGGGGAATTCCCTGACCAACACCCATGGGGAATTACGTGACCGTCCACACGCGGACAAAGAACCTGCCCCCGACCCCGAGCCTCGGCCACCACCGTGCCGCAGCGGATCCCTGATCGGCGCGCGACCCACCGCAGCTCGTGGAGCGTGTCTCACCCGTCGAAGCGCGACCACGGGAACGGGTGCGCGCCCAGTGGCGTCAGCGCCTCGCGATCAAGCGTGCCGAAGGCCGCGGGTCGCCTCTCCCTTGAAGGCGACCTCCGCCGAGGTGGGGTGGGAGTCGTCGAGGTGCTGCTCGGGGCGGCGTTCATGCTCCTGGGTGCCACGAGTTCTTCGACGACAGGTTGAAACCCGCAGGGAAGGTCGTCCTGGCGGAGGCGGAGGCCGAGGCGGAGGTTTGGTCTTGGACTGCGGGCCCTCAAGGGCGTCTTTCGGCTCTTGATGTCGACCGAGGCCGCTTCCGCATGGGGGGTGGTCGTGGCCTTGGTCAGTTTCCCGGCCATGGTCGGTTTCCTGGCCCTGGTGGCGTACTTCGGTAGGCACAACCCGACCGGACCGGCCCGTCGGGGGCCCGTACCGGTCCCGGACTCTCCGGTGTCGAACGTGCTCATGCAACGTCACGGTGCACTGGTCGGTGACCTTGGCTGATCTCGCGCCATTCCAAGTTCGTCAGGGCGGCAGAATCCGAGCGTTTCACCTGGCGACATTCGCCAAGTGGAGCGCTCGGGCACACATGTGGGGTGTGGCTCGATCAGCTGAGGCGGCCGATGTGGATGACGACGATGGTCAAGGTGGTGTCGGTGATCTCGTACATCACCCGATACCGGCCCACCTGCATGCGCCGCAGGTCGGGGGAGCCGTACTCGAACGTGCCGTGGGGGCGCGGGTCGTCGGCGAGGAGGTCGACGGCGTCCATGAGTTGGCGCAGGCCGTCGGGGTCGTCCTTGAGGAAGCGGGCGGCCGTGTCGATCGCCGCCTCGTCCCAGACGATCACGTACCTCAAGCGCGGTCCAGCCCGAGCCGCGAACGCACCTCGTCGTGCGGTACGCCCGTCGTCGCCCGCTCGGCCTGGCGGGCGCGGTACTGGGCGAGGGCGAGGGCGTCCTCGAGGTCGGCGAGTTCCTGGGGGTTGATGAGCACGGCGGCGGCCTGGCCGTGGTCGGTGATGGTGATGCGTTCGCGGGCGTGCGAGGCCCGGCGCACCAGCGATCCGAACCTGGCGCGGGCCTCGGTGATCGGCAGAGTCTCACTCATGTAAGGAACTGTACACTTCACGCTGCTTGAGGCTCCATGGTGGGCTCTCGACCCCGCCCGGAGCCACGGACCCGGGCGGGCACGGCCACTGCGAGCGGGCGGCGCGCCCCTGCAGGGGCGCCTCGAGGGTTGCTCGCCGGAGGTCCACCCGGGCCCGTGGCGTCACGCGCTCCGCGCGACGCGTGCACCGGGCCGCCGCGGTGTGTTCTCCGGTCGGAGAATGTGGTTGCGGCAGGTCGTGCGGATGCGGTGATACTCCTGCATGAGTAGAGACGCCGAGGTCATCGTGCTGGCCCGCCATGCGGACGAGGTCATGGAGCCGCTGACCCGGCAGGACACCGAACGCACCTGGCATGGCCATTTCGTGCCGATCTCGGGCCAGTGGGGCTTCGACTTCGGGTGGGCCCTGGAGTTCGACAAGGTCCGGGCCCGCCACGGCCTGCTCAGGCATCTGGAGTCGCTGCCGTGGCCGTATCCGGGAACGGTGCAGGTGCTGCTCCGCGACCAGGACGACGACTGTTTCGGGTTGTGGATGTTCCGGGACGGCAGGCTCGTGGAGGTCGCCATCGAGCGCACGGAGCGGTTTCACCGACCCGCGCCGCCCGACGAGCGGTTCGAGCCCGCCCCGGGGATGCTGCTGCGGACCGACCTGGGCGCGGACCTGCCCGAGCAGACCCCGGAGGAATTCCGCGATCCCCGCCCGGCTTGGTAGGCCCTCGACGACGACCTCGTCGGGGCCCGCCGCTCGGCGCCGAGGGCCGGCCTTCGATCCGCGCCGAACGGCCGAAGGTGTGGTGGCAACGCCGTCCGCTGTCGCAACTTGGTAGCAGACCGCGTCCTTTCGGGCCCGTGATATCGGCCGCCGCTGAGCCGGGTTCGGATTCGATACCGAGTTCGTCGAGTTGCTCGTATTGTCCGGGCTTCAGCTTGGCCCCCACGGCCGCACCCCGGGGTCGCTGCGTCCGGGCTCCGATGTCGTCGCCGACGGCGTATCCGGGGGCAGGCTCCTCGAGGGTGCCGCCGCATTCGAGGCGCGGTCGTACCTCGTTGGCGGCCCTGTGTCAGGCGATGGTCCACCCGTCGGGCCGGAATCGCGAGGGCCGGCGCAGAAACGGCCGCGTCTCCGCCTGGCCGCCGGGGGACTGCTCCTGGACGACGGCGCCGAACCTCACCCTGGACTTGCTCCGCGAGACCGCCGCCGACATCGCGGGCCTGCGCCTGGTCACCGTGGACCCGCTCAACCAGCTCCTCCCCGGCACGACCGGCCTTGCCGGTCCCGATGTCCGCCATGGTGTGGCCGCGTTGCGCCGGTTGGCGGCGGATCTGGACGTGCCGGTGGTGGCCGTGTGGGAGACGAGTGCGGACGAACCGCTCGAGGTCGGCGCGGCGTTCGCCCAGGCCGACACGGTGATCCATCTGACCCGCGAAGGCGAGCAGGCGTTCGCGATCGTCGCCGAACGCGACCTGGGCCCAATCGCCCAGGCGGCCCTGCACGCCGACCTGGCACACGTCCGCTTCACCGACCTCCCACCGGCGTCGACCGCCTCGAACGGGACTGGCCCTGCCGGGCCCGCGGGCGCGGCGCCCGCCTATACCGCCGAGCCCCCATCCCCGCTCCTCGCGAACGAGCCGAGACCCGACAGGACCGGCCCGCGCCGGCTCACCGGCGACCCCCCCCCGCACGTCGACCGCGCCCGCACGGGGAACCGCCCGCCCGGCGTCGACCGCGTTGAAGGCCCAGGCCGCGTCGAAGCCGGTGCGCAGGGTTGTGGTGGACACCGACGAGGACCCCCTGCCCGGGGCGATCGCCGGCGCGGTCGCCGAGGAACTCGCGGCCGCCGAAGGCGACATCACCGCTGCGAGCGAGGCGTTGGCCCGCCGGGCGATCCCGGACGTGATGGAACTCCTCAGGCTCTCCCGGGCGGGTTCGCGGTACGAGCACACGTGGTATCCGCCGTTGCCGGAGTTGTTGCGCAAGCGCAGCAAGAAGGAGTCGGACGCGGTGTGGGAGGCCCGCCCCAACTGGCGCAACAGGCACCTGCCCACCGGGGATCACGAGGTCGTCGCGCTGGACATGAACGCCGCCTACCTGTCCGCGCTCAAGGCCCACCTGCCGATCGGCCCGCTCGAACACCGCGCCGGCCCGGAGGTGGACGACTTCGACGGACCGCGCAGCCGCGAACGCCGCCGCGCCGGCATCTACTTGATCGCCCCCCGGCCTGGGAGCACGACGATCTCCCGAACCCGCTCGGTGACCGGGACGAGCAGCCACCACCCTCATCGAAGTGGCCGGCAACACACGGATCGTCCCCGACTGCCGCCGCCCCCCAGGTTCCCTGCTGAACCGGACCACGCTCCTTCGATCGCGGTTCGCGACGCTGCCGTCGCCGCGCCCGAACGATCACGCACGGGCCCAGGTGCATTGCCGGTCGTGACTCGGGTAGTCGTCCGGTGCTGCCGGCTTCCCCGTGGTCGGCACTCGCGCGGTCCGACTCCCGCTCACCCCCGTCCGGCCGTCGGACCGCGCCCTTTCCGAAGAGGGAGTCGCCCGGATTCTGCCGGGTGGTTTGCCTATCCGGTGCGCAGGCTGATGCCGAAGTTGTTCAGGATCGTCCGGATCGGTACGTACGAGACGCCCTCGAAGCATTCCGTCGGGCCCGCGACGCCGTCGCCCTCCGGCGGGCAGACCACCCAGGTCCCGCACGAGGCGCTGATGATCCCGCGGGCCGTCATTTTCGGTCCGTACGTTCCGTCCGACGACGCGACGATGGGGCCGCCGCTGTCGCCCAAGGCGAGGGCAATGTCCGCCGGGAAGACTCGCTTCGCCTGCACGCAGGGAGATACCCGGACGCCGGTGTTGATGTCGCACGTGGTGTCATCGTTGATGATCTTCACGTTGCATCGGATGCCGGACATGGCCCCGGAGCCGCAGATGTAGTCGCCGGTCCAGTTGGTGGCGGATCCGTCCACGATCTTGCCCCACTGGGTGTCCCAGGGGCCGTCGTAGTAGTACTCGACGGAATATCCGTTGGCGATCTTGATCACGGCCGCGTCCATCGACGGGCGAGCGCCCCAGACGTCGCCGATGGGTTCTTCGGCCCAGTCACTGGAGAGGCCCTGCGCGCCGCAGTGGTTCGCCGTGATGAGGAATGACCCGGCTCCGGAATACGCGCCGAACCCCGGGGAGCAGAACTTCTTGGTGGGGGTGTACAGAGCGGCACCGCCCTTCCACGGGGAGGCGTCGTTCTGTCGCGTTGCCGCGGGCACGGGGGCGGGTCGGCGATGCAGGATCACGGGAACCTTGAGGTCGGCCGTCATTCGCCGGCCGATGTCGGACTCCGCGGCGGGTGGTTCGGCGGTGTCCGTAGCGAGGCCCGGTTGCAGCGGTGCGGCCTCGATGTCGTAGGCCACGTCGAGTCCGGTCCCGTCCGAGAGGGCGGTGACGGACCCCGCCCGCAGACCTCGTGCGGCCAGGGACGCCGGGTCGCGGGTGTCCTCCCGGGCGAAGAACGCGTCGCGGGCGACGCTCAGTTCATGCTTGGAGTACGGCGCCGGCAGGATCCGACCCGTGATGCCGCGCGGCGCGGCGTCAAGGATCCGACCGATCCTGGCGGGGGCCTCCCCCTTCCAGTAGACGGATATCTTGCCCTGCTCTGCGTCCAGGACGATCCCCGCGAAGCCCGGGACGTCCTTCCGGCGATCCTCCGGCGCGTTGATCAGCTGATCGGCGATGCGGCTCAGGACGGCCGAGTTCCTAAGGATGAGCCGATCCTGCGGGGTGTCTCGGAGTTGATTCGATGGGGTCGGGTTCGATGCACCGGGCCCGTCCGTCGCGGATGCGGTCGGAATCCCGGCCGTGAGGCCGAGCACCAGAGCCGCGGACACGAGCAGTGGAATGCCCCGTAAGTGACTTTTAGAAAACGTCGATCCATGATTCACCATTTTTCCATGGGATTCGATCGGCGGAATTATCGGGTTCGCGGCCGCCTCGAAAGAGAGCGGCTCTTTCCCGACTGCTCGATCCAACCGGATGGATAATGATGGCGACAGGAGCTTTCCGGCCATATCGACTACTGGGAGTGACCCGCGACGAAATCGCCTCGAACAGGAAGACGGCAGGGTCCGGCCGTTCCCTTTCCGCTCCTGATCACACTCAGGACTGGGTGACGCTCCCGTCGCCGGCGACACGGAGTTGTGCGGTGTAGTCGACTCCGCAGTTCCCACCGCGGCGGCTCGTTCGGGGCGTGATCGTGAGCCGTGAGGCCACGGGATCGCCAGTCGTCGAGGTACTCACCTGCACCGTCGTCTCCACGGGCTCCGCCGTCAGGGCCGAGTCGAGGACCCGACCGACTCGACCGGACCCTTCCCGGGCGGGCAGCAGCGTCACGGACGGTTCCTCGCACGATCCCGCCCGGCAGAGGCGTATGGAGATGTCGGTGACGCGATCGGCGACGTCGGGAGCGATGTCGAACATCAGGGAGGGCGACTTGTCGGCGGTGCAGACGGTATCCGGATTCGATGCCGCACACCCTCCCAAAACAACCGTCATGACAACAATGGCTGCGGTCTTCGATAATCCTCTGTTCACGACTCGATCCTTCCATAGGGCCGTGCAGAGGCGAACCATCCCGCTTCGAAAGCAAGTGCCTGTGATGACGTTCGCGCGTGAGCGTTCGAATCGCCGGATCCCAACCGCATGACGTCAGAGTGACTCAATCCAAGCCCCCGCTGCCGCCTGATGCCGGTTCATTCCTCGAAGGGTGGAAGGTCGTCGTCGGCGTCGAGACCACGACGGAGCAAGACACGTTCGATGCTGTTGCGACCCCCCACGTCCTCCAGCGCGTAGGCGTGTCCGGCGTCGGCGACTCGGCGGTACAGGCGTTGGGCGCCCTCCCGGTCCCCCGCTCCCTCCAGCAGCCTGCCCAGGCGTGTCAGTACGCCGGTGTCTTCGGTGTCGGCGGCTTGGCGGTAGAGGCGTTCGGCGCCTTCGTGGTCCCCCACCTTCCCTCGCATCCAGGCCAGGATTCCTAGCGCGTCGAGGTTTCCGGCGTCGGAGGCTTGGTGGTAGAGGCGTTCGGCGCCTTCCAGGTCCCCCGCAGCCCCCAGCAGCCGGGCCAGTCCTACGAGAGCGCGTGTATCGCACGTGTTCGCCGCTTTGCGGTACAGGCGTTCGGCATGGCGGAGCCGGAGCTGTCGACTGCGGCTTCTGCGAGGTTGACAGTGTCGTCGGTGGTGCGGGCGTGGTCGTGGGCGGCGATTCAGAACGAGGTATCAGGGCACGAGGTGCTGCGGGTGCGCCGTGCGTGTTGTTCGAGGTAGTCGGCGAGGTGGTGGGTGGGTCCGTCGCTGGTGGCGTCGCGGGTGCGTCTGCGGGGTCGGATGCGGGGCAGGGGTGCGATCTGGTGTGGGCGAGGGCTTGTTCGAACCAGTCGTCGTCGAGGGTGTCGGATTCGTGGTCGGTGAGGTAGGCGTCGGCGGCGTCCTCGAGGAACGCCTGTCGCAGGACGGGTCCGTGGCCGAGGCGTCGGGCGTCCATCGCCGCTTCGAGTACCGCCCGGGCGGCGGCCGGCGCCCACTCGAGGCGTTTGAGCAGCGCGAGCGCCCCCGCCAGATACTGCGTGACCCACCCGTCGTCACCGGCCGCCAGGGCGTTTGCCAACCGCGGATCCTCCACGGCGCGTGCTCGGACGGCGTCCAGGTCGGTACCGGTGAACACCTCCGGAACCCGCAGATCGGTGCCCGTCAGCAGGGCCCGGGCCTGGGCGTGCGGATCCGGCTTCCCAGCCGCGGGGATGGCAGTCAGGGTCGTCCAATGGGGGTCGGGCCACAGCGTCGCCAGCACCAGCACCGGGCCGCGGGACCGGTCGCGTAACAGTTCACGCACCTCGGCTGCGACACGTTCGCCGACCCCGACAGCTCCCAGATAGAACTGGGCCTCGTTCAACCACACGACCGTGCGCGGCCCGACGGCCGACAGCTCGGCCAAGGCGGCCTCAGGCCGTCCGGGGGCGAGGGGATGCCACAACCGCCACCCGTCCGGCACAGCCCGGAGCGCCTCCCAGCAGGCGCGGGTCTTGCCGGTGGAGGACCCGGCCACCAACGTGACCATCACGTTCTCCCCGCCGACCGCACGGTCGACCTCCTCGCGCAGCACCAGGTCGTGGGCGCGGGGCACGTACACCGGGGGGTCGCGGGCGATGCGGCGCGCCTTGGCCCTGGACGACTGCCCGACCGAGGCCCGCGCGTCGCTCGCGAGGCTGCTGTCGGCCGAACCGGTGCGCCGATCCCTGGACCTTGCGCGAAAGGGCCGACTTCGCGCCCGCGCGGTGGCGGGCAACGGCGCCTCCACCGCCGCGAGCGTGCGCATCCGCTTCGACTGCCTCGGGATCCTGGCCCGCGCCGGATCGGTCCCGGCCGTCCTGCCCGAACGCCCGCAGATTTCCGACCTCAAGGCGCCGGTGGGCGCCGCCAACGCTCGCTGCCCCGGACCTGGCTGACCGCGCACGCCGACCGTCCCGGCGGCCGACGCGGGCCGGGTCCGGCTGTTCGCACTGATCGGCGTCGTCCTGGAGACGGGGGCCAGGGTGGGCGAGTTGTGCACGCTGCGCCTGGACGACCTGGACGAGGACGCGGGTACGGTTCGGGTCGTCCGCCGTCCCCCGGGCGCGTTCGGTGACCCCCGCGGTCGTCGAGGTGCTGCCGTTGTCCGCGTCGACCCGGGCCGCAATACGGCGGTGGCTGGATGTGCGCGAGGAGCTGGTGAGGCATGCGCGTCCCGGCCCGGCAACCGTGCTGCCGGTCGTCGAGAGCAATCGGAAGCCAACGTGATCAGCCGACCCGCATCAGCCCAGCCGATGCCTCACGAAGTCTGGATACGGATCCCCCACTTCGATGGTGTTCTCGTCGAGGCCGTTGCCGATGCGGAAGCGATCCGCATCGAAGGCGAACTCCACAGCGATGGTGCCATCGGCCAGGTCCTGTCCTGACGGACGCCATTCGAGCAGGGAAGCTTCGCGGAGTTCCTGGCCGACGAACGGCTCGAGCCGTTCGTCGGCGCTGGACCATACAGGCGTGAACTCTGACCACTCCCAGCCGGTGATCGCCGCGGTGGTGTCGATGGTGTTCCAGCCGATCGACAGCTCATCGAACTTCCAGTGGCAGATCTCGACTCGCACGCCCTCAAAGTCCAACACCACCGGGCATTCAGCGAACCACTCCCCGTCCTCAACAAAGCGCACCAGCGCGAACCCGGTCAGGCGCCGCCCGCCCAGCTCCGCCAACCGTGGTCGGTGATTCTCGCGGACGGCTTCGAGTCCGACGAGGAAGGTTGGCTCGAAGCCGGAGATGCCCATACTCACAACCCCGGATTCTCCAGAACTTTCAGGGACACAGCCATTCATTTATGATCAGGCCCGGAGAGTCTCGTTTGACGACTCGGATTCCACAGAGTCGGGTTCGCAAGCAGGCCCTCCACCAGGCCCTACGTCCACCGGCCGCCCTGGATCGGTTAAAGGTCGGGCTCTGCCGCCAGAATCGCGATGATGTCCCCGCCCTTCAGGTGTTCTTCCCGTCTCAGGCGGTGCATCTCCCGGGCCGTCTCGAACCGACGCGGATCGGAATGCGGAGCGAGCCGGCGCTTCGGACGGTCCGCCCCGAACCGCCCCTTCTCACGTGTCGGGGCCGACTCGTCGATCACCGCGATGTAGGGCTAGGGCGGCGTGCCGTGGTTCCAGCCGCTGATGAGGTGCTGGACCTGCCCGCCCGTCGACAAAGTGGGCGGGTGCGCGGAACCTTGGGCCCGTAAGCGCCGAACGTGCGTGTCAGTGTTCGTGGATGCGGGGCCTGACATACGGGCTGTTTCTTTGCTGCCGCCCGAGACACCGAACGGGCAGTCGGATCGTGAGCAGCTCGTTGAGGCGGTGACGCCACCTGCGGCGGTCCGGCGACTGCCGTGTTTCGGCCCGCGAGGATGATGGCGCGGTGACGGACATCAGCGAAGATCACGTGAAGGTCCACTTCCGTATGGACGTGGACGATGACGGTTGGCCTCCAGCGAGTGTCGAGAGCCTGTGGGCAGTGGACCTGGGCGATGGGACAGTGCGACTCGACAACACCCCGTGGTTCGTGCGCGGGATTGCCAGCGGCGACATCGTCAAGGTGGGGATCGAGGAGGACGGGCTGCGCTGGGCCGGGGAAACGGTCCGCTCGTCGGATAACTGCACCATCCGCTTGATCGTGCTGAAGGACGGGGGATCGGCCGCCGCCCGGCAAACCGTGCTGGAGACGTTCCACCGGCTCGGCACGACGGGCGAGGGCATCGAGCAGTTCCGTATGGTCGCCTTGGACGTCCCGCCGGAGGCGGACATCCCGCGCATTCGGAAGCTATTGGAGCACGGGGCGGCCAAGGAGTGGTGGCACTGGGAAGAAGGGTGTGTCACTTCCGCTTGGAGGGCTGCCGCTGCGGGGGGAGCCGGGGGCAGCTGACGGCCTCCTTCTCAGCCTCACGAGCCTCACACGGTCGCGCGATACAGTCCCCGGAGCCCATGCACACACCGTAGGACCGACATTCGACACTCGCCGCGTCCCCGCGCGAATACGCCGCGTGGTTCGTCCGGGTGTGGGGGCGGTGTCGGTGCCCTGCGGCATGGTGCCGCGCATGATCAACGACTTGGACGGCATCGCCTGGTCGTCTATGGGCCACGCGTACGGCCCCGCCGACGACGTCCCGGTGTGGTTGCGGGCAATGACCTCGCCGGACGCCGAGATTCGCGGGAGGGCACTGGACGACTTCTACGGCGCGGCCCATCATCAGGGCGACGTGTACCCGTGTACCGCGGCGAGCCTTCCGTTCCTGTTCGACATGGCCGACGATCCCGCGACGCCCGACCGCGCCTCGATCGTCGCACTGCTCCTCAGCATCGGCCGCGCCGCCGTCGACCGCGGCGACACCGTCTACATCGCCCCCGACGGCACCCTGTCGACGGCGACCGCCGACAGCGCCGCGCTGATGCGCGAACGCGCCGACGCCTTCGTCGCCTACGCCACGGACCCCGATGTCCGGGTACGGGGCGCGGCGATCGAGGCACTCGGCCTCTTTCTGGACGACACCGACCGGGCACTCACGATCCTGCGGGAACGGTTGCCCGCCGAGAGCGGGATCGAGGAACGACTGCGGATCATAGGGACCACGGCCGACCTCGCGCTGCGACTGCCGCTCGCGCGAACCCCCGCCATGGCATGGCTCGACACCCTCGCGGACGACACGACCGCAGACCCCGACATCCGCCTCGCGGCCCTCGTCCACCGAGCCCGCTGCGCCCCTGCGGACATCGGCGACACCGTCGTGCCCACGGCGATGAACCTCCTGCGCGAACTCACCCCCGCACCGCGTCCCGGCCCCGACGACCAGGGATGCCAAGGCCGTTCCGGAACGTGCGCGTGCACCACCGACGCCACCACCCCGACGGCCGAGGACGTCCCACCGCAGATCGCCGCCGTGTTCGCCGACCTCGAACGGCACAATCGCGTTCACGCGCCCACCACAACCCTGCTGCGCACCTTCCATGATGTCCTCGACGCGCGCGTTCGCGAACGCACGACCCTGCTCACCGAACAACTCCGCAGCCCGGATCCCGCCACCCGCACGACGCGATCCGCATGACCCGGGAACTGATCGTGTCCTGGCGAGGCGACCACCGCGAACTCGTCCTGCTGCTCGCGAACTGCCTGCTGCCCCACGACGCGTACACCGCCGCCGCAGCTGCCGAGACCCTCGCAGCCCTGGCACCGGTCGCCGAACCCGCCCGCGAAGCCCTCGCCGCATACGTCACCGCACAACGCACCACCCACGGTCCCGCCGCCTGGGCGCATCCGCACCCACTGCTGCGCCGCGCCCATCAGGAAGCCGTCATGGCACTCGCACGCCTGGGGGACGTACGAGCGGTGCCCTCGCTGCTGACGGCTCTGGACGACGACGTGGACGCCTGGCGCGCCGAACAGGTCGCCGGACATCTGCGCGCGGTCGCCGACGAACTGGTGCCGCGGCTGTCCCGCCGCCTCGTCGACATCGACCTCGCGCGGCAACGGTCGGCCACGAGCGCGGGCGCCGCCGTCCACGCTCTGGCCGAGCTGGGCGACCCGGCGGCCGTCGATGCGATCACCGCGTTCGCCGGTGCCGCGGTTCGCCATGAGCGGTGGAACACCGCCGCCTCGGCCGTGGACGCGCTCGCGTCCTTCGGCACCGCTGCCGCACCGGCCCTGGGGGTGGTTCGTCCCCTGGCCGACGCAGCGGACGTGAACGTGCGCGCGGCCGCGACGGCCGCCCTGTGGGCGCTCGAACGCGACCCGGCCGACGTCGTGCCCCGACTGGAGAAGCTGATCGACAGCGAACGAAACCACGCGACGATCGACGTCCTCGGCCGGATCGGCCCGCCCGCCCGAGCCGTACTGCCGCGTCTGCGAGCCATGTCGCGAGACGGGCACGAGTGGACCCGCGTCCACGCCGCGGCGGCGCTGTGGGACATCGCAGGCGAGACCGAGGCCGACCTCGTCCTACCTGCCCTGCTGGCCGCCTGGGAGAGAAACGACGCGACCTCGAACCTCGTCCTGACCTGCCTGAACCGGATGGGATCGGCAGCCGCTCCGGCCCTGCCCCGCATCCGGGCGGAACTCGCGCTGCCCCGCCGCAGCGGCCGCTACGCCAACCTCGCCGACGACGAGGAACTCCAGCGCATGTGCCGTGACGTCCTGGCGCGCGAGGCCGGCGTGTCGAACGATCCGTCGAAGAGCGTGGACACGCGGTGAAGCGGGACGGTCCGCTGTTGTCGGCGGCGTCGTGATCGGGTGTTCTCCGCCGGATCCGCGGTGTCGTACACCCCACAGTCGCGAACTCGTCGGCTGTGGGTGGACGTTCCCGGGTTCGTGTTGTCTGTGCCGTGCGGCAGCATGACGCCTGGCCGCCCGGGTCGAGGACGCGGGGCCGGTGACGTTTCGGGGGAGTGTTCGTGCGGACGGTGTTCGAGGGTTCCGTGCACGTGGAGTACATGCAGATGTACGTCGACAGCCGCGCCAACTGCGTGCCGATCCGGGACGACCCCCGGGCGGGACAGGTCAACGGCCTGTGCGGCGCCGCCGTGGAGGGGTATCTGTCGCTGACCACCGGCATGCACACCGGCTGCGTGGGGCTGACCATCGAGGTCCACGACACCGCACCCGTAGTGGACGGGCGGTGGGAGGACGTGGTCGAGGCACCGTTCACCCCACAGACCCGCACCGTGTGGCTCACGCAGTGGGAGGGCGGAATCGCGTGCGAGTTCGAACTCGACCCGGTCGACCATCGCGTGCGCTACTGCGCGGTGGGGATGGACGAGGCCAACGCCCACGGCGTGGTGTTCGACGGCGAACCGCCGGTCGACCGCTACCTCCTGCAGTTCTGGCCCGCACCCGCGGAACCGGACCGCGTGGTGCGCCAGACCAGCGACCAGGCGGCCTACTGGCACAAGATCGCTCGGGACCTGCCGGCGCCGCCGACGCCCGGCGAGCGGGCCGCGGCAGCACGCGCGGCCCGCGCCGAAGAGGCCCGCGCACGCGCGGAAACCGTCCGAAAGCACGAACTCCGCATGTGGGCGGGCCGGTTGCCGACCGAGCGGCTGCGGAGCGTGGGCGGGAACGTGCACGGAATGCGCATGCTGGATGTGCACCTGGTCCACGCGATCGCGCGGGTCGACGACGGGACGCAACGCGAGATCGCCCGCTGGGCGGCGCACCGCGCCTGCGCCCTGGCGGGGCTGACCGACGTCGACTGGATCGCCCCGGCGTTGGCGGCCCTGGACGCGGGCCTGCCGCTGCCCGCGCCGTTCGACGAACCGGGCGCGGCGTGGCGGCGCCTGTTCGAGGACCCGAATGCTCCACTTATCACGATCACCCTCCCGGACGGCACCACCCACAACGCGTTCCAACAGGCCTTTGCCCTGCCGGCGTTGCTCGGTGCCGCGGAGTCGGACTCGCTGCAGGCCGCCCTCGACGCCCTGTACGCCGTCGCGTCGGCCCACGGCACCGACCACCGGGACTTCCTGGACGAGGTCCGCTACACCTGGCCCGGGCTCGGTGTCGTACCACCGGCGCCGGCCGAGTCGCTCCCGCCGCCGTTTCCCTTGCACCTGTTCACCCGGGACGCGCCCGACGACACCGCGTCGGGCGAACCGACCCCGGCCGCGGAAGCATCGCCCGCCGCTCCGGCGCCCGACCCGAAGGCCCCGGCCGCCCCGCCCCGGACCCGCCCGTCGACCACGCCTCCCCTCGCTCCCTCCACCGCACGGCGGCCCCCTGGCATGGACCACGCACCGCCGATCCCGGCCCCCAGCCCCCGGCCGCGCCCCGCCGGCAAGGCAACTCCGATCGCACAAGCTCAGATCGTCATCGCCGCGACGTCGCCGGGCCGGTCGGCGGCCGCCGAGGCCCTCGCACCGGACGGCGCGTCGCTCTTCCCGATCAAGGACGTCGATTCCGACGGCGACGGCGAGCAGGGGCCTTCGGAAGCCGGATGATCGTGCAGGTCCTGCCGTACGGGGGCGCACCGTCGCACGGCGCGTCGGGAGGGGGGCCCAGGCCGACCGGGACGTCGGCGATTCTGCCCTCACCGCCCGATGAATTTCAGATCGCGAGCCATCCGGGGCCGCCGTAGCTGGGCGAGACCGTGTGCGCCTCGAACCGGGCGGCGATCTCGTCGCCGAGGGCGCGGTGTTCGGGGCCCAGGATCACCTCGACGTGGTTTGCCATGACGTCGACGTACGTACCGAAGGTGGCGTTTCCGTATGCCTCCCGGACGGCCCGTTCGATGGCGTTCAGCCGGGCGAGGGTGAAGCGACAGGCTGCGATCCGAAGGCGGTTCGGGTCCGCGACGAGCGCCGCGACCTCCCGCTGTGTCTCGGTGTGGCGGTTGGTCAGGCCCAGGACGACCGCCGAGGTCACGTCCGGGTCCTCCTCGGTCGGCAGGTCCTTCCACACGCCCGCGTAGATGTCCGCATGGTCAATTCCCCAAGCCTCCAACGCTTCGTACGCCTCGAACAGCATCCGCCGGACGGCTGCTCCTTCCCCGGGCAGGCGGCGTCGGGAACGACGCGGGCTCCGAGGTCTTCCATACCGATCGATCACACGTTTCCTCTCTCGGATTTCCGGGACGAACGGGCGTGGTCCATCTCGCCGGCGAAGCGCCGAACCCGGGGCGGCCGCACGGGCGTCGGGCCCTCGGGTCTGGACAGGGGGAGATCAGCGGCGGGCCCACGGATCGGTCGTGTCGACGTTGTCGGTGTCGATCCGGAACACCAGCCCGTGGTGGTCCGAGGCGCCTTCGGGACGGTCCAGCAGGCGGTAGTTCGACACGGCCCCTGCCAGGGGGCTGCTCACCCACGCCTGGTCGATTCTGTCGTCCGTCCCCGTCCGCGCGAGCAGGCGGTGGTCACCCGTTTGCTCGAACAGGTGCCAGGCTACGTCGACAAGCCCGTTCTGCGCCAGCTTGCGGGCCACGCGACGATCCGGCTCCGGCGCCGTGCCGGGTGTGACGTCCCCGGCCGGCAGGAGTGTTCGGGATCCGGCGTTGTACGCCCGCATCGCCGCATGATCCGGCAAGGGGTTCCGGGCGGAGGCCGGGGGATAGTTGCAGTCGCCGCTGACGACGGCGAACGGACCGTACTTGTGGGCGCGACTGGCCACGAGATTGGCCTCGCTGAGAGCGGCGTCCGCGTCGAACGGCGTGAGGTGCACGGGAACGAAACTCAGCGGCGCCGGCAGCCCGACGTCGAAGGAGGTCACCGCGAACCCGTGCAGCGTCTCGGACGCGAAGTCCGGGTTGTGGCGCACCCAATGCCCCATGGTCTCGCGGCGGAACAACAGTGCGGTGCCGATGCCGCTGCGGGAGGGAGCGAGCGGCGCCGCGTCCAACCCGAGGTCGCACAACGCTCGCACCAACTGCTTGTGCCCGTACCGGTGCCAGTCCACGACCTCGCAGAGCATGACGACATCGACCCGTTCGGCCGCGGCCAGGATCCGCTCCACCAACAACGGCCACCGACCCTGCGGATCCCCGTCAGCGGACCGCAGGGCACCGAGCTTGAGGTTTTGTGTCACGACCGTCAACTCCACGCGAATTCCTCCACGTTGGTCCCACCGAGTGGGGTACATCCCGGCCGCCGATGGTCCCGGCAGCGGCGGCCTCGAACCAGGCGTATTGTCCGGTTGCGAAGCCGGTGCCGGCTTCGGTGCCGGTCTCGAACCTACTCGGCCGACGGATCGGGCGCTTTGCGACGACCCGGACGGTGAACGCCTGTGGGCGGTGGCGACCGGTAACCCGGGCGGGTACCCCCGCAGGCGGTCCGGCGCGAGGTCGTGATTACGGGCTTGGAGGGCATTGCCGAAGGCGGCCCCGCGTCCGTGACCGGGCGGTATCGGACGAGCCCACCGAGCAAGCCGGGGAGAGCGCCGGCGGCGTAGGACGCCACAGGGTGCTCGACTGCTGTTCACGGTGGGGGAGTTGGTTTGCCGGGCGGGCGGGCGCTGCGACGTTGAGGTCGAGTGATCCGTGATACTGCTGCGGATGGATCGGGAGTCATTCCTCCGCCGGTTTCCCGGCGGCACGGGGGTGCGGCAGCCGCGGGCGCAGTCCCGGGCGGTTCGGAAGGCGAGGCGCACAGCCGGGCCCGTGCGACGGGCGCGCCGGCGCCGTGGACGTTTCGATCGTGTCGCGTTCGTTTCGATCGCTGTTCATCGGGGGAGCCGCTCCCGCAGAATGACCGCACCACGGGTCGACCGGGGAGGATGGGGTCCGTGATCGGTTTTGCGCATCGCGCCAAAGGTGGGGTCGTCCTGGGCGCATCCCGGGGCGACGGGCCCTTCGGTGTCGCCGGCCCGAGCCACCCGGCGGGCGTGCGTCTGGTGCCCCGCTCGATCACCCATCCCGACGCACAGGCCCTCGTGCATGCCCTGTACGCCAAGGAGATGGACCTTCGGGGGTTCGCCGACCACCCCGAGACCATCGAACCCCGCGACTACGAACCGCCCGCGGGCCTGTTCGTCCTCGTCTATCACGGAACGGTGCCGATCGGTTGTGGCGGTTGGCGCACCCTGCCGGGCAGGACGGCGCAGATCACCCACCTGTACATCGACTCGGAACATCGGAGCAGGGGCCACGGCCGTCACCTGCTCGGCACGCTGGAGCGCACCGCCACCGAGGCCGGAGCACGACGCCTGATCGTGGAGACGGGCAACCCCGACATCGGCGCTCTCGCGGACGTCGGCTACACCCCCTGGGATTCGTACTCCCAAGACCGCGACCCTGCCGTCGACGCGGCGATGACCAAGCCCCTGTTCCGCGCGGTGGGCGCCCGCCCGCTTTCGGCCCCGCCTCGCTGAGGAGCGGACCCGAGGCTGCGCGTGCAGGGTACGGGGCGGCCGGGTCCCCGTCGACGTGGCAGGAAGTTGGCAATCGGTCCGGTGGCGTGTGCCCGGCGGGGGTTCGGCGTCACAGGGTTGCCGACGTCGGGGTCGCAGTGTCCCGGGATTCCCACGCATCGGCAGGCCGCAGCAATCCGGTACGGATACTCGCAGCGGCTCCGTCGGTCCTTTCTGCGAGGGTGTCGTCATGACGATCGCATCGCCTGACGAGCGTCCCGACGAGGCCGCCTTGGAGTTCCTGCGTTCGGCGTTCGAGCCGGGGTGGCGGGAGCCGGCTCTCGGATACGAGGCCGTCTCGGCGTGGGAGGCCGAGAACGGGGTCGTGCTTCCGGAGCCGTACCGGAGTCTGGTCGCGGAGATCTCCAACGGGTCCTCGGTCGGGCCGCCGGAGGACGGTGGCCTGCTGCCCCTGGGCCGACTCACGCCGGGTTGGTCCCACCGGGTCGACCGGGATCCCGCCGCGCCGTTCCCGCTCCGGGAGTCCTGGGCCTGGGAGGGCGAGCCCCTCGCGGCGGGCCACGACGAGCGCGTGGCCGACGTCTACGGCCACGGCTCCGTCGTGTTGGGCACCGATGATGAACTCTTCTACTGGCTACTCGTCGTCAACGGGCCCCAACGGGGCAGGGTCTGGCTGGTCGGCGAGACGGGCGCCTACCGGTATCCGGGGCCGGAAGCCTGCGGCTTCCTGGAATGGGTTCGACGTTGGCAGGTCGGCGACGGCTGGTGGGACTGACCGCGACAGGGAGCCCGACGCGCCGAGAGTGCGTCGGGCTCCAACGTTTGGCGGAGAGACTGCCGACGCCGACGGGAACCGCTCGCTTTCCCAGACGGGTTGCCGGTTGTCCGGGGTGCTCTGTGCCGGCCGCGCCACCGGCAAGCCGACGCGCAGCCACGAAGCACAAGGTCCGTTCGTCCGCGTGCCCCGGCCGAGGAGCCGGGCGGTCGGCACGTCGAGGATTGTGCACGCCCGGATCACACGTCGAACGGCTCGAACAGCGCAGCGAGGCGAGGCATGGTCACCCCGGTGGCCTGGTCGAAGGGGTACTTGCGCGACCACATGGGCGCACTGTCCACCCGCAACGCTCGTCGCCGGCGTGGACGTGCTTGCCACCATCACACCGTCGAACCGCAGTGATGGCACACGCCGTTCGCAGCATTTCCGGCGCCCCTCGACGGCTACAGCACGCGACCCACCATCTCGTAGGACGGCTCTTCCAGAACCGAATCGTGAAAGAAGTGAACGTCTCCCGCGAGTGCCTTGGTGAGGAACTCCTCGAAGCCCACCTGATAATCGAGCCACTCGGTGCCCCAGTCGACCAGAACGGACCAGCCGTCGTCGACTCGGGCGGCCCTGGGTCGCAGGAACACCTGGTGCCCGAGCGGCGTGTGCCCGATCGGGAAGACGCCACCTGCCATCGGGAAGATCCGGTACGGCACGAGAGCCGGTTCGGTCTGTTCGTACACGTCGGAAACGGTCGCGATCTTCCAGCGCAGGCTGAGACTGTCGTCCGCATTGGGTGCCCGAGGATGGAAGAGGGTCAACGTGTCGCTGATCACGCACGGCCCGTACGCCGACATGAACCTCTTGTAGTCGAGTGGGAGGCGGACTTCGAATCCGTTCTCGAAATCCCGCCAATCGGAGTCGACGTCGTGATTCAACAGAGGTGCGCCGAGGACGCGCGCAAGCTCCACCAGATGTCCTTCGTATGCAGTCGTGACCGGGTGTGGGATCCGGGAGCGGGCAGCGTCAGTTCTACGCGCCGTCGTCCAGGACGGGCGCCACCAGCGTCGCGAATTCCTCCGGGGTGATGATCTTGATGTTCAGGGTCTCGGCCTTGGCGCGTTTGGAGCCGGCCTTGTCCCCGGCGACGACGAGGGTGGTTTTCGCGGAGACGCTCGACGCGGCGCGGCCTCCGGCGCGTTCGATCAACTCGTTCATCTCGTTGCGGGACAGCGCTTCGAGCGCGCCGGTCATGGCACCGGTCACGACGACGGCCTGGCCGGCCAACGGCAGGGGCCCCTGTGGGGCGGCCGGGTCGTCCGCCGCGTCCGGGGCCGTCGATGCTCCGGGGGTGACGCCGGGTTCGGTCGTGTTCACGCCGGCGGCGACGAGCTTGTCCAACACCTCTGCCAAGTCCAGGAGTTCGGCCACGATCACCGGGGCCTTGCCGTCGCCGATGCCCTCGACCCGTGCCATCTCGACGACGTCCGCCGCCCGGATCGCGTCCAGGGTGGCGAAGTGGCGGGCGATGCGCCGCGACATCGAACGCCCCGTGCCCCGGATCCCCAGCGCGCACAGCACCCTGCTCAGCGGCCGGGACTTGGCGTCCTCGATCCCGGCGAGAAGTTTGTCCGCGCTCTTGTCGTCCATGCGGTCCAGGGCCAAGAGTTGGTCGCGGGTGAGGGTGAACAGGTCGGCCACGTCGGCGACGGCTCCGGTGTCGACGAGCTGCGTCACGAGTCGGCCGCCGATGCCCTCGACGTCGAGCTGGTCGCGGCCCACCGCGTACAGGATCCCCGCGTGCAACCCGCACGCCCGCCCCTGGACGCACCGCCACCGCTGCTCCGACGTGTCGATCCCCCTACCGCACTGCGGACACGCCGCGGGGAATTCGATCGGTGTCTCGTCCCCGGTGCGCACGTGCACCAGCGGGACCTCCACGCGCGGGATGATGTCGCCCGCCTTGTAGACGCTGACCTGGTCGCCGACCGTCAGTCCGCGGCGTTCGATGTCGGCGGGGTTGTGCAGGGTGGCGAAGCCGACGATGCTGCCGTCGATCTCGATCGGGTCCAGGATCGCCCGCGGCGCGATCACCCCGGTCCGGCCGACCGCCCAGTCCACGCCGACGAGCCGGGTGATCTTGTGGACCGCGGCGAGCTTGTAGGCGATCGCCCAGCGCGGCGCGCGCGACCCCGTTGCCCGCGTCGGCCTGGTCGGCGGCACTGTCGGCCTTGATCACCACACCGTCGATACCGAACGGCAGGTCCGGCCGCATGGCCGCGATCGCGTCCACGGCCTCCTGCACCTCCACCAACGTGGGGCACACCCGCAGCCCGGCGGGGGTGCCACCGGTGGTGTTCACCCCCAGGTTCGCGACCGCGGCCATCACCTCGGAGTGCGGCGCCTCGCGCAGGAACGCGGCGAAGGAGCCGTCGTCGTCGGCCACGGGCATGCCGACGTAGCCGTGGAACGTCGTGGGGATGGTGTACGGCCGGTCCTTGGCCCGCAGCGTTCCCGCGGCGCCGCTGGGGGGGTGGAGAAGACGGTCGCGCCGTTCTCCACGCGTATCTCGTTGGCCCGCTCGAACTGTTCGCCGGTCAGCAGGATCTCCCCGCGGACCTCGATCGATACCGGGTCCGCCAACCGCTCCGGCAGACCCCGCACGGTGCCGATCGCGTGCGACACGTCCTCCCCGGCGATTCCGCCGCCCCGCGTGACCAACTGCTCCAGCCGACCCTTGCGATAGTGCACCGCGACCGCGAGACCGTCCATCTTCGGTTCCACGGTGAACCCGTCGACCGGCCGGCCCAGTCGCCGCTCCAGCGACGCGCCCCAGGCGAGGAGCCCCTCCGGGTCGAACACGTTCGCGATGCTGAGCATCGGCACCGAGTGGGGAACGTCCCCGGGCGCGATCGCCCCGGCGGCCACCTTCCCGACGGGGACTCGGCGAGGACGTGGTCGGGGTGCTCGCGCTCGTACTCCTCGATGCCGCGCACCAGGGCGTCGTACACGTCGTCGAGCGCAGAGTCCGCGCCGCCGCAGTACGCCCGCGCGGCGGTGGCAACGGTTTCGACGGCCTGGGCGTAGGCGTCGATGTCGGCCGCCGGCGCCGGGGTGTCGGCCATGTGGACGATCATGACCGGGGGCGCCGACACCCGCCGACGCGGGGCGTGTCCCTGCTCTCGGACACGGACTCCGGGTCCGGATCGACCCGCTCGGCCCGCCTGTCGTCCGCGCAGAACGTCACCACGACCGGAGGATCGCGACCCGATATGACCGACATGCAAGAGTTCAGGAGTCTGTTCACCGAGCTTGCGGCCACGCCGTATCCGAGTCGCGCAAGGCTGGAAGCGCTACGGGAAGTGGGCTCGCTCCTTCTCGGCCTCGACACTCACGTCGCGGGATACGCGTCCCAAGTCCATGGCGGCCACATGCAAGCCGAGGAAGTGCCGGATCTACCTCGCCTGGTCGCCGAGGTGGAGTCTCTGCGCCGGGCCGCGAGTACCGTTCGTGCGCAATCGGAACAGGACGTCCGGCTGGGCCAGGAATATGTCCGGTATATAGAGATCTTGGAGTCCTTGGTTCGCAGCCTCGAACGAATTGCCCACGGGCAGAAGTAGCCCCCGGCCGGCCGACTTCGTCAACCTTGATTGTGGATGCACTCGTTGCCGGCCATGCCGGTACCGCCCGCCACGCGAGGTTTCGAGTCCCAGGGCCAGAGACCGGGGCCGGTCCTCCCGCCGGGCGTGCAGGGTGGTTGTGCAGGGCCGGTCCGCTTGCGGCCGGTGCAGGACGGGGTGCGGTCTCGGCGACGCGAGGCCACCTTCCGGCCCGAACTCGCTTCGATGATCTCGGTGTACAAGGACCGCGGCAACGGGGCAGCGGCAACCCGAATCGGTGTTCGGTGTACCGGGCCTTGCCCGGAGTGAGCGCGGGCAGGGGTTCCTCCGGAACGCCAGGGCAAGCGTCACACCCTCTGCCCGGGTCGACGTCCTGGTTGCCAGGCTGCGGGGCGGCACCATCTACGAATCCCGGCCCTCGGCCTCGACATGAGACCGCGGCTTGTCGCGCGGCGGCAGCCGTGATCCCGACGTGATCGCCGGCTACGAATCCGACCTCAGGCCCAACGCGCTGTGTTGCACGACACCGGCGGGAACATTCGCATTCCCGGACCTGCGGCGCATCAACTCCACCAAGCGCGTTCTGAGTTCTCGAGACGTCTCTCCGAGCACGATCGTGCTGAGTACCAGTTCCAGCATCAAACAGTCGTACTCGGCATCCTCGCCGCGATAGCGTTCCCGGTCGCGTTCCACCACGGCCCCGGCGATCCGGCGGCCGCCGTCGTCCGCCGGCACGAAGGTCGCCTCGAAGACTCCGTGGCCCGTCCAGCTTCGATGCAGGAAGACCACGTCACCCTCGGCGAAGACGTCCCACTTCTCGTCCATGTCTCGGGAGGAGTAGCCGAGCTGGATGCGCCGCCAGTCGGCATCCGACCAGATCCGGTGCGGCAGGAGCGGCAACGGCACAGGGACGGAGATCGGCTGAAGATCGGAAAACGAGGACCGTGTCACACGTTCGTCGGTGGGCATGCCGCGATCCTACGGAGGGCACTCATCACGGCAGCTCGCTGTTGATGCCAAACGCGAATACGCCGGCGCGAGCGGACGGTGCCGGTGCCCTGAGGCATGGCGCCGCGCAAGATCGCGCACGCCCCTGTTCCTCGAACTCGCCCGTGGTGGCCGGAGGTTCCCGGAAGAACCTGCACCGGTTCCCCTTGAGCTCGTGCTGTCCGTCCCGTGCGGCGGCATGACACTTGGAGGCCCGGGCCGAGGACGCGGGGCCGGTGACGTTCGAGGGAGTGTTCGTGCCCCGCAGCCTGCTCGATGCCGGCCTCGGCCGCCCGTGCCACCAAGGCAACGCGGGCGACTGCGAGGACCGCCGGCGCCCCGACCCCGTGCCGCATCGAAGGATGGTCGGCAGGTTCGATTCACGGCGGTCGAAGACGGGGAGACGGTGACGACGCCCCGTCACCTACGAGGCGACCGGCAAGGACCGGAACTCGGCCCCGAGTTCGTGGCAGTGTGACCGACCGGAGCCGACTGCATGTTGCTCGTGGCCACATCCGCCTCATGTGGCCACCCGACGTGTCCGAACGGCGGCCAAGGCGCCGGCGTCGTCGTCCACGCAGGGATGCCGGGCGTGTGTCGTCTGCCACGAGGAGCGCCGGGCGGATGTTTCACCAGTGTGGGTGGTACTCGTCCCAGAATGCTTCCTGGGCCCGTTCGACTTCTTCGTCGGAGGTGAACCAGTGCGACTCGAAGTGCTTCGCGAGCGTGTAGGCGTGGTGCGGGTCGGTCAGCATCCGGTGGACGAACTCCGCGGCGGAGCAGTCGAAGCGCTCCCAGGGTTCACAGGCGTCGTCGCGCGCGAAGACCGGCCACCGTTCCGGATCCGGATCCTCCACGAGCCAGCAGAACGAGTGCTCGGCCGACGTCGCGGCCCATTGCAGGAGCCGGATCGTGGGCCGGCTCGCCGGGGCGGGTTCGGCGAATTCGTGATGGTCCGCGATGAACAGGTCGAGGTCGTCGAGATGTGGTGATCCCGGTACACAGAGCCAGAGGTTGTCGTCGAAGGTGCCCGCGCCGAACGTCTCCGCCAACTGCTTGTAGTCACGCGGAAGACGAAGCCCGAGCTTGCGCTCCACGGACTCCCAGTCGATGACCCGGCGCTCCCCGCTCCAGCCGGTCAACGCGGCAAGCTCCGCAACCCATGACGACCCTGCGGGGTGCACCGGATTCAAAAGTGCGCGGACGGCCACCAGATTCACGGTGGCGGTGACGCCGGGGTCGTCGGTGGTGTTCTCGAGCAGGCCGACGCCGAGCCAACTGTGCCCGATGGTCCACCCGTGCATCTCGACGGCTCGGGCCACGAGAACGTCGGACAACGGGGGACCCGGCAGATGCCGGAGCAGCGAGGGATCCGTGACGCCGTCGACGGCTACCGTCGTGGGAGGCCCAAGCCGCGGGCGCAGCGCGGCCACGACATCGTCGAGGGGACAGGGCCCGTGCTCGCCGGCCGTGACATGCACCAGTTCGTAGCCCCGGACGTGGTCTTCTCGTCCGCTCTCCGGCAGAGGGCGGGCCAAGAGGTCTTCGATCGCGATGAGAAGAGCGGCGCTGTCCACGGCATGAGTAGACCTCAAGGGTCGGACACGCGCCACCAGCCGGTCTCGGACGCGGATGACGGCGGTGTGGGACGCGGCTGCGACCGCCCGATCCGGGGTATGGGCGGTGTCCGAGCCGTGTGCGAGTGTCCCGGGGGAGCCCCGCATGGGGCTTCTCGGGTCGCGGCTGGAGGGGTCATTGTGTCGGTGCAGGGGGATGGTTGGGCCGGTATCGGCTGGGACTGGAAGGACCATGACGACATCCGTCGTCGCCTCGACCGGGGCGCCGACCCGGAGGCGTGGCGCGGGCGGCGGCCGCTGCACCGTGCGGCCGTGTTCGGCTCTGCGGAGTTGGTTGCGCAGTTGGCCCGGCGGGTTGCGGACGTGGACGCGCTCGAGAACGGGGTGACGGCGTTGTGGGAGGCCGTCGTGTCCAGGAAACCGGACAACGCACGGGCCCTTGCCGCCGCCGGGGCCGATCCGTGGCGGCGATCGCTCGGCGGCTGGTCGCCGGGCCGCCTGAGCCTGGCCGGGCCCACTTCGGACCTGTTCACCGTGCCGCCCGACGAGCACCTGACCGACACGGAGCGCGCGGCGGCACAGGACGCCGGCCGGCTCATCGCGGCGCTGGGCAACTTCCACTGGGATGGCGCGGGATTGGCCTGCGTGGCCGGGATCGACGCCACCGAGGCGATCCGCCGCCTCGAGGCCACACCCGCACCGGCCGACACCGTCGACGCGGCGCTACAGAATCCGCACACCGCCGAACAGGACGAGATCCTACGGATCGTCGGTGTGACATCCGTGCCGGGCGGCTGCGCCGTGACCCAACCGTGGGGATACGCCCCGAAGATGCCGGGCGTGCTGACCCGGTTGTCGGTGGGAACCGTCTGCTACGGCCTCTACGCCAACCCCAAGAGCGGCAACCAGGGCGCGATCGCGCGCGACGGGGCCATCGAGGGCTGGGACCTGCATCCGGGCGGCGGACCGCACCAGGACGACACCCCCGAGGAGGTCTTGACCGCCTACCTCCACCAGTACCACGCGGTGGCCTTCACCTGCGCCTTCGCGGGACTGCGCCCTACAGGGCCGCGGGCGGTCGTCGGACCCCCCGACCGGTGGGTTCGATTGCCGGAACGCGACTACTGGAAACATTGACACCGGTGAGGCCGAACAACCTCGCCACTGCGCGGATCGGCGTCACCGGCGGGGTCGACGCCGAAGCCTGGGGTGTCCGCGGTCCGTTGGACCCGGTCGTGTGTCGGCAGGGCCGCGATGTCGTCGCGTTGACGTGCGTGCGCCGCGCGTGGAGCGTGCTCACTCCCGGAGTGCCGGCCATCGTTCGTGCGGGAGATCGTCGGGATCGGCGTGGGGGCGTTCCCGTTACGGGTCGGTGTCGGGGCCGAGGGTGCCTTCGGGGCTACGGGGTTCGGTCGGGGGCCAGTCGCCATGGGCCCGGGTATCGGGCGTTGCAGCGGGCGCAGTGCGCGAGGTAGAGCGCGGAGACCGGTCCCGGGGTCGTGGCGGGGCGGGCGCGCAGGCGCCGGTTCTCGACGACGGTGACCAGGTCCGTCCACGGGTTCGGGCAGGTGCAGTCGGGCGGCGGTCGTCCGGCCGGGGGTGTGGTCACGGGGTACCTCCGTCGTCCGGGGGGTCGTCGGGGGTGGTGGCGCGCTATTCGCGGGGCTGGCGGCCGAGGGCGTGCTGCACGTCGGCGACGTCGGCGTGGTCGTAGGTGGTGCGGACGCCGGAGATGGACATGCCGCTGGCGTCGGCGAGGTCGGCGAGTCGGTAGGGGCGGGGCCGGGTGAACTCGCGGCCGTACGCGACCAGGCGGCGGATCTCCGCCTCGGCCAGGTCGCGGCGCCACCGGGCGGCGGCGATCGCCGACAGCAGCGGCTCGTTGTTCTCGGCGTCCGCGTCCGAGGCGGCCTCGAGGTGGAGGGTTGTCTTCTTGCGGGCGGCGTCGACGTCGTGGTGGACGTCGCTGTGGAACTCGGGATCGACGGCGCCCGGTTCGGGCATCGGGTGCAGGATCGCGGCAATGTCTTCGTACACGCTCATGGTGTTCAGTCTGCGCAGGACCCGCCGGCGGCTTCGGCCACCGACTCGCCGCAGTCCTCGCCCTCACCGGCGGGCGCCGCGTGTGTCGAGGCCGCCGACGAGGACGCCCGGGCCTGCGCGCCTACCGACGCTGCGCCGCTGTAGCCGGCCCCGAGCACCCGACCCGAGGCCGTGGACCGCGACGGACGAACCCCGGACGTGAACGCGTCGATGGGCGAACCGTCAACGCTCCCGGGCCGCGACGGGACGCCGGTGGCGTCGGAGAGTGGCGAGGATTCCGGCGTCGAAGGGGCCAGGACGCAGCGACGAACGAACCGCCGCACTCCTGCGCGGCCGCGCAGTCGCCCGGGCCGCCCGGGGTTCGTGGACGTGGGAGACGTACGACCTCTTCACTCGCCTTCAGGCCGCGTCCAGCGGCATGCGGCTCTACCGGCTGCCCACGACCCGGGGATGGACACTTTCGGGGAACGCCCTTACGCCCCGCCCCACCGGACCTATCCGGTCGGGGGGCGAGCAGCATGGCGAACATCGGCGACACGGCCCGCGATCGCGTCCGAGCGGCTGCCCCGACGCCGCACTGGACCAAAAGGCGCATGCGCCCGGTGCGGCGTGCGGCTCTCGCGGACGCGGGGTCACCCGTCGGCCGGCCGGCGCTCCTCGAGGGTGTTGGCGACCTTGCGTGCCATGGCCGCCTTCTGCGGCGGAAGGTAGTCGTCCAAGGCTTCGTCCTCCTCGCAGAGCCTGGCGTTCAGGCGGTGCAGGCATGCCTCGGTGAGCAGGTCCTGGATGTCGTCCGCGGCGACGCGCAGCGCCGGCAACTCGGGTGCGCAGACACCGTCCTCGGACGGGCTCGGCATCGAGAGTGGAGCCCATGCCCCGCAGGTCGGAGTCGCCACCGTGCCGGCGTCCGCGTCCGGACCGCTACGCGTCCGTTCACCCGGACGCCGCCGAAGGGGCATCCGCCGAACGAGTCGTGCATCAAATATTCGGATATCCGCGCTACGACGCCCGCCCGGCCGCTAGCGTCGCCGTCGTGCCCAAGCCCCGCCGCCGCGAGCCGTCCGGTCGACGTCGAGCCGAACGGCGGTCCGGGCCGCGGAAGGATCAGCCGCCGCCTCCGCTCACGAGCGAGGAGAAGGCGTACGCCCGCCTGTTCGCGGCCCTGGACGCGGACACGAGCGAACCCGCGCACCTGGTGTGCCTCCCGCCGTTGTTCGTCGACCACCACGCCACACAGGCGGGGTTTCCCCTCCAACGCTGCCTCGACGACTGCTCCACCCTGGTCCACGCCTACGCCCACCTGGGCCTGCGCGCCCAGGTGCGTGTCGCGGAGCTGACGATCACCGACGCCCGCGACGGCTCCACCACCGTCCACGGCACCCTCGAACCCCGTTGGCGTGGCGACGTCTTCCACGGACACACCGTGGTGTGGCTACCGGACACCGGCCACCTCGTCGACCCCACCCCCGACCAGTTCGAACCCCTGGCAGCTCTGGACCAGGGGCCGGTCGTCGCCGCCGTCGCACGCGCGTCGCACACGGGCACCGGACCGACCGGGGCGAGCGTACGCCGTGAACACCTGTTGCTGGCCTACGCGTTGGCCCCGCCCGAGGCGACCGGCCCGGTGATGGACCATCCGATGATGACGGCCACCGGGCCGGAGGGCGACCACGCGCGCCACGGCCACAACGTGGCCGCGGCGATCGTGGCCCTGCTCGCCGACCGTCTCCCCCCCGCCCCGGGCCCGCCGCATTCCCCACGCCCGGGCGGCTGCCCTGGTCCGGGCCGCTCGCGACCTCCCGACGACCACCACTCCCGACGGGGACCCGCGGTTCGTGGTGTCCGCGCCCACCGGCGAACCAGTTCATGCCCGCCTGGACCAAATGCCCGTGGCCGACGACGTCCCCACGGCCGCCGAGTGCGAGATCTTCCGCAGGGAGAACCGGCTCGATCACTGAATCCTCGGGTCGAGCGCCGTATCGGCCGGGCAGGATGAAGCGCATGACCTTCACCTGGGCGACCCCACCGTGGCAGCGGCACGAGGACTGTACGCACATGGCGGTGATGCTCACCCATGTGGGTTCTGGCCCAAGTCTTGTGGTCGGTGGCGCGGCGTCACGGTTCCAAGTCGAAGAGTGGGATGTCAAAGCTCTCCAGCGGAGGGGAAAGCACTGCGCGTAGGCGGTTGATGTGGGCGAGCCATTGGCGCGCGTTGGCGGCTTCCAGCCAGTTCGCGATCAGGCCGGAGTCGTCGCTGGCAATGCGGTCGAGGGCTTCTGCGGCGAGCGTCCGAAGGACGGCGGGGGAGACCGGCATGGGTTCCTCGGGGCCGTATCCGCTGTCCACCGGTTCGCCGCCTGGGGACTGTGTCGCGATGAGGGCTGCGGCGGCGATCGCCTTTTCGGCCTCGAAGAGGTAGTCGATCGCGTCGACGGTGCGCGTGAGGACGCCTCGAATCAGGGCCTCGTGCTCTTCGGGCCCGGCATCGTCCAGCGTGTTGGCGAAGTCCGCTGCCGTGTCGTTGTCGAACGGGCCGGTATCCCAGGTCCCCACGTGTCTCCTTGCGTCGTTTCGTAGGAATCCTCCCAGTTGCGCCCGACAGGGGCGGTCACGGAGCAAGGAGGACTCGATTCCGAAGGAGATGGAAGCCTGCGCGGCCGAACATCTGACGTTTGAGCATCTCAAAAGTTACGTGGAATCTGCCGGGGTGATTGTGTCTCTCCGGTGCAACCACGGACTTGACAGATGTGTTGAGCGGCACGACGGTGCTGATGGAGAAGTGGCCTGTGCTCGGCCGGCACGAGTTCGACCAGGTCTGCCGCGAACGGTTGCTGGAGGGCAGCCCTCCGAACACCCTGCACACGATGCAACGGGCGGTCGCCGACCTCGGATTGTGTGATCCTCCGCGCCTCCACTCGGCGGGGCCGCGGCGGCTTCCTGACGGTCTTCAACCACAGTGCGAAATCGCGGGCCTCGACCCGGCCGGCCCGGTCCCAGGGAACGTTGATCGCGCGCAAGAAGCGGAACCACGCAAGAAGTTCGTGGGCGTACGACCTCAGCGAGGTTGGCTGCTGGTCATCGGCCAGCATGTGGTGGAGGGACTCGCTTACGGCCTCGACCTCGCCGCCGTGCTCGTCCAGCAGCGCGTACGGGCGAAGCGGTTCTCCCATGGACACCACCCGTCCCAGCCGGGCGACCCCAAGCGCCGCTACGTTCCGAATCCCCGTACTCGACTCCGTCATCTCTGCCCTCCGCATGCCGCTGTTGCGTGCCGACACGCGATATCAACCGATGCCGACGAGCACCCGCGGTGACCAACGGCCCCGGGCAAGGCTTCTCACGCAGCGCGATGACGTTCAGTGGCCGGCGCGGGAACCCCGGCCTTGACGTTCCTTAGTTCGGTCAACGGTCATCAGATGTCCTCTCCTGCGAGTCGACCCGGTCCAACGGCCGGGGCTGGTGGACATCCGCGACAACCTCATCGCCCGCATTGTCGAACCGGCTCCACGGCGGCGACCAACATCAACTGGATGCCCTCCCCGAGATACTCCACGCAGGTCAGCAACACCATCGACTCGTCCGGCACCACAAGGCCCCCTTCGCCGCTCTGGACTACCTACGCGCCCGCACGACCACGACCAAATGGCTCAAACGAGGCGAAGTGCCAGCACTCCAACAAACTCTGGAGTCGACGCCTTCACGCCCTCGGTGAGGACCCATACGGAGATCCACACCACCCCACGGACGACCGCATCGAGCTCGCCACCTACCCCGAAATCGTCACTCTGAGTGGCCTGTTCGCCTCACCTCGCTGGCGCGAGCGCAACAATCTGCACGCCGAGGCCGCACGCCGCCTGGCGATCGAAGCTCAGGACATGCCGCCCAACCTTACCCAAGTCGGCACGCACCCGGACGATCAAACTGGCCATGAGGCCGTGGGAGAATGCGACCTATGAACCGCACCCGAAGGGCCCGTGCCGCATAAGACGCCAGCATCACTCCGATCGCGCGAGCGCTCCTGGCGCAGTTCATGGGTGCGCTACCGTGACGTCCCAACCCTGTCAGGATCGGCAAACGCAGCCATTCGTTGCTTGGAACGCGATCGACTGATACCCGGTATCATCGCCACGGCCCTGAGCGTGTGGTCCACCCGAGTCCACGGGACCAGGCGACGCTGGAAGCCATGGGAGGCTGAGTTCACCTGCCCATGCTGCGGCGAAGGCTGGGCCCGCGACAAACTCGAAGAAGCGCTCGCCATGCTCCCGCCACGGGCCGCCAACGAACTACGGGTACTGGTCGACGACCTGGACGCGGTGTTGCTGCGGCGGACCCATCATGAACCACAGGCAGCCCCCGAGCTGGCCTGGTGGCACCGCAGGTGCTGATCCCTGGAGTCCACGCTCATCGCCCCTGGGAAATGTCATCTTCTATGAGACCCACGACGCTGACGTCTCAGCAGAAACGACAGCACGCAGGCCAGAGCCCCCTCACCGCACCATGATCGACGAGACGCCCGTCCCGTCCCGATCAGGCAACGCCACCGAGGCGCCAGCCGACCGCGCCAGAATCCCGAGTGCACCTGACAATGCGCAGGCCAAAGGACATCCACATCTCGCGATGAATGAGACGGGACATCCTGTCTCGGATGATCCGGTCCGATTTGGTCGTGGTTTCCGAAGATCCGGTCGGTCGCGCCGCTGTCGGTAGGGGATGGCAGGTTGCGTCGATGAGCTACGACCTTGCCGTGTGGGAGGGCGAGCGGCCGGCGGACAACACCGCTGCGGCCAGGTGCCTTGCCGATCTGTACGACCGGTACATGGACACGGAGGGGCCCGTGGTTCCCCCGGTGGATCGCATCGCGGCGTTCGTGGCCGCGCTGTTGGAACGGTGGCCGGATCCCACGGAGATCGACGACGATGACTCGCCCTGGTCGGCGGGGCCGCTGATCGGCGATGCCCGTGGCCCGTTGATCTACTTCCCCATGAGTTGGAGCAGGGCCGAGGAGGCATCCGCCTACGCGGCGGAGGTTGCCGCGTCGCTGGGTCTCAACTGCTTCGACCCGCAGGCGCGGCAACTCCGGCCCTGACTACGGCGCGGGAGCGATCAGACTTCGGCAGGTGGCCGGCCTGGCGGGCGCCCCCGGGTCCGGTGCCGGCTCGAAACACGGCCGACCCGATCATCCGTGAACGCAAGACGAACGAGACGCCCGTCGATCTCCGGATCCACCCCCGTGACGGAGTCCGGCTTCGGCGCTCAAGCGTTCCACCTGCCGACAGCAGTCGAACCGGCGAGCCGTTTCGCGCGGCGCTACAGCACCCTCGGCACCCACGAATCGCTCTACCGCCACTTCCGCAAAAGCCATGTCGTATGCAAACAGCGGAACTCGTTTCCAAAACGACATGGCAACCGCCCAGGTCGTAGGCGTCTCAATCGCCATCTGCATTGCGACAGGACACCGCAGTTCAGCGGGTTGTGTTGTGGCAGTCGGTCGGCGGCATCGTCGGTTCACCGACACGGACCTGAGATTCCGAGCGTCCGACACGACGTGAGACAGCGGACAGACTCGTAGGTCACGGGACCGACATGCGTCACGGGCCGCGAGACCCTACAGCATGTGCAGGGTCCCGCGATCCGTGGCGGAATCTCGTGGATCTCGACGGATGTCCGGCGGATCGCGAGAACTCTCAGGTCGGCGTTGTGTGTTGGGCCTGGTCGGCGTGCCGAACCGCCACCGCCGTGAGACGGCGGGCGACCGCCATGGTCCGAGACGCCGGGCGACGGTCATGGTCAGGGCATCGGCGTCCGCCAACGGCGGCGAGAACCTACATTACGCTGGCATGTCGGATCGCTGTCGGATCCGACATCGTCGTGAGACACCGCAGTTCGGCGGGTTGCGTTGCGGCAGTTGGTCGGTGGCATCGTCGGTTCACGGATACGGAACCGAGATCCCGAGCGTCCGACACGACGTGAGACAGCGGACGGACTCGTAGGTCACGGGACCGACATCAGTGCGGTGTGAGGACATCCGGCGTTTCTACTGGCCCGGCACGACCGACGATTTCGTTGTGGAGCCGACTCGTCATCGTCACGTCGCACTCGACGTGTGGTGACACCCATCGGCCGCCCGCACGCGCATGTCCCAGCGCAGGGGCGGCGCACACCGCAGGCCACCGAGCCGGACATGAAAGTTGCTTCCGGTCCCGTTTGGCGGGCCGGGCCAACGGAGCCGAGGGCTGCGGGTCACAGCACCCCTGTGCACACACGGCCCGTCTCGCCACTTCTGCCTGCGCGTCTTGTGATGCGCTCGAGTGGGACGGGACCGTGTGTGCCGGGTGCGCATGGCGAGCCGGGCGATTTGCCGCGACCCGACACGGAACGCCGCGAAGTGTGAATGATCAGCCGCGGCGACGGCGTACGGCGAAGGTGGTGCCGGCGCCCGCGGCGAGGGCGAGCACGCCGGCGACGCCCAGGAGGGTCGCGGTGTTGCCGTTGTCGTCGCCGGTCTCGGCAAGTTCCGGCTTGCCCTGGGCGGGCGGGACCGGTGCGGCCGTGGCGGGCGTGGACGGCGCGGTGGTCGGAGTGGTGGTGGTCGCGTCACCGGCGCACTTGGGGGCGCCGGAGACGGTGACCGTGGTGAAGTCGGCCTTCTCGTAATAGTTGTTGGGGCCGGCGCCCGGGTAGTAGCCGAAGGCGATCCAGTGGTTCGTCGGGGTGGCGTAGCCACCGCCGATGCTGATCCGGGCCTGGAGGACCTTGTGGTCGACGGGGCCGGTGGCCCACTTGGCGACGTCGACGTCGAGCTCGCTCCGGCCTGCCGCCTCGTTCTTGACCTTGTGCCAGACGCCCTGGGGGTCCTTGACCTCGATCCGGGCGTCGCAGGCGGACGTCCCGCTCATCGCGCGGTCCAGGTCCATGCCGAACGAGGCACGGCTCAGGTGCCAGTCGGCCTTGTTCCGGGTCTTGAGGTGCACCTGGAACTCGTGCGGTTTGGCGTCGGCGGGGAACTCCTTGGGCAGGCCCGTGTAGGAGGTCTCCAGCCCGCTCACACGCAACATGGTGCGTCCGTCGCCCTGGAGGTCGACGTAATTGCCGTTGGAGGTCGACCCCTTCGCGACGAAGACGCCCACGCCCATGTCGCTGGTGGGGCCCTCCGTGGCGACCTGCAGCAGACGCACCCGCACCCGCCAGGTGTGGTCGTAGCCCGCGGGCAGGTCCATGCCCGCGGCCGGGGCGAGGTCGCCCCGCACGTCCCGCAATTCGCCGATGGTCCGCGTCGCGAGCGGCTTCCAGGGAGCGCCCGGTCCGTCGGCGACCTCCACGAGGACGGAACTGGGGACGGCCGGGTCGTAGGAGGCACCCTGCAAGGACAGATACGGATGAACGCCCGTCAGGGACGTTCCGGTCTTGTTCGTCAGCCGGATCGTCCCCTCGGTCCAACCCCCCGCGTACTCGGCGGCATTGGGGAACTCGACGGTGACCGCCCCGTCGGGCAGGGCGAGCGCGGACGCCGGAGAGGCCGGAGCGAACACGCACAAGGGCACGGCGATTACTGCGGCGCTCACTATGAGACGCAGTGACTTCATGGATGTCCGTTCGAAAAGAACACGCCTCTGGGTGGGGCGTGTCACATGGAATGCCGGGGAAGGCACGGTGGCTCACTCTAGAGGCCAACCACACGCTCCCACCATCGAGTTGCCCACACCGCCCGAACACATTCCGACGTCGGACACCGACGTGTTCCAGGAACTCGTCACGGTCTGCCCGTCCGACGCCGGGTGTCGGTGGGGCCGGCTATGCTCCGCATCCGCCGGGTCCGGGGCGGTGCGGTGGCGCGACCGCCCTCGCGAACGGCCGGGTGAGTGAGGGCGTGTCGAGGGTCGTCGTCGTGTCGGGGCGTGGGGGCTTGGGGGGAGGCGTGCGGGATGGACGACGGTGTCGACGCGAAGGCGTTGCACGAGGCCTGGGTCGATGCGTTGCCGCGGTACTGGTCGCAGCGGTGGCAGGGGACCGACGGGGACGTGCGCACCGTGGTGGCGCGGATGCCGGCGGAGGTGTGGGACGGTTTCGTGTACGACCGGGTGCCGTGGGGCCGGTTCTCCCACGCCTACGGCTCGGGCGAGGACGTCCCCGAGGACCTTGAGGGGATGCGTTGTGCCGACGCCGTGACGGCGGAGCGGTCGCTCGGGTCGTTGTGGGGCTCGATCTGCCATCAGGGCTCGCGGGGTTCGGTGGCGCCGCTCGCGGTGCCGTTCCTGTTGCGAATCGCCGCGGATCACCGCGCGCATCCCCGGGTGGGCGCGCTCCTCCTGGTCGCGACGGTGGCACGCTGTGATTGTCAGGAGGATTCCCGCGCCGATCTGCTGCGGGTGGCCGATTCCTGTGGCGACCACGCGCACTTCGATGTGGGCGGCTACTTCCAGAACTGGACCGTGGAGGCGGCACGCGACGCGATCACCGCGGACGCGCACATCCCGATCGCGCTCCTTCACGACCCGGACCCCGACCTCCGGGAGGCGGCCGCGTACGCCCTGGCCGCGACCTCGGGCCGGGCCGGGGAGATCTCCACCGCCCTGCACGACCGCTTCCGGATCGAGGACCACACGCGCGTACGCGCGAGCCTGATCCTGGCGATCGCGCAGTCGGCCCGGGAACACCGACACGACAATGCCGCCGCCTTCACCCGCGCCCTGTGGTCGGACCCCACACGCCCCGCCGAGGTCCGAGTGGGCGCCGCCCTGGGATGGCTGTGTCTGGTCGAGGACCCCGTGCCCAACACCCTGCGCGCCGCCCTCGCCGCATGCGCCACCCCCGAACTCGACCGTGCAATGGTCTCGGTGCCCTGGCTGCGCCGGGTCGATCACGACAGCGCCGGATCGACCCACATCCTGCGGCAGTTGCTCGATCCGGACCCGTTCCGACGTTCGGTGGCCGACGGCCGCCTCTGGGCGGAGGCCGAGGGCTGCGCAGACGACCCGCCCTTTTGACGGCTCGGTGGCGGCCGCGGCGATCGGACGCTCCGGGGGCGGTCCGCGTCGGCGTCTGGGCATCGCGGGAGGCCGGGAAGGAGCGGAATGCCTTGCCTCGTCTACGCGCCGAGTGGTTCGGCAACGGCGCCGGCCGTCGCGGTGATGGGTCCGGTGTCGGGGATCGGTTGGGGTGATGAGGTGTCGACGGGTGAGGGTTCGGAGAGTCCTTCGCGCAGTCCGGCCGCGAGGAGTGGGCCGTGGACGACAGTGTCGTGGGGGAGTGCGAGGCCGAACACGGCGTCGGCACGTGAGTTTCGCTCACCAGGCACCCGGTCCTTCGCACCGTTCAACCCCACCCTACGGTTCGCAACCCGTTCACCACAGGCGATGATTCACCGATGTTGAACGTCACCGGCTCGGACGGCGCCGAAAGCGCGGCTCTCTTGCTGACCACGATGCACCGGCTGCACAAGCAACTGAACGACTTCGCCTCTCGGCTCTACGCCGCCTACGACTTCGGGGACGGGTCCGGGTTGGTGCCTGCCATCTTGATCGAAATGCACCCCGCGGGACCTGAACTGCGGCTCCGCCACCGCTTCGGCTTCTTCGCGGAGGGCGACTCGGATGTCAGTGAGCTGCGGTTCTCCGCAGGTGCGACCATCACCTCGGCCGGGAGCATCGTTGAAGCCATGGTGGATGTCGACCTCGAACGACCCCGGGGAGAGTTCGACTCCGGTGTCCACGCCCTCTATTTCGAGCGGATCGATCAACTTTCCCTCATGGACGCCCTGAGCCACTTGGAGGAGCAGGTCACGACGCTCTGCACAATGGGCGCTGTCCCAAGCCGTCTGGGGTTCGATACGCGTTGATCGCGGTTGGCCGGGTCCGCGGCTTCCTGCCGTCGCGGATACCGGATACGCCGCCCGTCGGCTTCCTCGCCGGGTCATGTCCGCTGAACGATGACGGTTCCATGGCAGCGATCGGGGACTACGCGGGCCGGGCAGCGAAAGCCATGCTGCTCGGTCCGTGCACGAGCGGTGACGAGACGATAGGAGTCGGTTCCGGCCTCGATGATGTTGCCGCTGGGTACCCGGGGGCCTTGGCTCGCCGTCGGATGTGACGCGTTTCTCGAACGCGGTAGCGATCGCGAACCGGCCGGCGCAGGGCGGGCACTGCGCCGTTCCGAAGAGGTACGGCAATTCGCTGGCGAGCGAGGTCTGCTCGTCGCGGGTGGCGATCTCGAGCAGGCGTGCGCCCGGTGGGGACAGCTCGCCTGCCGGGGCCGGCCGCCGCGGGCGGCGGTCGATGTCGCCTCGGTGCCGGTCGCGGATCGCGGAGTGGTTGCCGTGGTTGCCCACCGCGATGGTGACGTCGGCGCCGCAGCGGGGGCAGTGGACGGCGAGGAACCGGGATCCGGCACTGGTTGACGTTCGATGTCGGTGTGTGGCTGTCGGCTTCACCTGCCCCCGCCCATGAACGGCCTTACCTCGGGTGCAGGAAACTCCGGACATCGTCGTAACCGTCCACGGCCCGACCATCGACGTCCGAGGGGTCCGCCTCGGCGCGCGCCGACAGCGACCTCGCCAGCGCGAGAGCCTCATCGCTCAGACGCCCGAAGCGTCGAGCGGTGTGTCCCAGGCACAGGCCGGCCAACCCGAGGAGGGAACTGCCGGGCACGGCCCGCGTTCCGACCTCGATGCACCAGTGCTCCACGAACTGGGCGTCGTCGTCGTTCAACGCGGTCCCGACCAGGACGCTCGCCGCCTCACCCTCCGCCGAGCGGTCGCGTAGGGCCCGCTCCAACTCCTCCACCACCACCTCGTGAGGCAGCGCGGGCGGGTTCTCGAAGCTCCGATGAGAGTGCATCCCGCGACACTAGTCGGATGTCGGGTCCGTGACCTGCGGGTTTGTTCGCTTGTCCCGTCACACGGAGGTTGTCGGCGGACGTTGCCCTGAGCCGCAGCCCCGCCGGGTCGGTGGAGAACGATCCGGCAGGGCGGTCCCGGCAGACCCCGGCACGTGCGGATCTCGGAGCGGGTCACCGATCCGGATCCGGTCGTGTTCCTCCTCGCGGTACGGCGGTTCGCGCCGTCAACTCGGCGGCGTGGCGGACCTGTGCCGTGGGTCGAGGGTGACCCGCGTCGTGATGACGAGCCCATGAGCGTCGGTGAGGGCGACCAGGTGGTGGCCTTGCGCCTCGTTCCGCGGGGTCCTCGCTCGCGTGCTCGCCTACGGACGCCCAGAGGGTGTGCCCGGGCCGCGGTCCGACCCGGCCGCGATCCGTCAGCCGGTTGCGACGCCATCGCATCCTGCCCGCCTGCGGGTTCGAAGGCCCACGTGGACCCTCGTGTCGGGCGGGCGTCGGCGGTGTGCCGATCGTCCACGACCACCTGTCGTGCGGCCGGTTCTTCTCCGAGGTCATCGCCGAGCGGGCGGAATCGTCCGGATCCGCCGCCTGGTTCTCCGGGGCACGGCCTGCTTGCGCGGTTCGGCACAGCGGGCATTCGATTCGTCCCACCCGGTTCCCCCCGCCCACACATCCCCTCCGATTCCGCTGGGGCTCTCGGTACACGGTTCGGATCCCCCGCCCCGTGGGCGCAGTTGCCGAGCCCGGTAGGTTGGCGGTTCACGGGGCCCGGGAGGAGATTCGGCATGGCAGGCCTGATCTTGACGGTGTGTCTGCCGCCGGAGGCGCGCGCCGATCCGGACGCGGCGCTGGCTCGGGTCATGGATCCGTTCCATATCGACTGTGGTGTCTGGGAACGGGCGATGTGGGACTCGTGGAGCCTGCGCGTTTCGAGCAACCTGGGCCGTTTTCGCGTCCTGCCCGGTTACGAGGGGGACCCGCGGCTGATCCACGAGGCGCCCGACGACGATGGTCGGATGCCGCCCGGTGGGGCGGGTTGGTGCGCGGGCGGCCCGCGTGGACTCCTCGACTTCGACGGGCCCCGCGCCGCGGAGCGGGCCTGGGCGGGGTCCGCCTGGGACCTGTGGCAGCGTCTCGCGGCACGGCACCCGCCGTATCTGCCGTTCTCCGTGTTCCAGGAACGGCACGCAGCAGTCATCGTGCACTCGCCGCCGTGGGCACGTGCATGCGCCGACTATGAGGCGCAGCCGTTGTTGCGAGCCGCGGCAGCGTACCCGGAGGCGGACGCACCGGTCCGCTTCGCCGAACGCGTCGACGCACTCGGCCGGCCCGACGTGTACTTCGCCGGGACCCGTGAGGAATTCGCCGGAAAGGTCGGCGACGACGCCGTCCTGCTCACCGACCTCCTGACCTCGGACGGGTGGTGGATCGAAGCGGACGGCACCGCCATGCACGCGACCTGTGAAGCCGCGACCACCTGTGAACACCGGTCCGAACTACTCGACCGGCCCGCCGACAACCGCACCCACATGGAATCCCTCCCCGACGACACCCTGCTCGTCCGCGTCCGGTGCCACGTCTAGCGCACAACGCGCCGGCCGATCACAGAAATGGGCGCATGCCTTCGCAAAGGTGATGGAGAATTCGAAAGAGCCTGCGGATCTCCGGAACGCGATTCGGCCATCGGACCTCGCGCGCAGGTCCGCTTTTGTGAGCCGATGACCGCCCACGGAAGCGGCCGGTACTGTGGGGTGGACTTCCAAAAGGTGATTGCCGAACGGGCATGACTTTTGTTTCGGGCGAATCCGTGCCATGGCTGTTCGAAACTTGTTTACATCGAAGGCGGACGGTCGTAGGCCGAGGAGGTTTCGTTGGTTGGCCAGGGTGTGTCGGCGGTGGGTGGAGCGCGATCCGTGGGGCTGGTGTCGGGTGCGCTGGCGTGGGGCGCGGCCGGCACGTGGCGGTCGACACACGAAAGCAACTATCCGTGGAATGTTTGGATTCCCATCGGTTATGGGGCGGTCAAAGGAGTTTTTCTCGGACTTGCGATGGGTTGGTGTGCCCTCTTGCTGGCTCGAAAATGGGGGTGTGTCCGAGGGTTCATGGACAGGCGGATTTTCGCTGCTGTATTTCTGCTCGGCCTGCTGCCTGGGACATATCAGGATCTGACCGGCCCATCACCCCGGTTGGTCTATTTCGAGGAGTCGACGCCGGACGATCAATGGTATTGGAACGCCTTCGCGACCCAATGGATCACGGGTACCGTTCTCCCGGCGTTTGGATGCGCGCTGGTCGTGGCGTCGTTCGCGGCCTTCAGCGGTCGTTCATCGCGGAAGCGCCTGATGTCCTTCATTGGTGTCCTGGTGACCGGTGTGGGAGGCGTGCTGTTGATCTTTCTGCCGGCGCTGGCCTCTGCCGGCGCGCCTTCGCCCGAAGGCAACGGGCAACACGTCGACGAGAGCGCAATCACGGCGATGGGAGTGATCCTCGTCGGACTGTCTCTCGTGTTGCGCAGCGTGATCGGGCTCATCTCTGCCGTGAAACGTAGGCGTCGGTTGCGTGAGGTCTCTCGAAGGCAGGGCGAGAACGCCATCGGATCAGCCTGAGCCACCGCTGTGCGGCACGTTCCGCGACCACATGGTCCATCCCGGGCGCCCGGTCCGCGCGGTGAGCGCCGAGCGGATCCGGTTCCCGATGAAGGTGCGTGTACATCGGCGCCATCCGGTCCGATGCCGTGAACAACAGCCGGCCGCAAGCGAGTTCGTAGAGCATGCGGCCCAGCACATATAGCCCGGCGGCGACCGTGTGCGCGAGGAGTCGGCCGGGGTCCGTGCCGAAGCGGTCCTCGGGAGCGTCTTCCTCGAAACCGGACGGGTCGGGTGAGGACGTGGTCGCCGGCGCGTTGGACGCGGGCCATGACGCCGAGTTCGGGTGTGTACGGGTCGAAATACTGTGAGAACCGCGAACACGGGCTCGTGCGCCGCGTCGGCCCCGTGTCTTTCGTCCGTGGTCGTGTTCGCGGTTCAGCCGTCGAACGTGGTCCAGTCGATGCCGGAGTCGGTGAGGGGGCGTAGCAGGTTGCGGTGTTTGGCGCCGATCCGGACGGTTCCGGTGGTGTGGTCGTTGGTTTCGCCTCGGATCATGGTGATCAGGCCGGGGGAGACGTGGAAGGAGGTGGGGTTGGTGTGCCATGCCCAGGTGCGCAGGGGTACTCGGGTCTGGAGGCCCGGGGGATCGTCTCCCGGGTGTGGCTGGGGTGTTCATGTTCCCGGGAGCCTGGGCTCGCCGTCGGATGCGAAGCGTTTCTCGAACGCGGGGGCGATCGCGAACGGGTTTGCGCAGGGTGGGCATTGGGCCGTTCCGAAGAGGTACGGCAGGCCGCGGGCGAGCGAGACCTGCCCGTCGCGGGTCGCGATCGAGAGCAGGCGTGCGCCCAGCGGGGACAGTTCCTTTGCCGGGGCCGGCCGCAGCGGGCGACGGTCGATGTCGCCTCGGTGCCGGTCGCGGATCGCGGAGTGGTCGCCGTAGTCGCCCACCGCGATGGGAACGTCGGCGCCGCAGTGGGGGCAGTGCACGGCGAGGAACGTGTCGGTGAGGTCGTCGAGTACCCATGCCCAAGCGCGTGGGTCGCCGTCCGCGGCGTCCCGCGGCGACAGCGTGGTGCTGCCTGCGTCGGGGGCGTCTCCCGCTCGCACCACGGTCGCGGCGACGTCGCGCACGCGCGAGCGTTGGCTGCGCATCGCCATGAACGCCCCACCGTGCGCGAACCTGCCGCGTCCTTCGGAGGGTTACCGAAGGCTGTCCCAGTCGATTTCCGGATCCTCGACGAACTCAGCGATGGGTGGACGATCGAAACGCTGCCCATTCATGCCACCGACAACCCAGTCGATGCACTCGGGTCGTTCTCCCGTGCCCGCTCGGCAGAATTCTTCCAGTGCGGCACGAATTCGCGGGATCGGAAGGGCGCTGGACGGGTCGTGGAACAACGGATAGCAGGGATCCGACACCACGCGCGGGTCGAGGTCGGGGGGTTCGGGATTGTCGGACACCCAAACGTGATCATGAATTCCCCCCTTTTGAAATTTTGGGTTGATAAATCACACCTAAGCACCATGTCCCGTACGTTGGTTGACCGCGACACGCAGGTTGCTTCCCTTCACCGGTCCGTCGCCACAGCGCTGGTCGGCAAGAAAGAACCAGGATGAGTCGAGACGCATCAACCCTTTCACCGTAGTGCCACCGATCCTGGAAAAATACGCTCAGAATCATGATCCGGGCCGCCATTCATCGTTTCGGACGAGTACTCCCGGATCGACGCGACGGACTCGCTCGCCACCGTCGAAGCCGTGTACGAACTCCTCGGAGCGTAGGAGCGGGTCGGTCGGCCTTCATCGGCCCCACCGGTCACGTGGCGGGCTCACTCCACGGGTCGAAGCCGTCGACGCCCCCGGCCGAAGGGGCGGCGGCGCCCTTGGCGTCCACGCTCTCGTAGGGCTGCCATGTCCTCTCGTCGTGTCGGTGCTCCCATCCGGGCAGGACGGTCAGGCCCCGAGGCGGTGCTCGGGGACGGCGACGGGGCGGTGTGACCCCGCGGAGACGGGCCAAAGTCGATGTGCCGTTCTCCGAGCCCGGCCGGGGAGTCGAAGACGCCCACGGGGAACGTCTGCTCGTCCCGTCCGCCCGCACTCGACGTCCAACCGCAACACTCGGTGGAGGTACGGGCGTTCCTCGTGTAGCGGGGGATTCCCGGCCGCGCGGCCGATCCGCGCCTGCCCTCGGGGAGGCTGCGGGCACGGGGCGACAACCCCGCGCGGTAAGCGAGTTGAGCACGCCACCGGCCCGCGACCCGACGGGGTCCGCGCTCGATCCGCCCACCGCCGCGCCGACCGGGTTGCTGTCGATGTGCCGGTGTGTGGCGTCTACGGATCGCTCACCGCGTCAGGGATGGAACGGTTCGTTGGCGGCGCGCCGCCACGCGGTGATCCGTTCGTCGGATCGGCCCGGGATCGCGTCGCGGGGTCCGGCCGGGCGTGTGTAGCCCTCGGGGTACAGGTCGTTCTCGAGTTCGGCGTATTGATCCGGAGTGAGGGCGGGGATGAATCCGGTGGGGAATCGGTGCATGAGCGGGTGGGCCCCGATGTTCTCCAAGCCGTGCACGGAGCACTCCAAGGCGACGAGATGCTCTCCCTCGCCGCTACCACCCCCGACGTAGGCGCGGTCGTGGGTGAGGCACACGTACCCGAGGGACACACACGGATCCGTCTCGGACGGCTCGTGGAACGACGGATCCCGCACCACCTCGATCACGACGTCCTGCGGGTCCAGGCGGGGGATCGGCCGCGGGTCACGCCACAGCAGTCTCGGAGGGAGCACGCCGTCATCATCGCGCGCGCACGTGTTCCGCCCGAAGGCGGTATCGGCGGCGGACGCGAGGATGCCGTCCGAGGGGCCGAACAATGTCGCCTTGAGCACGCCGATCAGCTTCTCCGTTCCCCTCATGGTTCCCCGGGCAGCCCCTCTCGACCGGCACGACAGCGTGAGACCGCCTGCCGACCACCCGCCCCGACTCCCGGCGTTCACGCGCGCGGGCCCGGCATCCGGCCTGTGCCGCGCCTCGCGCGGGTCCTGACGACGGCCGGGGTGAGCGCGGTCGGTTGAGTACGTGGACGCGCTCGGTTGAGTACGTCGTCCCTGTGGGTGTGCTCTGTGACGACGAGGGCGGTGGGGCGGCGCGATGCGGTGGGCGGGATGCGGCGACCTTGTATCGCGAAGCTCCCTGCCGCGGCCTTTCAGTCCATGGCGACCTTGATGTCCACTTGACTCACGGCATCCTCCTCGCCCACAGATGAACGCGATTCGGCTCGGCGTCGGAGCGTGCGATCCATGTACCGTCACCCAACGCGGTAGGCACTCCGGTCACAGGAACCGGGTAAGCGATCTCGACAGGCACGGACGGTTCGGCGGAGTGGAGGGTCCAATGACGATGCCGACCCCATTGGTCGTCGAGATCCGAGGTCGAGGCAATGATGGTGTCACCATCGATATAGCTGCACATCTGATCCCAAACGGGGAGGTCGTTGGGATCGTCGGCGTCGGGATGGGTCGTGAGCGCCTCGTAGTCGATTTCGATGATTGGGCTGTCATCAGCCGACCGATACCTGGTCAGAACGTCAGTCGAGGGGGTGAGGGCGACATACTCGTTTCCTGCGGGTGAGATGTCGCACAGAATGATTCCCGGCTCCGTCTCTGCGCGTCGAGTGTTCGCCTCTCGGCCGTCCCAGGAACCCCAGATTATGGTGATGTCGTCTGGATCACTGCCGAGGCAGAGGGCGATGCTCTGTCCATCAGGGTGAGGGATGTGACGCGAGTTGGTCGCATAGAGATCGTGGAGGTCGATACGGTGCACGATTCTTCCATCGGAGGCGTCCAGGAGTAGCCATGCCTCGCCCTGTGGTGTTCCCGGTGTGTCCAGGGCAGTCGGTGTTGCCACGTGTGCCCAGATCAGGCGGCTGTCGGGAGTGACCTGGCACGAGCCCGTCTCTACGCTATCCGACGTTCGCATACAGGGACATTCCATATCACCGCTCGGGATGAATGCCCGTCCGAAAACGGTGCGGCATTGATGGAAAAACTCCCATCGGGTTTTTCCGTTCGATTCCACCACGCGAACAGAATGCGGGCCCACGAATACGGCATACGTGAGATCCGGGCTCACCGCGTCCTGTCCACTCTTGTCCCTGGACCACGGCGCCGGGAAGTCTGCCTCCGTGGCATCGCCGGAAACCGAGTCGACAATGACCCGGGCCCGTAGAACCGCGTCCGTGCGAAAGGCGAGTATGCGTCTTCCTGCCCACCGCAGCACTCGGGATTTGGCATGATGCGGCATTTCTATAGTGGTGATTGACCGTGCCTCTACAGATGCCATGGCTCTCCTGCAACAAAGATGATCGGCGAGTCGATTGTCATGCGAAAGATACAAGGCCGAAGTCGATGGTGCGCTGCTGGTCGACTGTTGCCGGAGGGGCGGTGGGTTCGGTGGGTAGAGGTGTGATACTCGCGCGTCGGTGTATGCACGGCGCGCGTCCCGCCTGGGCACGACACCGCCGCCTGGATGGTCCGGGTGGCGAGCAGGCCCGAACCTGATCGAGGCGGACGAGGTAAGGGCGTGGCCGGACCATCATGACGCGCAGATCGCGCCCGAACGGATCGCCACCGTCACCGTGTCCGTCACGCCTCCCGAGAATGCGACCCCCGGGCCCGCCGCCGTCGAGCTGATCGGCGGCTCCGGTCTCGAGTGCACCGCCTATCCCGGCACCCTGACCCGACCGAAGGCCAACGAGAACGACGTGCTCGCCAGTCACTATCACATCCTGCGGAAACATCCTGAGGCCCCGCACACTCCCGGACACCACGTCGGCCTCGACGACTTGGTCCCCGGTCTGCTGCGCCCGGACTCGAACCCGCAGTTTGTGGCGATGGTAAAGCCTGCTGCCAAACCGGGCCCGCGCCGGTCGATGTGTGCCCGACGGGGCGCCAACTCGTGGCGAATTCCTCCAGCGCCCGGATCGGATCCGCCTCCACGTGGGCAATCCACTCCGCCCCCGCCGTCCGTTCACGCCGGAGGCAGCGTTCCACCGGCCGCCGTGGCAGGCCGGCGCAGTGTTCGCCATGACTGCCTGCCCGAGCCGGCCTGTTCACCTGCCGGAGCCACCCACCCGGGGGTCCGGTTGCGCCCTGCTCGGTTCGCCGACGACGACGGCTCCCAGGGGCCCCAGCGGTTTTGGTACCGGTCCGGTACCGCCGGTGGTACCTGCCTGGTACCTTGGTGGGCATGCCAGCTTTGAACATCGAGTACACGGACGAGGAACTCGCCGCAGTGCGCAAGGCCGCGCAGCTGGGGGGCAAGTCGGTGAAGGCCCATGTGCACGACCTGAGCGTGTCCGAGGCCGCCCGCCGCAACTTCGTCACCGGCGCCGCCACGTTCGTCACCGACCACTTGGCCGAGTTCCAGGACGCCTTCCCCGAGGGGCAGCGTTGATCCTGCGCGTCGACGCCGGCTGGGTCCTGGACATCCAGACCGCGAACACCCCGGTGAACCTACCTCTCACCGACTGGGGATCGTTCGCGTTCTGCGTCGAGCGCCACCGCTACGAACGCTTCCGCGGCGAGCTCTACTACGAGGAGACCGCCGCGCGCGCCGCGACGTTCGTCCACTCCATGATCGTCTTGGAACCCTTCGCCGACTACAACGCCGTCGTCGGCTGCGCCTGCGCCGACCGCTACATGGCCGGCTCCGACGAACCCCTCACCGTCCCTCCCGGCGGCTGGGTACAGCTCACCCGCGACATCCGCGAACGCAAACACACCCTCACCGACGTCGCCCGAACCCTGCGCGCCTGGAGCCGGCCGCAGACCGATTGAACATCGCGGCCGGCCGACGCACAGGGTTCCGGCGAGCCGGTGGAACAGGATCCGTCCGCTCCGCTCCCTCGTCACCCATGTCGGGATCTGTGCCGGGGCCCGCAGTTCGGCGTCGAAGCGGCACGGATCGTCCTTGCGCGCCGGCGACCGGTGGCTGAACGGGAGGCGTTCCGGCGGCGAATGCCGGTGTGGGGCGGCGGGGTTCACATTGCCGAAGGGTTGGGCACGTCCCATTGCCGGCTGTCCGCGGTGGTGCAGGTGACGAATTGTCGTTCCCTCGAGACGGCGTAGACGAAGTCGGTGGGCGCGGGGCATCCGGCGTCGTGCCACCAGGTGGTGGCGGCCTCGGAGGCGTGTCCACAGGTCGTGGGGTCCCCAGGTCCAGGCAGGGTGGTCGCCGTCGGGGTCGGACACCGCCATGGCGTGCGTCCCGTAGGGCTCCATGCCTGGGCGCGTTGGTGGCCGTTGTCGTCGATGCCGCGACCAACCGTGCGCTCTGAACAGCCGCCACACGCTCGACAGGGACGCGTACACCACCCCCGTGACCTGCGTGATCACCCGCCCGACCCGCGTGAGCGTCCAGATCCGCCCGGTGAAACCCGCCTCCGGACCGGCCTCCAGCACTGTCGCCACCTCGGCGAACCCCTCGTCCGACACCCGCCGGTGGGCACCCGGCGGGCCGGCGGAGCGCAACGAGTCCGCCCCGCCGTCCGCCCACGCGCGATGCCACGTCGACACCGCCTGCGGCGAAACACCCGACCGACGCGCCCTTGCGCGCGACCTCCTGCAGGCGGTGTTGCTGTGGCTTCCTGCGGGCGCGAAGGCCGATCTCGGGAGGGTTGTGGGGCGACTCGACGCGGAGTTCGACCGCCGGACGGTGCCGCGTCCCGGGCTTATCGGACCTGACAGTCCCTGGGGCGTGAACGGGCCGTGGCGCGATCAGCTTGCGGTGGAGTGAGTGGCCTCCGGATTCCTGACCGCCTTCCCTGTCGCCGCTGGATCCCCGGCGGGAGGCATGGTCAGGTAGCGGTTCGTTGCTGTTCCGCACGGGACAGGGCGGCGACGGCGCGGGCGGGGGTGCGGCGCAGGCGATCACGTACAGGACGCGGGTGGTGTCGGGTGTGGTCATGCGGGCAGTCCAGCGCGTTCGGCCAACTCCCGCAACGGCCACGGCGCCGCGCCCCTGGATCGCCGGTGCAGGTCGGTGACGACGTTGCGGGCGCAACCGGATCGCAAGCTCACGCTGGGACAGACCCCGCCGCTCCCGCCAATGCCCGACGTCCTCATGTCGCGCCATACCGCATCGCGTACCTCGCGTGCCGCTCCGGCGCCGCGGGGCGGCGGGGTTGGGCTCGACGGGTGCACTGTGGACCCGTACGGCGCAGCAGTGGTGTGGCGTGCGGCTGATCCGCTCACTGTTCCCGGCGGGCGCCGTGACGATGGACCCTGACCGTGGCGGCCGGAAGGAGAGCATGAAACCGCGCTGTTGCCGACGGATGCCGAGCATGTGTACGGAACCCAGGCGGCTCTGCCCATCGGGCGGGGGCGACGCAGGCCCGGGTGGGTCGGATTCGGGCGCGTGTCGTACTCCCCGGCGTCGGGGCTGACCACCATGGACTGGCTCAAGGACGAGATCTTCAAGCCGTATCCGGAGCTGCTGGTCTTCCTGACCGTCGCCTTCGGGTTCCTGCTCGGCAAGATCCGCTACAAGACCCTCGCGCTCGGCTCGGTCACCGGCTGCCTGGTCGCGGGGCTGCTGCTCGGAGCCGGGGTCGACGTGCAGATCAACGGGACGGTCAAGTCCCTGTTCTTCATCATGTTCTTGTTCGCGCTGGGGTACAAGGTAGGCCCGCAGTTCTTCCGGGGCCTGAAGAAGGATGGCCTGCCGCAGGTCGTCAACGCGCTGGTGGTGTGCGTGACGGGGCTGCTGGTGTGCTGGGGGTTCGCCACGATGCTCGGGTACGGACCGGGGTTGAGCGCCGGCCTGCTGGGCGGGGCGCTGACCCAGTCCGCGGTCATCGGCGTGGCGCAGGACGCCATCGGCCAACTGCCCGGCTACGGGGGGGCGAAGGCCCAGAGCGAGGCCAACCTCGTTGCGATCGGATACGCCGTCACCTATCCGCTCGGCACGATCCTGTGCGCGCTGCTGCTCGCGAACGTGATCCCCGCACTGCTGCACCGGGACCTCGCGAAGGAGAGCGCCGACCTGGGCAAGGAACTCGACGTCCCCAGTGCCGACCCGGACCTGGGTCGGGGCTACTACGAGGACGTGCTGCGCGCCTACACGCTCACCCACCAGGAGTACGCCGGGCAGACCGTCGCCCGGTTCGAGGCGGCGCAGCACGATGCGGGCCGACGCGTCTACATCACCCGGATCCGCCGCGGCGACGAACTGATGGACGGCGCGGAGGAGACCGTGCTGCGGGTCGGCGACGTGCTCGCGGTCAGCGCGCTGCGCGAGGATCTGGTCGCGTTCGATCCCGAGACACGTGTGGGCCCCGAGGCCGACGACACGGCGCTACTGGCCTACGCCACCGAGACCCTGCATGTCGTGGTCTCCGCGAAGGGCCAGATCGGCCGGACGATCGCGCAAGTGCGCCTCGAACCGTTCATGGCGGGCGTCTTCATCGACAAGCTGTACCGGTCCGGGGCGGAGTTCCCGTACGTGCTCTCCTCCACCCTGGACCGCGGCGACACCCTGGTCCTGAGCGGCCCGCAGCGTCTGGTCGTCGGTGCCGCCAAGCACCTGGGCACGCCGGTGCCCACCAGCTATGCCACCGATATGATCTGGGTGGGCCTGGGCATCTTCGTCGGCGGTTGCATCGGCATTCCCGCCCTGCACGCCGGCGGCGTGCCCATCAGTTTGTCCACCTCCGGCGGCGCGTTGATCATGGGCCTGGTCTTCGGGTGGCTGCGCGGCAAGTACCCGACGTTCGGGAACGTCCCGCCCGGCGCGCAGTGGTTCATGGACACCCTCGGGTTGTGCATGTTCGTCGCCGTGGTCGGCATCAACGCCGGTCCGAGCTTCACCTCCGGGCTCGAGCAGGCCGGGTTGGGGTTGGTGGTGTGGGGGGCGGTGGCCACCGTCGTTCCGCTCGTCGTCGGTTTCCTGTACGGCCATGTCATCCAGAGGATCCGCATGCCGCTGCTGCTGGGCATGCTCGCCGGCGGGCAGACCACCACCGCCGCGATCGGCGCGATCAACGAGAACGCGCGCAGTCAGGTGCCCACTCTGGGCTACACGGTCCCCTACGCGGTGGGGAACGTGCTGCTGACCATCTGGGGCTCGGTCATTGTGCTGCTCACCCATTGACGGGCCGGTCCCTCGCCCTTTCCCTCCGTAACCCCGTCCGGTCTCCGTCCGATTCCCGTTCCGGTTCCGTCCTTGAGGAGTCAGCGTCGTGCCCAAGGCCACCTACAGCCGCGAGAAGATGCGCACTCTCGCCGCCCTGAGCCCCTTCGAGCTGAAGGCCGAGTTCATCAGGCTCGCCGAGGCCCATGCGGCGGACGCGAGTCCCGAGGACGCGCAGAAGCACCGGGCTGCACGGCAGATGCTCAACGCCGGGCGCGGTAATCCGAACTGGATCGCGACCGGGCCGCGCGAGGCGTATCTCGCGCTCGGGCATTTCGCGCTCGGCGAGAGCCGTCGAGTGTGGACCGCCGACGACCTGGGCGGCATGCCCGTGCAGCCCGGAGTCGCGGACCGTTTCGAGGCGTTTCGCATCGCGAATCCGGGGCTCGCCGGTGTCGAGATGCTGCACAAGTGCGTACGGCACGGCATCGACGCGTTGGGCTTCGACCCGGACGTGTGGCTCCACGAGCTGGTGGACGGCTATGTCGGGGACAACTACCCGATGCCGGACCGCATTCTGGCGTGCACCGAGCAGGTTGTCCGGACCTACCTGCACCACGAGATTTTCGATGGCGAGGCGGTCGCCGGCAACAGCCTGAGCCTGTTCGCCACCGAGGGCGGCACCGCGGCGATGTGCTACATCTTCGACTCGCTGATGAAGAACGGCATCCTGCACCGGGGCGACCGGATCGCGTTGATGGTGCCGATCTTCACGCCCTACATCGAGATCCCCGAACTGGACACGTACGGCTTCGACGTGGTCGACATCAAGGCCGAGCTGTTCGCCGGGAACGGGGTCCGCGAGTGGCGTTATCCCGAATCGGAGATCGCCAAGCTGGAAGACCCCGCGATCAAGCTGGTGTGCCTGGTCAACCCCAGCAATCCGCCCTCGCTCGCGCTGTCCGAGCGGGTCGCGCGGCAGATGGCCGCGATCGTCCGGGACAAGAACCCGAACCTGGTCGTGGTGACCGACGACGTGTACGGCACGTTCGTCGACGGTTTCCGCACCATCGCCGCCGAACTGCCGCGCAACACGATCCTGGTCTACTCGTACTCCAAGCACTTCGGCGCGACCGGCTGGCGGCTGGGCGTCATCGGCGTGCACGACGACAACGTGGTCGACGCGCTTCTCGCCGCCCTGCCGGACGCCGAGAAGCGGCGACTCGCCAAGCGGTACGGCACCATCGCGCTCGAGCCCGGTGCCCTGAAGTTCATCGACCGGCTCGTCGCGGATTCGCGGCAGGTCGCGCTCAATCACACCGCGGGCCTGGGTTTGCCACAGCAGGTGCAGATGGCGCTGTTCTCGCTGTTCGGGCTGCTCGAGGAGGGCCAAGCGTACAAGCGACTCCTGCGGGAGACGGTGCGCCGTCGCCTCGATCTGCTCCTGGAGGGGTCGGGGATGCGGATCGCGGACGATCCGAAGCGTGCCTGCTACTACATCGAACTGGATTTGGTGGCGGAGGCGAAACGTGTGCACGGGGACGGTTTCGCGAAGTTCCTGGAGGCCAACTACGAGCCGATCGACCCGCTGTTCCGGCTCGCCGAACAGACCTCGGTCGTGCTGCTCAACGGCGGTGGCTTCGACGGGCCGCAGTGGTCGATCCGGGCGTCGCTGGCGAACCTCGACGACCTCGACTATCTGAGGATCGGTCACGCCGTGCGCGGGATCTTCGACGACTACCACCGCGAATGGGTGGACGCGGGCAGCCCGGGTGCCGGCGACGACAGCGGCGGCTGAGCAACCGGCGGAAAACGGCGTGGGGCACCGCGGCTGCCGAAGTGCCCCACGCCGTCCGTCGGGTCGTCCCCGGGGGATCAGGTCTTCAGGCCGATGATGCCGACGAAGATCGGCCCGGTGAGCGGGAGCAGGAAGTTGGAAAGCGTGTACGTGATCGTGTAGCCGAGCATCGGCACGGAGCTGCGCGCGGTGTTGGTGACCGCGGTGATCGCCGGAGTCGAACACTGCTGCCCGGCGATGGCCCCGACGAGGATCGGCTTGTCGATGCCCAGGAACCTCCGGCCGATCCACAACCCCAGGAACGCCGGGATCACCACCATCGCGATGCCGGACAGCGGCAGCAGCAGCGGGTACTGCTTGAGCAGCGGCCCGGCGTCCGGCCCGGCGGCCAAGCCGGTGACGGCGATGAACATGGCCAGGCCGAGGTCCTTCATGGTCTGTGCGGCGACCGGCGGGTACGCGCCGAAGGTGGGCTGCGTGGACCGGAACCAGCCGAACAGCAGTCCGGAGATCAGGCAGCCGCCGCCGGTGCCCAAGGTCAGGTCCGCGCTGCCGACGTGCACGACGATCTGGCCGAGCAGCACCCCGAGGCAGATGCCCAGGCCGATGTAGATCCAGTCGGCGCTCTCGGTGCGGACCTTGGCACCGAACTTCCGCTGGAACCGGTCGACCTTGGAACCGCTGCCGACGATGGTCAGCGTGTCGCCATGGCGCAGTTCCGTCTCTCCGGTCGCGGGGAGGTCCTGGCCGACCCGCTGCAGGCCGGTGAGATACACGCCCTCGGTCTCGTCCGGGTACGCCCGGTTGAGCTCGGTGACCGTCTTGCCGGCCAATTCCTTTTTGGTGAGCACCAGTTCCCGTACCGACAGGGGGTTCTCCAGGCCGGGGACGCCCGCGGTCTCCGGTCCCAGCCGTCCACCGGCCGCCATGACGCCTTCGCGCCGTCCGACCACCAGCACGCGGTCGTCGCGGGCCAGCCTCAGGTCCGGGGCGACGGTCAGCACCTTGGTGCCGCGTTTGACGCCCTCGACGGAGGCGTGCAGCCCGACCGCTTCCTCGAGCGCCTTGATCGTCACGCCGCCGCCGTCGGTCACGTGGTACGTCCGGCCGACCAGGGCCGGCATCGACGCCTCCTGGCCCTCCTCCAGCGTCGCGTGCGCACCACGCATTCGCTGCCAGAGCTCGCGGCTGGCATCCGCCAGGTCGATCTTCATCAGCCGTGGGAAGAGCTGACTGGTCAACATGACGATGGTGATCAGCCCGAACAGGTAGCACACCGAATACGCGGTGGCGACGTGCGCCTGCATCTCCTTGGACTCGTCCGCGGTGATGCCGGACAGCTTGGAGATCGCCTCCTGCGCGGTGCCGACGACCGCGGACTCGGTGGCGGCGCCGGCCAGGATGCCCGCGCCGGTGCCGACATCCAGGTCGCCGGCCTTGGTGATCACGATGGCGATGATCACGACCACGACGGCTTCCATGATGGACAGCGCGCCGAACCGCAGTCCCTTCGCGTTCAGGTTGGCCACGAACCCGGGTCCGGCGATGTATCCGAGGGAGAAGATGAACAGCGCGAACGCCACGTTCTTCACGTCGGCGTTGACCGACACGTGCTGCGCGCCGATCAGCATCGACACGATCAGCGTGCCGCAGATGCCGCCCAGCGTGATCGGCCCGACGCGTAGCCTGCCGACCAGGTAGCCCAAGGTGAGGCACGCGAACAACGCCAGCACGGCGTTCTCCCGCATGAGATTGAGCACGACACTCCTCCCCGAAGCAACAGGTGTTGCATAGAGCATCACATCGGGGCATTCCGGAGGCCCGCAGGCCACCAACGCCGAACGAGTGAAGGGATGGCGCAGGCGGGGGTATGGGGGAGGCGGGGTGGCGCCGGTGCCCCGGATGTGGAGCGTCCGAGCGAGCGGTCGAACCGTCGCGACTTCCACGACCGGCACGGCATCGCGACTTTCAGCCGTGTGATTCGAAGCGGGCTCGTGTGTCGAGGGGCGGGTCGCCGGGTCGGGCGGGATTCGCGAGGGTGCCGGTGCGGCTCTTGCGGCTCTTGCGGCTCTTGCGGCTCCGTCGCACCGCGGGACCGGTGGCAGCGACGAGGACTCCGAGGGCACACAGTGTCACCGTCCGAGCTGCGGGGGCCGGACTTTTTGGTTCGGGCAGCCCCGCGGGCTCAGGTTCAGGTGTCGCCGAGCTCGACCGCGCGGCGTAGGCCCGGCGGAGGGTCGCGGAGGGCGACGGCGAGCGCCTTCAGTCGACGCGCCACCTGGGACGACACCCACACCTGGTACCTGACGACTCGGGAGGTCATGAACAGGTTGTGGGTCGCGGAACCCAGTTCCCATTGCCCACGCATGACGCGGCGCGCGCGTACTTCCTCGATCTCCACCGGACCGTCCGGCAAGGCCTGCCCGACGGCGAGAGCGTGCGGGACTACCCGGAGGGAACCCGGTCGGCGTTCCTGGACGCGGCTCGTGCCGTCATGGAGTGACGCGCGACCGCCGTCCCGAACCCCACCCCTCTGCTCGTCGCCCTCTCCCGCCTGCTCGATCCGCCGTCGCCGACCGGGCTGCGGCAACGGTGGGGCCGGAAGGCGGTTCCACCGAGCAGGCACGTGGGCAGACGACACCGGGCCGCGGGAGCACGTTCACGTGTACCTGGTTGGGCACCGCGGGCCGGGCAGGTTGATCGCGTCCCGGCCGCCGACCACGATCGCCGGCTCGACACGTCCCGCCTCCGGCAGGATGGCCGGCCCTGGCGGTACGCGGCCATGGGCGCGGTGGCGGCCAGGCTGGAGCTGCGACCCAATGCGGGGCGCCAACTTAGGTCGCGGGGACAATGTTCGCGGCCTTGATGCCCATGAGAATCGGCCTCGTCCGTTGTGAGCCAGAGAGGCCGATCGCGCCATGAGCAACTCCGTACCACCGCGTCCCGGCCGGCCTCGGCTGCGTGAGCTCGGACACCGGATAGGCCGCATCGACCCGGGGCCGCTGAACGCGATCACCGATGTGGCGGGGGTGCGGGTGGGCCATGCCACGGTGTTCGACACCGCTTGGGGCGTCTACTCCGGGGTGACGGCGATCGTTCCGACCGCGCTGCAGGGGGTGCGATCGCTGTCGGCCGGTCTTCATGTGGCGAACGGGTACGGGAAGTTCGTCGGCGCCACCCAACTGGTGGAACTGGGCGAGTTGGAGACCCCGGTGCTGCTCACCTCCACCCTCTCCACGTTCCGGGTGGCCGACGCCCTGGTGAGCTGGGTCCTCGACCACGCGGACGGCCCGGTCAAGTCGCTGAACCCGGTGGTCGGCGAGGTCAATGACTCGTGGCTGTCGTCGACGGTGGCGCGTCCGGTGACCGCCGACCATGTCTTCACGGCGTTGGCCGAGGCGGACACGGGACCGGTGGCAATGGGCAACGTCGGTGGCGGCACCGGGGCATGCGCTCTCGGATTCAAGGCGGGCATCGGCACGGCCTCACGCCGCATCGACATCGACGGCCGCGCCGCGACCGTCGGGGCGCTGGTCCAGGCGAACATGGACGGCTGCCTGCGGTTTCCCGGGCGGATCGTGACGCCCGAGAGCTTGGGGCTGGCCGGCGCCGGACCCGACAGTGCCCAGGGCTCGTGCGTGGTGGTCCTCGCCGTCGATTTCGCGTGCCCGGCCGCGCAGTTGTCACGGGTCGCAGCACGCGGCGTCTTCGCGCTCGGTCGGGTCGGTGCCGCGTTCAGTCACGGAAGCGGTGACTACGGCCTGGCATTCTCGACCGACACCACCACGGCGAGGAACCTCGAACCGGCAGAGCTGGACGCGGTTTTCGCCGCCGTCATGGACTGCGTCGAGGAGTCGGTCATCGACGCCCTGCTCGCGGCGGAGACGGTTACCGCACCATCAGGCCGCGTCGCCCACGCGCTCCCGCACCGGACGGTGCGGGTATGAGCGCCCCGGCGGGCATGACCGACACCCGACGACCCATGCGCCGACTGGGCATCCTGGGCGGCATGGGGCCTCTGGCCACCGCCGACTTCTACCGACGGCTGGTGGAACATACACCCGCCGATGTGGACCAGGAGCACCTGCCGGTCGCGATGTGGGCCGACCCCCGGGTACCCGACCGGACCGCCGCGTTGCTGGGCAACGGCCCGTCCCCGGTGCCGGCTTTGCTGGAGGGAGTGCGCTGGCTCGAGTCGGCCGGTGTGGATGTGATCGCCATCCCTTGCAACACGGCGCACGCGTACGTCGAGGACATCCGCGCCGCCAGCGACATCCCGCTGCTGGATATGATCGGCACGGCTTTTGCGGACGCGCAGCGCCGGACGGACGACGTCACACGGATAGGTGTGCTGTCGACGCGGGGCACGCGCGCCGCGAAGCTGTACGAACGTGCTGCCGAAACGCTCGGTGGAACGATTGTGCAGGTCCCCGACGCAGCGCAGACGGACCTCGTGGACCGGGCGATCCGCGCCGTCAAGAACGGGGCGGATCTGCGGGAAGCGGAGCTGTGGATCGAGTCGGCCGCGCAAATCCTGCGCGACCTGGGTGCTCAGGTCGCCATCGCCGCGTGCACGGAGATTCCGCTGGTCAGCGCGGGCGCCGCAGGTGTGCTGCCGGTTGTCGATTCGACGGCCAGCCTGGTCGAGTCCGCCGTGGCGCGCCTGTGGTCGTGAACGCCCGCGCCCTCGCTGCGGCGATGACCGCGGATGCACGATCCGGCGGCGCGCTCGTGCGCGCCGGGCGAGGGCCGAGGACGGCTCGCCTCAGGCGAGTGGCTGTGGGGCGCCTCGGGGCCTGCGGAAGTCGGACGCGCCCGTGCGGTGCCTCACGGTCGTCAGCGCCGCACGGGCCGGCCTGGCAGCGCGTCAAGCGACCTGGATCCTGCCCTCGCGACGCATCGCGGGGACGCTGTCCTGCAAATTGCTCCCGGGGAGGTAGTTGCATCGGTTGACGGCTTCGAGCAGGGTGAACGCGCCGAGTTCGCGCACATAGCGGCGCAGCACTTTCGAGAACATTCCCGCAGTTCCTGGGGTCGCCGGCCCCGTCCAGCCACGTGAGTGGCATCGCCTCGGAACCGATGACGGTCGCCGGAAACGGAAGTGTCCTGTCGACGAGCGCTTGGTCTTGCGGATTCATCTCGTCGAGGAAGTGCATGATGGCCAGGCCACCGGGATCGGCCGCGCGGAGTAAGGCTGTCCCGACGGCCGAAGTACCCGGTGTGTCTTTGTCGCCGTATACCAGCTTCCGACCGGCGGCGATCGCGATAGTGGAACGATCGCCTCGTCGGAAGTGGAGTCCCTCATGCCCCAGGCTGCCGATCTCGGATCGACGCCCGACGTCGCCCTTGCCGCTTTGTTCGACAGGCAGGTCGTGCCCGGCGCGGCCATCGGCATGGTCCACGGCGACGCGGACTACGTCGCGACACAAGGCGTACTGACGCATGGGCCCCGGCCCGGGTGACGCCGGACACGCTGTTCCGCATCGGATCGGTCACCAAGACCGTGACCGCCACCGCCGTGGCAGGACTTGCCGAGACCGGGCCACTCGACTTCGAGCGCGTCCGCGCATATCTGCCGTCTCGGAAAGCACCCGGGGCGTGGCAGTCCAAGAGCCGCGCCATCCCCGATCGTGACGGCCGCCGGATGCGTCCGAGCATCGGGGTGCCCGGTCCCGGGCGACGAGGACCGGGCGGGTCAGGACGCGGTCCCGGCGCGTTGGACGCGCATCGCGACACCGAGCGACTGCGGATGGACCACGCTCCTGCTCAGGCGGCGGTCCGCAGATGTTCGTGGGCCCACTCCTCGAAGCCGGTCAGGTCGATGCCCAGCGCGCGAGCGAACCGTGGCCGGGCCGGCTGGCCGACAACCTCGATGAACCGGTGCGTGGCACCCATGTCTCCCATGCCGGCGGCGCGGGCCTGTTCCTCGGTCATGTCCGGGGCCGTCAGTGGGACTCCCGCCGCGCGGGAGAGGATCTCGGCGATTTCGGCCATGGTCAGGTAATCGCCGGCGAGCTCGAGTTCCACGCGGTGGAACTCGGCGGGGGCGGAGATGGCGGCCGCCGCGGCGCGGCCCACGTCTTTGGCTGCCACGAGTGCCAGGTGCGTGGTCGGTTTGACGACGGTGACCAAACCCCCTTCGACGCCCCGGGGGAAGTAGAACCGCATGGACGGCTCGAAGTTCTCCATGAAGAACGACGGCTTGAGCAACGTCCAGTAGGGAAAGTCGAGTTCGCGCAGCCGGTCCTGGATCGCGGCCTTCGTGCCGAGCGGGGCTTCCAGTACCGCCCACCGTCCTTCGGCCCAGCCCGGGGCCTCGACGTGCTGTCCCACGCCGCTGGTGGAGGACTGGACGAACTGCTGCACACCGGCGGCCCGTGCGGTCGTCATGAGGTTGTCCGCCTGGCTGACCTCGCCGGCGAAGTCGAACCCTTGCTCGGTGTATGCGGGCATCTGCACGGAGAAGACGGCGCGCACGCCTTCCACGGCCGCCTCAAGGGTCGCAGGTTCGGTGAGATCGCCCACGAACAGGTGGGCGCCGAGTTTTTCGACGGCTCGTGCACGCGGCGTGTCGGGGTCGCGTACCAGGGCGCGCACCGGTGTTTCCTGCGCGAGCAGGGCGCGGGCGGTGGCGCCGCCTTGGCGGCCGGTGGCGCCGGTGACGAGAACCGGTGTCGCGGCAGCGGTCATGTGCATCTCCTCGGCGGTCACGCACAGCACAAACGGCGGGGGGCGCCGTTTCGTGTTCGCTACAATACGGCGGGGTCCGCCACTTATCAATGTTGGGGAGATCATGACCGGTCAGCGCTCGGACGCCCGCCGCAACTACACGCACATCCTCGCCGTGGCCGAGGCCGAGGTGGCGACCCAAGGAGCCCAGGCTTCCCTGGAGCGGATCGCCCGCATCGCAGGCGTCGGATCAGCCACCGTGCGGCGCCACTTCCCCACCCGCAAAGCCCTACTCGAAGCCGTCTTCAAACAGCGGATCCACGACCTGTGCGATCGCGCTCATACGCTCTGCGGCGAACACGACAGCCGCTCCGCGCTGGTGGAATGGCTGCGCGAGCTGCTTGCCTACTCGCTCGCCGCACGCGGCCTGGCAGACGTCCTCTCCTACGAACCCCTCCAGGACGAGGCGACGCAGGACTCCTGTGCGCCGGCCATCGGTGCGGCCGGCGCCTTGTTGCTGCGCAAGGCCATTGACGACCAGACCGTCCGGGCGGACATCACCATCGACGACCTGCTCACACTGATCGTCGGAATCGCCCTGGCCACCGAGAATTACACCGACCCGGCGACGCAGGCGGACCGTGCCTTCCGGCTCGCCGTCGCAGGCTTCGGCGCCAACGGCGCCTGACCACTCACGTACGATCGGCACAGCCCTGACAACCGGCGGATCGATCAACCTCCCTCATGGACACCCTGAGCCACGTGGAGGAGCACGCCACGACGCTCTGCACAATGGGCGATGTCCCAAACCGTCCGAGGTTCGATACGCGTTGATCGCGGTCGGCCGGGTGTGCGGTTTCCTGTCGTCGCGGATACCGGACACGCCGCGCGTCAGCTTCCTCGCCGGGTCGTGTCCGCTGAACGACGATGGCTCCACGGCAGTGATCGGGGACTACGCGGGGCGATCGAGAACATGCGGGCTGCTCCTACGGACTCGGGTGCGTCGCTCCAGGACGTCATCAGTACAAGGGTCCTCGTCGCATGGGCCCGGCGCCCACTCGAAGCGGGTCCCGATCACTGGGCCGGCCGCCGCCGGCCCCATCGTCGTGAACGGACCGGAGGTTTGGGCCGAAGCAGCCCGCACCGACGGCTTCCTGGTCGGATCCCACCCCCACGGTCAGATCGAACTCCAAGACTGGATGGCGGAGCCCAACGGTCCGGCATGGGCCTTCGACGAAGGCGCAGGGGGAACCAAGCCCACCACAGCGGCCCTTCCCGTCCATCGCGACGACGAGTATCGGGGCTTCGTCGCGGACCCCAACGAAGGGGAAGGCCATTTCGCGTTCCACCCGATCGGCAAACCCTGAGGCGTGAACAAGGGGCCGTCTTCCCACGGCACCGGTTCGACCCGGTGCCCGGGTTCCGGGTCTCGGGACAGGAGATCCGGATCATGAACGACCCGAACCGCTGCGTGGAGGGCGGGCATTGGTCGCGCGCCGGCATGCCTGTTCGGTGTCGCCATCGTGGTGGTCGCAGGCGGCCGTGTCGAGGGTGAGCAGGGAGCGGGTCATGGTGCTGGTCGGCGCGGACAGCTCCAATCCGCGCTGTTGGCTTTCGCGGGCGCGGCGGGTGTCGCCGAGCGCGATGAGCGCGTGGGACAGGTGCACGTGGTGTTTCTGTTCGCCGTGGGTCAGCCAGGTGTCCGCTCGTGCGCCGGTGTCGAGGCGTTCCATCAGGGCGTCGGCGTCGGCGACCGCGCGGCGTGCCTGTTCCGGCTCGTGGGCCACGGCGTGGGCGCGGGCGGTGACGGCGGCGGCCAGGGTCGCCGCCGGGGTGGCTCGGTTCCCGGCGGCCCATCGGACCTGTTCGGCGAGGGCCGCCGCGGCTCGGGGGGCGCCGTAGTTGAGCGGAACCATCGCCTCGCGGGCGAGGGTCCACGCGAGGAGGTCGTCGTCTGTGGGGCACCTCGGCGAGCGGTGGCAGAACCGCGTGACGTCGTTGCGGTTGCCGCCGATCGGGGACACCGCGAGTGTGATTTCCCGTCCCTCGACCAGGACGTGGTTCTTGTCGCCTGGTCGTGCGCGGTCGACTGGGCGCGGCCCGCTTTCGGGCCCCTTCGGGCGGCCCGGACGTGGCTGGCGTCGATCAGCGCCCACGACCGGTCGAGCTGCCTGGCGGTGTGCAGTCTCGCGAGCAGGATCACGTGCGGTCGGTCCCACATGCCGGCCGCGGCGTGAGAGGCGGGCGGCGGGACCGCAGGAGGTGTGCGGGGCGAGTCGGTTCAGGACCACGGGTCGCTCGGATACGCCTTCGATGACTACACCGGTGATGAGGCCGTCGACCGGCACCGCGGCGTTCGCGGTGCCGCTCTCGCGCACGAGTTCGGCGACCGCGACGGAGGACACAGGTTGAAGAGCGTGTCGGGGCTCATGCCGGGGAGCTCGGCGATCGTGGTTCGGGTGTAGGGCGCCCTGTCGGGAGGAGCGGGTACCGTCGCCCGCATGTCCGACGATCGAGGTTCATCCCCGGGTCCCGCGCTGCGGGCGAAGCTGGTCACGGAGGCGGTCGTACCACTTCGTGACCCGGTACGGCGGTTGGGGAGTGGCTTCCTGGCGGCTCCCTGAGCTCGCGAAGTCCTGGTCCTGGACCCCGAGTTGCGCGTCGTCGCCCGGTTCCCGATCCCCGAGGAGTTGGCGCACCGATATCCGGAGTCGGACGGGGACATCCGGATCGATGTCGGTCCGGACCATCGGTGGTTGGTTCTCGCGGGCACCGACCGCATGGTGGTCGTGGACTCGACGGGACGTGTGGTCTGGCGGGCCTCCTACCCCGCGTTCGGCGACGCCGGTGGCGACGCGGTGCCGGCCTGTGCGGTGTTCAGCCCGGACGGCTCCGAACTGTGGGCCTTCACCGACTCTCGACGCGTCCTCCGACGAGGACTGGGTGGACGACGCCGAGCGATGGGTGGTCAGGGTCTCGGACTGGCAGGTCACCGGCCGAGCCGAAACCCGCTATCGGGGGATCACGGACATCACCGTCCACCCAGACGGGAGCCGACTGGGATTCGCCTACTTCAACGGGCACGAAGCGGACGGCACCTGGACCACCTGGCACGACAACACCGAGAGCGCTCCCATTCAAGGCGCCTGGTTCCCGCTGGACGTATCCCCGACGGCCACCGCTGGCTCGACGGCACCCGGCACGACATCGTCGTGGGCGACTTCACGGGCACCCGAATCCGGCTGAACGAGGACGGGCACTGGGACCACTGGGAATTCACCCCCGGCACGTGCTTCGTAAGCCCGGCCCAAGTGCTCGCCGTCGCCCGGGCCGCCTCCAGCGCGACGGTCGCGGCCACCGGCGCCGGCGCGATCGTCCTCCGCGGCCTGTTCACGTTCTCGGCCCTGCGGATCCGTCACCACCGCGCAAAGTCCAGACCCCCCGCCCGGTGAAAGGAGAGTGGCCCACCGCGTCGACGGCCTCCTCGGCCGGTTCGAACTCGCCTGCGAACGGGAGGATTTCGGCAGGTGCGGCCCGGAAGACGACGTGATCGCCATACGTGTGACGGATCACCAGCCGGGGTGAGCCGCGCCGGCGCGAGCCGGAGGGGCATCCCACTCGTCCCGTGCTCGGAATGACCACTTGCCGCGAGTCCGGCGCGAGGGACGGTTCGCGAACCGGCCGGCCGCAGCCCTCCGATCGCGCACGGCCACGGTCGTCGAGCACACCACGGACACCGGGCGCCGCTCGCGCGTCACGCTCGCCTCGCCGGTCGCGAAGGGGACATCCCGGGCGCGCCCGTCGGCGGCGGCCCAGTGAAGGGCTCGTTCCGACGCCGGGGAACCGTCGTACCCGAGCGGGGAGGGCGTCGTCTCCGGCGTGGACTCCGCGAACGGTTCCCGTCGTGGCGAAGATTCCGAAAGGCCCGGTAGTCGTCGGGGTGTTCGATGGAGGTTCGGTGCCGCCGAGCGGCGCGCCGGTGGGGGTCGTGCCGCGGGTGGGGGAACGAGGTGGCCGGTGGGCCGATTCGTCGTGGACATCGTGCGATCGGTGAGAGCCGGTTTCGGGCTCTTTGTGCTCAATTCTTTGATGCAGTTCCTGTTCGTCGCCGCAGAATGGTGGGCCGAGTACGGCTTGACAACCGACGGCCCGGTCGAGGACTTCTGGGGAACGGTGGCCGGGCTCCTGCTGGTCTTTCCCGCCGTGTGGACCGCGACCACCCTGATCGCGATGTTCGTCTTCCGTCCCACGCGGCGGATGGCCAGGGAGATCCTGTCCTCGCCCGTCGGCGTCACGGTGTTCGTCCTGGGCGCGTTGCGCGTCGCGCTCCTGTACGGAACCGATCGGGTCGTGCTGTCGTACACGATCGGTTGGACCGCTGTGATCCTGGCGTCCGTCACGCAGTTCCAGGTTCAGGATCGGGGCCCCCAACCGTGGTTGGGCATCACGTTCCTGGTCGTGGGCTACATTCTCGGGTCCTATGTCGCGGTCGCCGAGGACGTCAAAGCCGACCGGGCACTTCCCGACGACGTCCTGGACTGGATCGTCGCCGTGCTCAACCTCGCCCTCGTGTGCTGGGCGGCACGGCGACTGTGGCACCGGCACCGCCATTCGGCAGCTTGACCGACGCCTTGCGCATCACCGCCGACACCGGGCGAGCGCCCGGCCGCCGGGCGTGTCGTGCCTGCGAGCCGGTCGACTCCGAGCGGCTCCGCACGCATGGCGACCCGCGGGAACCTGGCCGCGTTCACGACCTCGTCCTCTCGCGCACCCATCCGCCTGGTCCATGTCCGACTCCACCGGACCTCCGGAGCGCAACTGCTGCTCACCGTCTTGCGAGTTCTGCCGATCCCCGACGCTGAGGAGTTCATGATCCGCTCGAGGCCGGCGCCGCCCTCACCGTGACCGTCCCCGACAAGGTCGACCAGTCGCGGAGACGCTCGACGCGGCGCGGCCTCCGGCGCGTTCGATGAACTCGTTCATCTCGTTGCGGGACAGCGCCGCGAGCACGCCGATCATGGCACCGGTCACGACGACGGCCCGGCCGGCCGGCGGCGGCGGCCCCTGCGGGGCGGCAGGGTCGTCCGTCGCGTCCGAGGCCGTCGCCGCTCCGGGGGTGACGCCGGGTTCGGCCGTGTTCACGCCGGCGGCGACGAGTTTGTCCAACACCTCCGCCAAGTCGACGAGTTCGGCGTCACCGGGGCCTTGCCGTCGCCGATGCTCTCGACCCGGGCCATCTCGACGACGTCGGCCGCCCGGATTGCGTCCATCGTGCCGAGGTGGCGGGCGATGCTCCGCGACATCGATCGTCCCGTGCTCCGGATCCCCAGCGCGCACAAAACCCTGCCCAGCGGCCCGATCTTCGCCTGGTCGATCCAGGCAAGGAGCTTGTCGGCGCTCTTCGTCGGCCGTGCGCTTCGAGGGTGAGGAGTTGCTCGCGAGCGAGGGTGAACAGGTCGGCGACGCCGTCGGTGTCGACGAGTTCGGTGACCAGTCGGCCGCCGATATCCTCGATGTCGAGACGGACAACCCACCGGGTTCGTCGTTTCCGGGGACTCGTCGACGTGATGACGTCACACTGGTGGTGAGGACACGGGGGCGGTTCGAGGCTGATCGGGGGCATCGTGTGCTGAGCGTGCCGAGCGGCGTCGTATGAACTGGTTCGAGTTGCGTTTGCAGGCCGCCGGCATACAAGGGTTGTTCCATATCCTGCGCGGTCGACCCGACAAGTCGGTCGCGGTGGCGGAGGACACGGTCGGCTTGAGGGCGGCCGACTACCGGTCCGAGGAGGCTTTGCGGCGGCGTGTCGCCGCGTTCCGGGCGAGGACGAACCCCAAGCGGGCCAGGGACTGGCTGCTCACCACCGCGCAGGGCGTGGCCATGAACGGCCGGTCGGCGGACGCGCTGGCGCTGTACCACGTGGTGCTGGACGTCCCCGACGACATCAGGCGAGACCCGCGGCGTCTGGTCGGTCACCTGGGGGAGACGCTCGCGGACGACGCGAAGCTGTACATGTCGACGTTGTCGTACCTGGCCATGCTCTTCGAGGGACAGGGACGGTCGTCCGAGGCCGCGGAGTTGTTGCGCGTCGACTTGGAGTCGATACCGGTCGCCGCCGACCTTCGGGACCCGGACGACGTCTTCGAGGCGCGTCTGCGCCGGCGACTCGACGGACTCGACCGACTGTCCGCCGCGGTCTATCTGGCGACGGTCACGCAGTTCGTGGACGCTGTGGCTCCGAGCCCGACCGGCGTGGTGGCCTTGGAGCGCGCCTTCGGCCTTCAGCCGGGGGACTACGCGTCGCCGGCCGCGCTGAAGCGCAAGCTGGACCCATGGGCGAGTGGGACGGGGGTCCTGACCGGACCGGCGAACGGCACGGCGGCCCTGTTCGGCCTGACGGGCGGCCTCTTCAAGGCCGGGCGCAACAGCGAAGCCGTCGCGCTCGTCGAGTGGTGGCTCGATGCGACCGCCACGGACTATGCCGATACGACCCTGCTCGCGGCGAAGTGGCGCGCGTTTCGTTCTCGACTGGTCGGTGTGCCCGTGCTGTCCCTGCTGTCCGTCTGGGCGGAGGCACTGGCGCTGGACGGCAGGCATCAGGATGCTCTTGCGGTGATCGCGGCCGACAACGACGTGGTCGTCGATGTCATCGAGGACACAACCAAGTTCCTTGCCATGTTGGAGCGTCGCTTCACGACCCCCCGACCCGACACTGCCGAGGCGGCTTACGTGGCGGTTGTGTTCGCCACGATGGTGGCGAGCGAGCGAACCGACGCCGCGGGCGCGATCGCGACGTGGTTCATTCCGCGTCACGAGTTGCTGTGGAGCCCGCGTCCCGGCGGCGACCCCGACGTGCACCGAATCGTCGCCCTACTGGACTTCTGGCTCACCGTTGTGGACCACGACGATCCGGAATACACCTGGACGGTGTGCCGACAAGCGGTTGCCTACCTCCGCACCAGCGTGGCGATGGACGTCATGCACCGCCTCGTCGACCGGCGCGCCTTCATCACCGATGTCGAGAGCCTCCGCACGACGATCGGTACCGTCGCGGACCGAGTGTCGAGTGCCGGGCACGACGAGCAACGCCTGATCGAAGCCCTGTTGTGGGACGCCGAGTTGGGCCAGCGAGCGTTGTTCGAGGAGTTCCTGCTCGTCACCGTGGCCCCGACGGTCGAGGGCACGGCTCCGGAGGAGCGGTGGCCGCTGCCGGGGCCCGAACCGCACTTCGACAGCCATCTGCCGGACCCGGACGCCTGCCGTGACCACGACGTCCTGAGCATCCTCGCGGCGGCGGATCGACGGGCGAGCACGTCACGCGCACCCATCGAGACTCGCTCGCCCGAGTCCACCGCGGTGCCTCCCGAGAAGTGGCTGACCGAAGCGGAGGGCGTCGTCCGTGAGGGAGTGACCCAGGACCTGCTCGCCAAGATCCTCGGCCGAAACGGGATGCTGCTGCGCGCCGGATTCCACACTGACGGCGCTCTCGCGTGGACCGCCGTCCGCTCCGACGGAACCGCGCTGCGTGTCTGCGGATCCTACGTCGGTACGCCGGGCGACCGGACGCGCCTGCGCTGGGCGCGCGTCCGATACGAGGCACGCGTGCTCCTGGCCGCGGCGGACCGAGGACTCGCCGTGCCACAGGAGCCCGATGGCGAGGTATGGACGCCTGCGGGCTATCTCGCCCGCGCGCTGGGTCGACTCGCCCGAAGTCTGACCGAGGCCATCGCGATCGACGCACGTCGACGGGCCTGGAAGCAGCACGTCGACGCCGCCCTCGCCGACCTGGCGGCATCCTCGGTCGCCGTTCGCGAACGGCTCGACGAGCGCCTGCGGGATCTGCTGGAACCGGACCCCACGCCCGCCCTGGCGACCGAACTTGCCGCACTGGCGGCCTTGGTGGCGGAAAGCCAGGCGCACGCGGGCGACGGCGGCTTCGCGCGGATCGACACGGACACCGCGAGGTACTTGGACGACGTCGCGCGCCTTTGGCCGCTCGACGCGCTGGCGGAGCACCTCGACGACGACCTCGACGTCGTGTTCCAACTGGAGGACACACTGCAATCGTTCCCGATTGCCCACCACACCCTCGGAGACGGCGTCCCGCTGTACGCACGGGTTCGATCGACCCGGGTCAGCCTGTCGATTCTCGTCACCGTGATGCAGGACCGCGTCGAGCGGGAATCCGGCTCCAACGCGACGGACCTTCTGACTCTCTCGCACTTCGAGCCCGACGACAGCGCCGCACAGTTCGCTCAATGGCTCCACCACGGCCAACGCCGGCTCGCCGCAGGCGCCGTCACATGCCTGAGCGCCGCGATCGACCCCGAGGGGTCCGCGAGCACCCTGGGCGCCGCGCTCGCGCGGGGGACGGGATTCGCCGCGGTCACCGTCTGCGGACACGGTCATGCCCGGGAAGCCGCCATCGAACTGGCCGACGGCCTGTGGAACGGCACCGGCGTCGACTGGCGGGGGGTCGATCTCCTGGTGCTCGTGAGCTGTTCGGTCGGCGTCCTGGACCAATCCGAGGACCAGGACGTCGAAGGGCTGTGCGTTCGGCTCGCCGTGCATCGCGCGCGCGGCGTCCTCGCCTGCCGCCGACCGGTGGTCGCGCCACACGCCATCGCGTTCGCCAATGAAGTCGTCGCCCGCTACCTGGACTTGCGCGGCGACCACGACGCGGGGCCGCTCCTGCGGGCGCGGGCCGTCAACGCGGCCCGACGGCACTTCCTCGGGCGGGGGAACACCCCTGTCGAGGGACGGATGGTGAGACTCGACACCGTGGCGGCGTTCGAGTTGTACGGACTCGGATGACCGAGGAGAACAGGAGCACGGCGATGACCGGACCGACAGCCGACCCCACAGGCCGTTTGACGATGGTGGCACTGGACCGCGACGGCAACCGGTGCGACGAACAAGGCGTGGTCGCGCGACTGCTCGACACCATCGGCGACACCCGTCGCCCGGTGACCGACATCTTCGTACTCAGCCACGGATGGCAGACCGACTCCCCCACTGCCACCGCGATGTACAGCGAGTGGATACGCACGATGCGCGACCATCTCGCCGGGCCCCAGGCCGCGCTCCGCGAACGCCGTCCCGACTTCCGTCCCGTGGTCGTGGGAATCCGCTGGCCGAGCGTGCCGTGGGAGCGTCCTGCGGGTGCGATGTCCTTTGAGCAGGAGGTCGCGTTCTACACCGACCTGATCGGTGATCCCGCCGCCGAGGAGGAACTGCGACCACTGCTTGCCGAAGCGAACGCCAAGCCGGATGCCGAACTGTCCGAAGCCGACGAACAACGGTTACGGACCTTGGACGCGAGATCCGGTCTCGCCCTGGGGCACGTCGGAGCGGCACCGGGCGACGATCGCGCATCCTTCGAACCCCGACGGATCGTCGCGGACTTCCGCGAGACGCGAGACGACGGCGCCGAGGCCGGGCGATCGCGCTCGATCCTCGCGCCCCTGTGGGTCACCAGTTTCTGGACGATGAAGCGACGGGCCTGGCAGGTGGGCCGCAGCGGCGGACACCGACTGCTCCAAGAGCTGCGCGCGGCCGCCCCGTCACAAGCCAGATTCCATCTCGTCGGTCACAGTTTCGGCGCCATCGTGTGCGCGGGCGCGATTCAGGGTGACGGAAGCACACCCGCAGCATCCGTACACTCACTCATCCTGTTGCAGGGAGCACTCTCCCTGTGGGCCTTCGCCCCCCGGATCCCCGACACCGAACGATCCGGATTCTTCCACCCTCTCATCACCCAAGATCTGGTGACCGGGCCTCTCGTCACCACGCGGTCACGCCACGACCGTGCCCTCAAGTGGTACTTCCGTATGGCCGCCACCGTCGCCCGCGACAATCGGCTCGCCGGCCGTTTGCCGCGCTACGGCGCCGTGGGGACATACGGTCTCGCGGGCGTGGACCGCGTCACCTCCGAGGTGGTAGGGCCGGGCCGCCTGCACTACGGCATCCGGTCGGCCAATCGGTACGACCTGGTGGGTGATGCCGTGATCTCCGGGCGGCGGTTCTCGGTCCAAGGCGCCCACTCGGACCTCGCCCACCCCGAAATCGCCGCCGCCATCTGGGAAGCCGCCACATCCACGTGATCCGCGCCGGACACACACCGCGATCCGGTGGCGGCGCCGCGGTCACCGACGAGCGGTTCCGGCCCGGCGTTCCCACCCGAAGCTCGCTCACCTCGGCCCCCCGAAGTCCGTCGGATCCGAACGGCCGAGGGCCGCAGATGGGACCCCGACGGCCTCGGGTTACGGCGCACGGCGGTGCCCTCTTCCGGGTGCCCGTCCGCACGAATCCGGCGTCGTCCCCCGGTAGGGCGGGGCAGCGTCCGGGGCGTGGAGTCCCCTGCCGGCGGTCCAGGGCCGGTTCCGACGGACCGGGACCGCCGACAGGGGCCGCGGGGTCATGCCGGGGGAGCCGAAAACCTCCCCAGCCCTTCCGGGAGTGCCGACGGACACCGTGTTCCACGTCCACACGCAGGCGCACGGCAGCGCGTGCGAGGTGGCCGTGACCGGCGAACCGGACCTGGCCACCGCCCCGCAACTGCGCGCCGCGCTCACCCACGCCCTCGCCGGCCACCAGCAGTCGGCGTGGACCTGTCCGGAGTGACCTTCGGCGACTGCGCCGGCCTGAGCGCCCTGCTCGGCGCCGCCCGCGACCACGGCACCGACGGCGGGTACCTTTGGCGGTCGCGCCAGGACCGATAGCGGGCCGCGCTCGTATCGAGGCATCCCCGCCGGCGGCCCAGCTTTGCCGCGAGCACGGTTCCGGTCACGGCCCGGTGCCGGTGGCGGCGTCCAGCGCGTAGGGCGTGCCATCGCGGGCCCCGAGGTAGACCATCCCGTCCGCTGTCGCGGGCGGGAAGGACGTGCTGCCGGTCGGGTACGTCCAGCGTTTGGTGCCCGTGGCGGCGTCCAGCGCGTGCACGGTGCCGTCGGTGGCGCCGACGTACACCACCGTGTCCGCGATCGCGGGCGACGCGGCCGTGCTGCCGGTCGGGTGGGCCCCGCTGTGCCCGCTGCGCCGTCTCGCGGAGAGCCGTCGCACGGACCCTGGAGTGGTCGTGGCTCCCCGCTTTTCAGAACTCTTATGCGTATGACGCCTGTTCGCGCAACGTGACCCGCCACGTTCCAGGCGGGCGTGCAGGGGCGGCGGTGTCGCCGAGCGCGTCGTGGGGTAGATCGACGCGGCCTCACGTCCGAGGCTCGGGTCCCGGATACGAGGCCTTCGCCCGCCGGAGGAATGGCCGGCATCGCGACCACACCGGGCTGTTTCGGCGGACCGCAGGATTGGTCGGGACGTTGCCGGGTGGTGGGGTGGTTGTGCGTCGGTCGGCTGGGCACCCATCCGTCGGGGACGCGGCTACGAATGCTCGATGAGGACTGGAGGGAGTCTGCGTTGAGTGTGATCGAGGTTGCCCCGACTCGGATCGACCCGGTGCGTTGGCCCGATGTGGCCGAGGTGCCGAGGCGG
>NZ_JBIWJT010000040.1:0-83461 GCF_044765325.1 Embleya sp. NPDC127516 | reverse complement strand
GGTCGCGCCCGGCCGCGCACGGTCGCCGCATGACCGCCGTCCCGCATCCGGCTCTGGCCGAGCACCTGCGCGCCGTCCCCACCCCGGACGACGGCACGCAGGCGCCTGCGGCACCGGCCCGGATCAAGACCGCGTGGACCGCCGACGAACTCATGGGCATGGACTTCCCCGAACCGCGCTGGGCGGTCCCCGGGATCCTGTGCGAGGGCGTGAGCCTGCTCTGCGGACCGCCCAAGGTCGGCAAGTCGTGGATGTCGCTCGGACTCGGGTTGTGCGTCGCCGCCGGCGGCCTCGCGTTCGACACCATCCCGGTCGACGGCGGACCCGTCCTCTACCTGGCCCTTGAGGACACCGCCCGGCGACTCCAGTCCCGCATGGGCAAGCTCCTCACCGGGCGCGCGGCCCCCCACGGGCTCACGCTCGCGACGTCGTGTCCGCCGCTTCCCCAGGGCGGAAGCGAGGCCATCGCGAACTGGCTGGAGCGCCACCCGGACGCGCGCATGGTCGTCATCGACGTGTTCGCCAAGATGCGCGGCAACAGCGCGCCCGGAGCGTCCGCCTACGACGCCGACTATGCCGCCGTCGGCCGCGCCAAGGCCCTCGCCGACCACTTCGGCGTCGCCGTCGTGCTCGTCCACCACGTCCGCAAGGCGGGCAGTGACGACTTCCTCGCCGAGGTGTCCGGCACCAACGGACTCGCCGGCGCCGCGGACGCCACACTCGTCCTCAAGCGCGCCCGTGGGCAGGCCGACAGCATCCTTCACGTCACCGGCCGCGACGTGGACGAAGCCGAGTACGCCCTGTCCTTCAAGCCCGAAACCGGCGCATGGCAGCTCCTCGACGGACCGGCGTCCGATCACACGATGGGCGACACCCGCGCGGTCATCCTGCGCCACGTCCGCGCCAACCCCGGGGCCCGGCCGAAGGACATCGCCGCCGCGCTGCCCGACGTCGACCCCGACACCGTGCGCCGCACCTGCGCACGCATGGCCGACGCCGGACAACTCACGAAGGACGCCGGCGGCCGGTACTACCCGGACACCGCCACCCGGACAGCCACCGGCCCGGAGGTGTCCGAGCTGTCCGGGTGTCCGGTTACCCCACCTGACCTGCGCACCCACCCCGGACAGCTCGGATACGACCTGTCCGGACTGTCCGGCACCGACGAAAGCGAGGGCAAGTGAAGCGTCCCGCAGCGTTGAAGCTGCCGGAAGTGCTTGAGGAGATCGGCATCTCGCGCGCCGCGTTCTACCGCATGCGCGCTCGCGGCGAGGCGCCCGCGATCACCCCTCTGCCCAATGGCCACCTCCGGATCCTCCGGTCCGACCTCGACGCCTGGTGGGCCGGCCTCAAGAAGTCCGCCTGACCTGCTCTTGCCGGGCCCGGCGAACCGGGCCCGGCTCCCCACTCGGAGGAACGCATGTCCAAACCCACGTTCGACGTACGTATCTGGGGTATCCGGCAGCGTCCGGGAGCGCGACGCGTCTACATCGAACTGAGGTGGCGCGTAGGAAAGACGCCTTTCTCGGCTCCTTTCCGCACTGTCACGCTCGCCGACGGACGCCGGGCCCAGCTCCTCACCGCGGTCAACAACGGTGAGCCGTTCGATGAGATCACCGGCCTGCCGATGTCCGAGGTCCGCAAGCAGGACGACGTGACCTGGTACGTCCACGCACGCGACTACATCGAGATGAAGTGGCCCACCGCGCCTGCCAAGACCCGCACCACCCTCGCGGACGCGTTGGCCACGGCAACACCCGTCCTCGTTCGCAACGTCCGCGGCATGCCGGACAAGGCGCTCTTGCGGACGTCCCTGTACGGATGGGCCTTCAACGTGAACCGGTGGACCCAGGACCCACCGGAGGACGTTGCGGCGGCCTTGGCGTGGGTCGAAGGCCGTGCGCTGCCCATGAGCGCGCTCGATGACGCGCTCCTGATGCGGAAGGTCCTGACCGCGTTCGGGCTTCGTCTCGACGGCAAGGCGGCCTCTCCGTCGACCACCAGGCGCAAGCGCGCCATCATGAACAACGCGCTCGGCTACGCAATAGAGGCGCGCAGGCTGACCACCAACCCGCTCACGAGCGTGCAGTGGTCATCCCCCGACGTCCTCACGGAAGTCGAACCGGCCTGCGTCGTCAACCCGCAACAGGCCCGCGCGCTACTCGCCGGCGTACGGGCCCAGGGAGCGCGCGGCCAACACCTCGAAGCGTTCTTCGGCTGCCTCTACCACGCCGCCATGCGGCCGGCCGAAGCCGTCTGGCTGCGCGTGGACAACTGTAAGTTGCCCAAGCGCGGGTGGGGCTTGCTCAAGCTCGACGGGTCGCGTCCTCGCGTCGGGTCGGCCTGGACGAACGACGGCACTTCGCACGATGACCGCGGGTTGAAGTGGCGCCCGGCCAAGGCGACCCGGCCGGTCCCGATCCCACCCGAGTTGGTCGCGCTGCTTCGCTGGCACATCTACCGGTACGGGACGGCGACCGACGGGCGACTGTTCAGGACCGCCCGGAACGGCCTCGTTCAGGAGAGCGGCTACGGCGAGGTGTGGGCGCAGGCACGCAAGACCGCCCTGAGCCCTCGCCAGGCCGCCTCACCGCTCGGGAAACGGCCGTACGACCTGCGACACGCCGCGCTGTCGCTGTGGCTGAATTCCGGGGTCGACCCGACCGAGGTGGCCAAGCGCGCGGGCAACAGCGTGCCGGTCCTGCTCAAGGTCTACGCCAAGTGCCTGGACGACGGCGCCGCCCTCGCCAACGAGCGGATCAGCGAGGCGCTGACACGCTGGGAGGGGTGACCGAAGGGCCGATTTCTTTCCCACCAGTTCCCCACACACACCGGACACCACCCGAGATCCGGTGAGACAGAGCGGGACGAACAGCACTTTTCGAGCACCTGCCCGATTGCTCGAACGACGAAGGCCCCCGACCGCGTTTCCGCTGGTCGGGGGCCTTTGTTTCGGTGTGGCGGGTGTTGGGTTCGAACCAACGTAGGCATACACCGGCAGATTTACAGTCTGCTCCCTTTGGCCACTCGGGCAACCCGCCGTGTGCGCCTTGCGGCGCGACGGGACAACAATAGCGGACCACCCGGGGTGCTTCGCCACTCGGTATCGGATCGGGCGGGGTGGGCGCGGCCGGAGTCCGGGTCGTGGGGGACGCTCTAGGCTGGAGGGGTTGCCTTCCCTCTCACTTCAGATCCCACAGAAAGCGATTCCGAGCCTTGGCTGACTCCTCTTTCGACATCGTGTCCAAGGTCGACCGTCAGGAGGTCGACAACGCGCTGAACCAGACCTCGAAGGAGATCGCGCAGCGGTTCGACTTCAAGAACGTCGGCGCGCACATCGGCTGGACCGGCGAGCAGATCGAGATGCGCGCCAACTCCGAGGAGCGCGTGAACGCGATCCTCGACGTGTTCCAGGGCAAGCTGATCAAGCGCAGCATCTCGCTCAAGTCGCTCGACGCCGGGGAGCCGAAGGCTTCCGGCAAGGAGTACAAGATCTTCGCGTCGATCCAGGAGGGCATCTCCCAGGAGAACGCGAAGAAGGTCTCCAAGATCATCCGCGACGAGGGGCCCAAGGGCGTCAAGGCGCAGATCCAGGGTGAGGAGCTGCGCGTGTCGTCCAAGAACCGGGACGACCTCCAGGAGGTCATCGCGCTGCTCAAGGGCAAGGACCTGGACTTCGCGCTGCAGTTCGTGAACTACCGCTGACCGAGGCCGCCACCCTGCGGCGGCGGGATCGTGGCGGGCCCGGTGGGTGACGGGTCGAGGGCACGGCGAGGGCGGATCGCCGGTCGGACACGGCCGGCGGATTCACCGCCCTCGCTGTGCCCTTTCTGTGCCCTTTCTGTGCTCTTTCGCGCAGCCGAGGAGGGCGGTGTCCGCGTGCCGCGATCGGGTTCCCGAGCCGGAACCGCCCTACTGCTGCACACGCTCCACCAGAGGCCCGCACGCGTCGATCGTCGGGGTGTGGGCGCCGGTCAGCACGGCGGACAGGCGGGTGGGTACGGCGTCCTCCTCCAGCCGGCCGGTGAAGCCCGCGTGCAGGACGCGCAGGGCGTCCTCGTAGGCGAACGGCGCCAGGTGGGCGCCGGTGGACAGTTGTTCCCGGGCGATCGCGAACATGGTCAAAGCGTGTCGGCGGAAGCGCGCGACACGGCCGGTGGGTGGGACCGGCCAGCGGGCGATGATCGTGCGGTAGGTGTCCTCGTACCGGCCCAGCGAGTCGAGTCGGGCCGCCGCGCCGCCGGACAGGCTGGAGTCGGCGGGTTCGCGGTGGTAGACCACGCCGGGCTCGGACAGCCGGGCGAACGACCAGCCCCGATCGTGCACCAGCCGCAACCACAACGACCAGTCGACCAGGAGGGGCAACTCCGGGTCGAAGCGGAACCACGACGCGGGCGCGGTGTGCGCGGGATTGCGGGCGACCACGGCGGTGGTCGGCACGAAGTTGGCCACCGAGAGCATGTCCGGGTCGTACGGGAAGTCGTAGCGATACGGGCTGCCCGGTGTCTCGCCCGGCGACGCCCGGTCGCCGCTGAGGATGCAGTCCGCGTACACGGCGTCGGAGCCGGTGCGCTCCAGGGCGGCCAGGGCCCGGTCGAGATGGCCGGGCAGGTACATGTCGTCGTCGTCGAGGAACGCGACGAACCGCCCGGTGGCGATCTCCAGACCGGCGTTGCGCGCCGCCGCCGGGCCGCGCGAGCGCGGGAAGGAGAGCAACCGCACGGTCATCCCCCGCACGCCCAGCGGCAGCACGCCCGCCACGTCCGCGCCGCCGTCGTTGACCACGACGACCTCGATGTCCCGCGTGCCCTGGAGGGCCACGCTGCGCAGGGCATCGGCCAGCAGGGCCGTGCGGTCGCGGGTCGGAACGATGACACTGACCGTCGCCGCCACGGCAACCTCCGCGCTTCCCGGTGTGGGTCTGCTTCCCGGGATGGGTGTCTTCTCCGTCCACCCGGGCCTACCGGGACATATCGACACACCGGGAGCGCGGCTGGAGCGGTTGGCTCCGGTCTCCCTCGTACGAGACCACACGATTGGCCTGTCCGGGCTCAGCAACCACCCGACGGGCGATCACCGAGGCCCGAACCCGCTCGAACCGACCCGCTCAGACGCCCACGTGCATCGGGTCGTCGGTCGAGACGATCTCGCGGCCCAGCGGAGTCAGCGACACCGGGATCAGCTTGAAGTTCGCCAGCCCGAGCGGGATGCCGATGATGGTGACGCACAGGATGAGGCCGGTGACCAGGTGCGCGAGCGCCAGCCACCAGCCGAACAGCACGATCCACAGGATGTTGCCGAGCATCGACCCGGTGCCGGGGTCGCGACGCCATTCCACCCGGCGGCCGAACGGCCACAGCGCGTAGGCCGCGATCCGCCAGGACGCGATGCCCAACGGGATGGTGACGACGAGGAAGAACAACAGAAAGCAGACGATGCCGGCGATGGCGTAGCCGATGGCCAGCCACAGGCCGGAGAACACGAGCCAAATGATGTTCAGGACAGTTTTCACGAACTTGTTCTACCCCGACCCGGGCCCGCTGACGTCCCCCGCAGGACTGGCGGCCCACCGAATGCACCCGCCGGGCCGACTGCCGCCTCGGCGCCCCGCCTCGGCGCCCGCCTCAGTGCCCCGCCATCGCCTCGAGCCGCGCGATCCGCTCCGCCATCGGCGGGTGCGTCGAGAACAGCTTGCTCATCCCGCCCGCGCCCCGGCGGAACGGGTTGGCGATCATCAGCGAACTGGTGGTCTGCAGCTTCGGCTCCGGCGGCAGCGGCAGCGCCTGCGTGCCCGCGTCCAGCTTGCGCAGCGCGCTCGCGAGCGCCATCGGGTCTCCGGTGAGGCGGGCCCCGGAGGCGTCCGCCTGATATTCACGCGAACGACTGACCGCCAACTGGATGACACTGGCCGCCAGCGGACCCAGGATCATGATGGCCAGCATCCCGAACAGGCCCGGCCCCTCGTCGTCGTTGCTGCGGCCGAACGGGATCAGCCAGGCGAAGTTGACCAGGAACATGATCACGCTGGCCAGCGCACCGGCCACCGACGAGATCAGGATGTCCCGGTTGTAGACGTGCGACAGCTCGTGTCCGAGCACCCCGCGCAGCTCGCGCGCGTCCAGGATGCGCAGGATGCCGGTCGTACAGCACACCGCCGCGTTGCGCGGGTTGCGGCCGGTGGCGAACGCGTTCGGCGCCTCGGTGGGCGAGATGTACAGGCGCGGCATCGGCTGCCGGGCGTCGTTGGAGAGCTCGCGCACGATCCGGTACAGCTCGGGGTTCTCCGCCTCGCTGACCGGTCGCGCGCGCATCGAGCGCAGCGCGATCTTGTCGCTGTTGAAGTAGGCGTAGCCGTTCGTGGCCAGGGCCACGAACAGGGCGATGATCAACCCGGTCCGACCGAAGAAGCTGCCGACGACCAGGATGAGCGCCGACATGCCGCCGAGCAGTACGGCGGTCTTCAGTCCGTTGTGCTGGCCGTGCACGGCAGAGTCCTCTCGCAAGCGTCCCAGGGGTGACAATGCGGGTCCGTGCGGGGTATCCGCCGGCTTGTCGCCCTCTGCCCGTTGTCTCTTCCTTCGCAACGGGACAACGCCTCGCAGAGTTCCCTCCCGAGGCGGGCGTAACCCCCCGCTCCGGGACCGGAACCGCAGGTCAGCCGAGTAGACCCGGCACGGTGAGCACGTGCAGCACAAGCTGTGGCGCGACCGAGAGCAGCACCCCGAGCGCCCCCGTGAGCACCAGCGCGGCGACCAATGGAGCCGGCGTCCGACCACCGTCGACACCGCCGGGCGAGCCGGCCGAGACGCCCGAGCCCTCCGCGCGCCCCGACTCCCCCGCGCCCCCGACCGCGCCCGGCACCCCGGGTGCCGCGGGAGCGAACAACTGCGCCGTCCAGGCCAGGTAGTAGTACAGCCCGATCACCACGTTGACCGCCATCACCACCGCGAGCCACCCGGTGCCGGAGTCGATCACCGCCTGGAACACGGTCACCTTCGCGAACAGCCCGGCCAGCCCCGGCGGGATGCCCGCCAGACACAGCAGGAAGAACGCCATCGCCGCGGCGCCGACCGGGCGCGAACGGAACAGCGCGCGGTGGTCGGAGACCAGCCCGCCGCGCTCGCCGGCCACCAGCGTCACCACCGCGAACGCGCCGAGGTTCATCACCGCGTACACCGCGAGGTAGGCGACCGCCGCGGGCAGCGTGTCGGCCAAGTCCTCACCGTGCCCGGCGGCGGTTCCGAACGGGACCAGTACGTAGCCCGACTGGGCGATCGAGGACCACGCCAGCAGCCGCACCGCGTCGGTCTGCCGCAGCGCGGCCAGGTTGCCCGCGGTCATCGTCACCGCGGCGAGCACCGCCATGGCCGGACCCCAGATGTGCGCGTACGGCCGGAACGCGATGCCGGCGACCAGGAGCAGCCCGGCGAACCCGGCGGTCTTGGAGACCACGGACAGGTAGGCGGCCACCGGGATCGGCGCGCCGCGATAGGTGTCCGGCACCCACGAGTGGAACGGCACCGCCGCGACCTTGAACGCGAACCCGACCATGGTCAGCACCGCGCCGGTCGCGGCCACCTTGGTCAGCCGCGGGTCCAGGTTCTCCAGGTCGCTCGCGATCCTGGCCAGGTGCACGCTGCCGGTGCTCCCGTAGACCAGGCTCACGCCGAACAGCATCACCGCCGTGGCGGCCACGGACAGCAGGAAGAACTTCAGCGCGGCCTCGCCGCCCTGGCCGTCCCGACGCAGGCCGACCAGCGCGAACGCGGGCAGCGACAACGTCTCCAGGGCCACCACCAGGGTGAGCAGGTCGCGCGCGCCGGCCAGCGCGACCGCGCCGGTCACCGAGGACAGCAGCAGGAAGTGGTACTCGCCGCCGGGCACCTCGCCCTCGTCGCCGTCCGCACTGTGCCGGGTCATCGGCATGGACAGCAGCACGACCACGAACGCCGACCCGAGCAGCACCAGTTGCAGCACCAGGGTCAGGTCGGTGACCGCGTACGAGCAGCCCGACGGCGAACAGAACGTGCCGCGCGCCTCGGAGTCGTCCGCGCGCAGCGGCACCAACAGCACCAGCGCCGCGCCGAGTCCGGCCAGGGTGAGCCAGGGCAGCGCGGCCTTGCGCGCGCCCTCCAGGAACAGGTCCGCGAGCAGCACCACGAGGGCGGCGACCGCGACGGCGACCACCGGCCCGATCGCGAGCCAGTCGATCGACTGGACGTCGAACGGCATGTCAGCTGCCTCCCATGAGGGCACGCACGGCCGGGTCGGTGATCGCGAGCACGGTGGCCGGCCACACTCCGGCAAGCAGGGTCAGCGCGACGAGCGGGGTCCACACCACGACTTCGCGGCCGGTCACGTCCACCTCGGGCCGCCCGGTCGGGGGCTCGCCCGCCGGGCCCATGCACAATCGGCGCACCAGGCCGAGCATGTAGGCCGCGGTCAGCACGGTGCCCAGGCCGGCCAGGACCAGGAAGGTCCGGTAGCCGCCGGTGGACAACCCGGCCGCGGGCTCGTACGCGCCGTACATCGCGAGCAGTTCGCCCCAGAAGCCGGCCAGCCCGGGCAGCCCGAGCCCGGCCACCGCGCCGAACGCCACGAGTGCGCCCAGTCGCGGGGTCCGCCCGTACATCCCGCCCCCGAGTCGGCCCAGCAGCGCGGTGCCGTGCCGGTCCTTGACCGCGCCGGCCAGGAAGAACAGCAGGCCGGTGATCAGGCCGTGGCCGATGTTGACGAACAACGCGCCGTTGATCCCCTGCGGGGTCAGCGTCGCGATGCCCAGCAGCGCGAAGCCCATGTGGCCCACCGACGAGTAGGCGATGATGCGCTTGAGGTCGCCGTCCGGGTCGCGCAGCAGGGCCAGGCACACCAGCGAGCCGTACACGATGCCCACCACGCCGAACGCGGCCAGATACGGCGCGAACGTCTCGGCGCCCTCCGGCAACATCGGCACCGCGATCCGGATCAGGCCGTACGTGCCCATCTTGAGCAGCACGCCGGCCAGCAGCACCGAGCCCGCCGTCGGCGCGGCGGTGTGCGCGTCGGGCAGCCAGGTGTGCAGCGGCCACATCGGCACCTTGACCGCCAGGCCCAGGCCGATCGCCAGGAACGCGAGCACCTGGGCGCCGTGCGACATGCCCGCGCCGTGCCGTTCGGCGAGCTCGACCATGTCGAAGGTGCCGGTCTTCGCCTGGATCAGCAGGAAGCCGAGCAGCATCACGGCCGAACCGAGCAGCGTGTACAGGATGAACTTGTACGAGGCGGGGCCGCGCTCGCCCGGACTCCCCCAGCGGTTGATGAGGAAGTACATCGGGACCAGCACGACCTCGAAGAACAGGAAGAACAGGATCAGGTCGAGCGCCGCGAAGGTGCCCAGCGTGCCGGTCTCCAGAAGCAGGAACAGCGCCACGAACGCCCGCGAGTCGCCGCCCGGCGGAATGTTCCACAGGCTGTGCACGGCGACCAGCAGCGTGAGCAGCGCGGTGAGCAGGAGCAGCGGCAGCGAGATGCCGTCGATGCCCAGGTGAAAGCGCAGGCCCAGCGAGGGCGCCCAGGACGCGTCGGTCTCGAACTGCATGCCGCGCCCGCGGTCGAACCCGCACGCGAGCACGACGGCGCCGACCAGGGTCGCCGCGCTCGCGGCGACGCCGACCAGCCGGGCCGCGCGATCACCGACCCCGGGCAGCAGGAGCAGGGCGGCGCCGAGCAGCGGCGCGGCCACGACGAGGATCAGCACGACGCTCACCGCGAGGTCTCCTGGGCATGAGGGGGCGTCGGGGGCAACGGTCGACGGCGCGTCACGAGCCCACCGCCACCGCGACGGCGAGCACGACCACGCCCGCGAACAGGCCGGTCAGGTACAGCCGGACGTTGCCGTTCTGGCCTCGCCGGATTCCGCCGCCGAGCAGCCACGCGCTCTGTGCGGCGCCCTTGACGTAGGTGTCGACGACGGCCCCGTCGGTGAACCGGGACGCCTTGGCGGCGAGTCGGACGGGGGTCACGACCAGCGCCGCGTACAGCCCGTCCACATCGAACCCGCGCAGTGCCGGGCCGCGCAGCGGACCCAGCGCGCGGGCCGGATCGGCGGCCGGGTCGCGCCGCCACAGCGCGGCGACCGAGCCGGCCCCGAGCCCGAGCGCGATCAGGGCGAGCACCGTGGTCAGCGGGTTCGGGGTCAGTTCGGCATAGCCCAGGTCGCTGCCGAGGGGCGGCAGGCCCGGGAAGGCCACGAAGCCGAACAGCACGGTGGGCACCGTGAGCACGATCAGCGGCCACACCATGGCGGCGGGCGCCTCACCCGGGTGGGCGGGCTCGCCGTAGTCCGCGGCGTCCGCGTGCGCGGGCACCTCCGCGCCGGGCGCCGTCTCGCGCGCCGGCCCGAGGAACACCCGCAGCCACACCCGGGTCGCGTAGGCCGCGGTCAGCACGGCGGTGAGCAGGCCGGCCACCAGGACCAGCCAGCCGGCCACCTGCGGTACCGAGCCGTGGCCGGCGGCGGTGTGCTCGGCCGCGCCGAGCACCGCCTCCTTGCTGAAGAAGCCGGAGAACGGCGGGACACCCGCGAGCGCGGCGAGCCCGGCGGTCATCGTCCAGAACGCGATCGGCGCGCGGTGCCGCAGCCCGCCCATGCCGGCCAGCGCACCGGTTCCGGCGACGTGGATGGCCACCCCGGCGCCGAGGAAGAGCAGCGCCTTGAACGCGCCGTGCGAGAGCAGGTGGAACACCGCCGCGTCGCGCCCGCCGACCGCGAGCCCGCCGGTCATGTAGGCGAGTTGGCCGACCGTCGACCACGCGAGCACCCGCTTGAGGTCCTCTTGGGCGAGCGCGGCCAGCGCGGAGCCGATCATCGTCACCGCGGCCAGCACCGCGAGCACGATCAGCGTCGCGTGCGCGGCCAGGAAGGCCGGGTACAGGCGGGCCACCAGGTAGGCGCCGGCAGCGACCATGGTGGCCGCGTGGATCAGCGCGGACACCGGGGTCGGGCCGGCCATCGCGTCCGGCAACCAGGTCTGCAGCGGTACCTGCGCGGACTTGCCCGCGACGCCGCCCAGCAGCAGCAGGGTGCCCGCGGTCACCCACCCGGCGCCGCCCTCGGGCACGGCGGCGAGCACGTCCCGGATCCGGAACGAGTCGGCGCCCGCGGCGAGCACGAGGATGCCGATCAGGAACGGCACGTCGCCGAGCTTGGTGACCACGAACGCCTTGATCGAGGCGGAGCGGGCCGCCTCGGTCTCCCAGTGGTGGCCGATCAGGAAGTACGAGCAGACGCCCATCACCTCCCAGCCGACCAGGAGCACGATCAGGTCGCCGGTGAACACGACGAGCAGCATCGCCGCGGTGAACAGCGACACCAACGCCGCGTAGGACGAGTAGCGCGGGTCCTCGCGCAGGTAGGCGGCCGAGTAGACCTGCACCAGCAGCGCGACCACGGTGACCAGCACCGCGGACAGCGCGGCGAGGCCGTCCACCCGCAGCCCCAGCGTGATGTCCAGGGCGCCGGTGGGGGTCAGCCGCACCGCCGACTCGCGCGTGTCGTCGCCGATGCCGGCGGCCACGACGATCGCGAGCACGGTCGCGACCAGGGCCGCGGGTACGGCGAACAGGACCGGGCGCACCCGGCGCCCGAGGAACAGCCCGAGCAGGGCCGCGAGCGCGGGCAGGCCGGTGGCCGTCGCGGCGGCGACCGTCATACCGATCCCTCCTTGTGCTCGGCGAGCTCGCGCAGTTCGGGAACGTCGGTGGTGGCCCGGTTGCGGAACACCATCAGCACGATGGCCAGCCCGAGACCGATCTCGGCGGCGGCGATGGTGATCACGAACAGGGTCAGCGCCTGACCGGCGTGCAGCGTGTCGCGCAGATACATGTCGAACGCGACCAGGTTGACGTTGACGGCGTTGAGCATCAGCTCGATCGACATCAGCACGAGAATCGCGTTGCGGCGCGCGATCACCCCGTAGAGCCCGATGCCGAACAGCAGGACGGCGAGGACGAGCGGATAGACCAGATGCATCGCGGGGTCAGTCCTTCCGGCCCGAGCGCACGCCCGATCGGGAGCGGGACAGCACGATGGCGCCGATCAGCGCGGCCAGGAGCAGCACGGACAACACCTCGAACGGCAGCACCCACACCTTGAACAGGCTCTCCCCGGTGACCCGGGTGCTGCCCACGCTGTCGTCGCCCAGATGCAGGTAGGCGGTGCGGAAGGCGTCCACGATCACGGTGAGCAGGGTCGCGGTGGCGCCCAGCGCGACCAGGGCGGCCGGGATCCGGGCGGCGGGGTCGGCCGGTTCGGAGTATCCGATCGGCGCCTTGGTGAGCATCAGGCCGAACAACAGCAGCACCACGACGGCGCCGACGTAGATCAGCACCTGGACCCAGGCGATGAACTCGGCGGTGAGCAGCAGGTACTCGGCGGCCAGCCCGCCGAGCGTGACCACCAGCCACAGCGCGGCGTGCACGACCTGACGGGTGCTCACCACGAGCAGCGCGGAGCCGAGCACGACGACGCCGACCAGGACGAAGGCGATCTCGGCGCCGGTGGGCGAGAGGAATCCGTGCTCGGTGGCGGCGAGGTTCACGGGGTCTCCTCCGCTTCCGGTGTGGCGGCCCGGGCCGCGGCCGCGGCCTTCTCCGCCTTCTCGACGGCCTTGCGGGCCTGGATCAGTTCCTTGGGGTCCTCGGCGTGTTCGTCCAGCGCGGGTGGTGGCGGCACGGTCCACATCCACTCGCGCAGCTTGTCCTTCTCGTGCGTGAGTTCGTGGATGTCGCCGGTCGCGTACTCGAACTCCGGCGACCAGAACAACGCGTCGAACGGACACACCTCGACGCAGATGCCGCAGTACATGCACAGCGCGAAGTCGATCGCGAAGCGGTCGAGCACATTGCGGGTGCGGTCGCGCGCGCCGGGTTCGCGGGCGGGCACGACCTCCTTGTGCGAGTCGATGTAGATGCACCAGTCCGGGCATTCGCGCGCGCACAACATGCAGACCGTGCAGTTCTCCTCGAACAGCGCGATCACCCCGCGCGAGCGGGGCGGCAGTTCCGGGAGGACCTCCGGATAGGACTGTGTGACGGACCTCTTGGTGAGCGTCCTCAGGGTCACCGCGAGGCCCTTGGCCAGGCCCTTCATCAGGTCGCCACCTTTACCACGCCGGTCAGGACGAGTTGGCCGAGCGCGAGCGGGACGAGCACCGTCCACGCGAGCTTTTGCAGTTGGTCCTCGCGCAGTCGCGGATAGCTGACCCGCAGCCAGATCACCACGAACGCCAGGAGGCCGGTCTTGAGCAGGGTCCACAACCAGCCGACCGAGTCCGACCACGGGCCGTGCCAACCGCCCAGGAACAGCACGGTGGTCAGCGCGCACACGATCAGGATCCCGGCGTACTCGGACAGCAGGAACAGTGCGAAGCGCAGGCCGGAGTACTCGGTGTAGGCACCGAAGATGATCTCCGAGTCGGCGACCGGCATGTCGAAGGGCGGGCGCTGGATCTCGGCGAGGCCGGCGGTGAAGAACACCACGCCGCCGATCGCCTGCCAGGGCAGCCACCACCACTCGAAGCCCTCGACGATCCCGGTCAGCGACACGGTCCCGGCGGCCATCGCGACCGAGGCCGCGGCCAGCAGCATCGGCAGTTCGTACGCCATCAACTGGGCGGCCGAGCGGATGCCGCCGAGCAGCGAGTACTTGTTGGCCGAGGCCCAGCCGCCCATCAGCGAGCCGAGCACGCCCACGCCCATCACCGCGAGCACGAACACGATGCCGGCGTCGACGGTCCGGCCGACCAGGCCGTTGGGGCCGATCGGGATGGCGATCAGCACCACGAAGTAGGGGATCAGCGCGACGGCCGGCGCGAGCTTGAACACCCTGCGGTCGGCGCCGGCCGGGACGATGTCCTCTTTCTGCGCGAACTTGACGCCGTCGGCGACCAACTGCGCCCACCCGTGGAAGGCGCCCGCGTAGATCGGGCCGACCCGCGCCTGCATGTGCGCCATCACCTTGTGCTCGGTCTGCCCGATCAGCAGCGGCAGCACGAGGAACGCCCCGAGCACGAGAACGAGCCGGAGGCACACGTCGAGGAGACTCACGGGGTGTCCCCTTCGGTGGACGGGCGGGTCGGACCGCTCTCGCGCGGTTCGACGGTGGGCGCCTCGGGCGACGCGGCGGATTCGGCGGGTGCGGTGGACCCGGCCGGCGCCTCGGGCTCGGATGGCGCCGCAGGCTCGGATGGCGCCTCGGGCGACGCACCGGATTCGGAGGGCGTCGTGGACTCGGGCCGCGCGGCGGGCTCGGGTGGCGCCCCAGGCGCCGACGCGGGCTCGGGTGGCGCCGCAGGCGCCGGTGACGCCGGCTCGGTCGGCGGAGTCGAGTCGGTCGCGGGAGGCTCGGGCGACGCCGGCTCCGGCGCGGCCGGCGGCGCGGCGCTCTGGCTCGCCGAACCCTGCGACACGCTGCGGGTGCGACGCGCGGGCGGTGCGCCCTCGCCCGCCTGGCTCGCGGAACCGGCCGCGGCGCCGCGGGTGCGGCGCGCCGGCGGCGCGCCCTCGCCGGCCTGACTCGCCGAGCCCGCCGCGGCGCTGCGGGCGCGGCGTGGGCGTTCCTCGGCGGCGGCAGCGGCCTCGGCCGCCGCCTCCTCCTTGTGCGGACCCCAGGTCGCCGGATCCGGTACGCCCGGCGGCAACGTACGGCGGCGGCCCGGCGAGCGGCCGGGCCCGGCACCGTGGTCGGACTCGCCCGGTTCCTTGGCACCGGGCCACGCCTTGGCCACCCGCGCGGCCAGGACGAACTCCTTGCGCAGCGGGTGTCCCTCGAAGCCGTCCGGCAACAGCAGCGGATCCAGGCCCGGGTGGTCGGTGAAGTCGATGCCGAACATCTCGTGCGTCTCCCGCTCGTGCCAGCGGGCCCCCGCGTACACCCCGGTCACGGTCGCGAGCACGGCGGCCTCGCGCGGCACGCGGGTACGCAGCAGCAGCCTGGGCCCGGTCGGGATCGCGCACACGTGCGCGACCACGTCGAACCCCTCGGCGAGTTCGTCGACACCGGTGAGCCAGTCGAAGAACGCGCAGCCGAGCACGTCGCGCGCGGCGGTCAGCGCGGCCGGCCAGTTCTGCGCCGCGACATCGACGGTGACCAGTCCGTACGCGTCCGACACCGCGAGCACCAGCTCCTCGCCCAGCCCCGCGCGGATCTCCTCCGGGGTCATCCGGCATCCCCCGCCGCGGGCTTCGGCGGCGCGACCAGCGGTCGCGCGAGCGCGGCGGCGGGCAGCTTGCGGGCGTACCGGGCGGCCGGGTTCTCCACCGCGATCCGCTCCTGGAGCTTGAGGATGCCCTGGAGCAGCGCCTCGGGCCGGGGCGGGCAGCCGGGCACGTACACGTCGACCGGCACGATCTGGTCCACGCCCTTGGTGACGCAGTACGAATCCCAGTACGGACCGCCGCAGTTCGCGCAGGACCCGAACGAGATGACGTACTTGGGCTCGGGCATCTGCTCGTACAGCCGCTTGATCGCGGGCGCCATCTTGTCGCTGACCGTCCCCGAGACCACCATCAGGTCGGCCTGCCGGGGCCCGGGCGCGAACGGGATCACGCCCAGTCGGATGAAGTCGTGCCTGGCCATCGAGGACGCGATGAACTCGATCGCGCAACACGCCAGGCCGAAGTTGAACACCCAGAGGGAGTAGCGCCGTCCCCAGTTGAGCACGAGCCGCACCGGGTCCGGCGCGAGCCGCGAGAGCACCCCGAGCCGCGGCTGCGGGAGGTCGACCGGTGTGCGTTCCACCGGTGCCGGTGTCAGGTCCATGCGAGGACACCCTTTCGCCACGCGTACAGCAGTCCGGTGGCCAGGAAGCCGACGAACACGAACATCTCCACCAGGGTCGCGGCGCCGAAGCCCGGCGCGTCGAACACCGTCGCCCAGGGGAACAGGTAGATCACGTCGACCGCGAAGATGACGTAGAGGTACGCGTAGAGGTAGTACCGGATGTGGACCTGCGCCCACCCCACCCCCACCGGGTCGACCCCGCACTCGTACGTCGTGAGCTTCTCGTGCGTGGGTACGCTCGGTCGCAACAGTCGCCCGCCGGCGAACGCCACCGCGACGAAGGCCGACGCGACGAGCAGCACCAGACCCACGAGCGCGTACGTTCCGTAGTAGCCCTCCACCTGGCGCCTGCCTCCCGATCCGACATTGCCCGAACGTTGCGTGGACGTTGCTTACGTTTGTGGCACGGGAGTCTAGGGGGGTTGCGCCGGACCTGTCCCCGGTGTCCAATCCGCCGACCGGCCGGATCGGCGATACCGCTCCCGAAGCCAAGGTGGTAGGGACAACCCCACCCCCAAGACACCGACCCGCGCCATGGGACCCGCCCGGGTCACCGGGCAGAGTTGACCCAACGGATCGGCTTCTCTCCCAGCGAGGCAACTCCATGTCCATGCCCTCACCCGTGACTGCCTACGACGGGTCCACAGGTGATGCCCCGGCCCGAGCGCGGCCGGGCATCCTGCGCGCGCCGTTCACGGTGCGCACGTGGACCGACACGATCCATCTCGTGCTCAATCTGCCCATCGGCATCGTCGGTTTCACCTACGCCGTGGTGTTCATCGCGCTCGGCGTCGGTCTGACCCCGCTGTTCCTGATCGGGTTGCCGATGTTGGCGTTGACCCTGATGGGCAGCCGGCTGTTCGGCCGGATGGAGCGGGCCCGGGCGAGCGCGCTGCTGGACGAGCATGTGCGCGCACCGGCCCCGCTCCGGCCGCGGCCGGGGTTCACCGGCTGGATCAAGTCCGCGCTGACCGACCGGACCGGGTGGCGGGCCTGCCTGTATCTGTGCGTGCAACTGCCCTGGGGCGTCTTCACCTTCGCCGTCACCACGGCGCTGTGGGCGGCGTCGCTGACCATGGTCACCTATCCGCTCACCCAGCCGCTGTATCGCCGGGCCGACATGCCCGGCGCGAAGCTCTCCGGCGACGGGCCGCACGCGCCGGGCGCCGACCACTACCTCGCCGGGCCTGGCCCGGTGACGCTGACCATGGCGGCGGGCGTGCTGCTGCTCCTGGCGACGCCGTGGCTGGTGCGCGGGATGGCCAACGTGGACCGGGTGATGGTGCGCGGACTGCTCGGCCCGAAGTTCCTGTCCGAGCAGGTGCGCGACCTGACCGTGTCCCGGGAGGCCGCCGTCGACACCGCCGCGTCCGACCTGCGCCGGATCGAGCGCGACCTGCACGACGGCGCGCAGGCCCGACTGGTCGCCCTGGCGATGGACCTGGGCATGGCGAAGGAGAATCTGAACGCGAGCCAGGACACCGAGACCGCGCGGATGGTCTCCTCCGCGCACGACGAGGTCAAGCTCGCCCTCCAGGAACTGCGCGACCTGGCCCGGGGCATCCATCCGGCGGTGCTCACCGACCGGGGTCTGGACGCGGCGCTGTCCTCGATCGCGGCCCGCTGCACGGTCCCGGTCCGGGTCGAGGTGGACCTGCCCGGTCGGCCGGCCGCGCCGATCGAGTCGGTCGCCTACTTCTGCGCGTCCGAACTGCTGACCAACGTCTCCAAGCACGCCCGGGCCACCCACGCGTGGGTGACCGTGGGCCACCAGGACGGCCGGATGTATCTGATCGTCGCCGACGACGGCGCCGGTGGTGCCTCGACCGGCAAGGGGTCCGGGCTGGCCGGCCTGATCGAGCGGGTGCGCGGGGTGGACGGCACGCTGACCGTGGACAGCCCCGAGGGCGGGCCCACCAGGGTCACCGTGTGGCTGCCGCTGTGAGGACGCGGCGGGGCTGAGATCCGACCCGCCCGCGGTACACCGCATCGACTCGAATCCGGAAGACTGTAGCCGCACCCGCTCCTCGGGTGCGGCTACCGGATTTGGGGGATGTGAACGCTGTGCGCGTCGTCATCGCTGAGGATTCCGTACTACTTAGAGACGGTTTGTCCCGCCTGTTGACCGCTCGCGGCCACGAGGTCGTGGGCGAGGTCGGGGATGCCGAGCGGCTGGTCGCCGTCGCGGGCGAGCTGCTCCCGGACGTGTGCGTGGTGGACGTGCGCATGCCGCCCACGCACACCGACGAGGGCATTCGCGCCGCGGTGCGGATGCGGGCGACGCTGCCGCAGGTCGGCGTGCTTGTCCTGTCACAGTACGTCGAGGAGCAGTACGCGACGGAGTTGCTGGCGGGCAACACCAGCGGGGTCGGCTATCTGCTCAAGGACCGGGTCGCCGACGTCGGCGACTTCGTCGCGGCGGTCGAGCGGGTCGCGACCGGCGGCACGGCGCTCGACCCCGAGGTCGTCTCCCAGTTGCTCGGCCGTTCCCGCAAGCGCGACGTGGTGGAAAAGCTCACACCGCGCGAGCGCGAGGTGCTCGGCCTGATGGCCGAGGGGCGCACGAACGCGGCGGTCGCGCAGGCCCTGGTGGTGTCCGACGGAGCGGTGGAGAAGCACGTAAGCAACATCTTCGGGAAGCTCGGTCTCGCACCCAGTGACACCGATCACAGACGAGTCCTCGCGGTACTCGCATATCTCGGATCCTGACATCGTAGGGATCGAATTACTGGACCCATGCAATCATCCGGTCGATCGGAGCAGCCGTCCCGAATCGGGACGGGCTCTTGGTTTGCTCGGATATAGGCGGATATGTGCCCCCCTGCGGGTCATGTCCGCAGCGTGACACCGCTCACGTCACGCGCCAGGGCGGATCCTCGCCCGCTCCGGGGGGCGCCACGGCCCCCATCTGTACCGCCGTACGATGAAACTGCGACATCCGCGCGGTGCGCGGACCAACCGCCGCAGCGCCGAGGAGGTCCTTCCCCGTGACCAAGCAGGTCAAGCAGCTCGACCGGGTAGTGATCCGGTTCGCCGGCGATTCCGGTGACGGAATGCAGCTGACGGGCGACCGTTTCACGTCCGAGACGGCGACGTTCGGAAACGATCTGTCGACCCTTCCCAACTTCCCCGCCGAGATTCGGGCGCCCGCGGGCACCCTGCCGGGCGTGTCGAGTTTCCAGCTCCACTTCGCCGACCACGACATCCTGACGCCGGGCGACGCCCCGACCGTCCTGGTCGCGATGAACCCGGCGGCGCTCAAGGCCAACATCCGCGACCTGCCGCGCGGGGCCGAGATCATCGTCAACACCGACGAGTTCTCCAAGCGCGCGATGGCCAAGGTCGGCTACGCGAACAGTCCGCTGGAGGACGGCTCGCTGGACGCGTACAACGTGCACGCGATCCCGCTGACCACGCTGACCGTCGGTTCGCTGGCCGAGTTCGAGATCTCCAAGAAGGACGCCGAGCGGGCGAAGAACATGTTCGCGCTCGGCCTGCTGTCCTGGCTGTACCACCGGCCTACCGAGGCGACCATCGCCTTCCTGCGCAAGAAGTTCGCCAAGCTGCCGGTGATCGCCGAGGCCAACGTCGCGGCGTTCAAGGCGGGTTGGAACTTCGGTGAGACCACGGACGACTTCGCGGTCTCCTACGAGGTGGCCCCGGCGAAGCTGCCGGCCGGGACGTACCGCAACATCACCGGCAACCTCGCGCTGTCCTACGGCCTGGTGGCCGCCGGGCAACTGTCCGAGCTGCCGGTCTACCTCGGTTCGTACCCGATCACCCCGGCCTCGGACATCCTGCACGAGCTGGCCAAGCACAAGAACTTCGGCGTGCGCACATTCCAGGCCGAGGACGAGATCGCGGGCATCGGTGCCGCGCTCGGCGCGTCCTTCGGCGGCGCGCTCGGGGTGACCACCACGTCCGGCCCCGGCGTCGCGCTCAAGTCCGAGACGATCGGCCTGGCCGTCTCGCTGGAGCTTCCGCTGCTGATCGTCGACGTGCAGCGCGGCGGACCCTCGACCGGCCTGCCGACCAAGACCGAGCAGTCCGACCTGCTCCAGGCCATGTTCGGGCGCAACGGCGAGGCCCCGGTGCCGATCGTGGCCCCGCAGACCCCGTCCGACTGCTTCGCGGCCACCATCGAGGCGGCCCGGATCGCGCTGAAGTACCGCACCCCGGTCTTCCTGCTCTCCGACGGCTACCTGGCCAATGGCTCGGAGCCGTGGCGCCTGCCGGAGACGTCCGAACTGCCGGACCTGCGCGTCGAGTTCGCGACCGAACCGAACCAGGAGATGCCGGACGGGACCAAGGAGTTCTGGCCCTACAAGCGCGACCCCGAGACGCTGGCCCGCCCGTGGGCGGTCCCCGGCACGCCGGGCCTGGAACACCGGATCGGCGGCATCGAGAAGGCCGACGGCATCGGATCGATCTCCTACGACCCGGCCAACCACGACCTGATGGTGCGCACCCGACAGGCCAAGGTCGACGGGATCGCGAACGACATCGAGCCGCTGTGGGTGGACGACGCGACCGGTGACGCCAAGGTGCTCGTGATCGGGTGGGGTTCCACCTACGGTCCGATCGCCGCCGGTGTCCGTCGGGTGCGGGCCGCGGGCGGCAAGGTCGCGCAGGCCCACCTGCGTCACCTCAACCCTTTCCCGGCCAACACGGCCGAGGTGCTCAAGTCGTACGACAAGGTGATCGTCCCGGAGATGAACCTGGGTCAGCTCGCCCTGCTCCTGCGCGGGAAGTTCCTCGTGGACGCCATGTCCTACACCCAGGTTCGCGGTCTGCCGTTCAAGTCCGAGGAACTGGCTCACGTGATCCAGGAAGTGATCGAGAGTGTCTGAGTCTGCGAACGGCGCCGGCGGTTTCCCTTCGCTGTCGCTGATCCCGAAGGCCGACGGCAAGCAGTCCATGAAGGACTTCAAGTCGGACCAGGAGGTGCGCTGGTGCCCGGGTTGCGGGGACTACGCGATCCTGGCGGCCGTGCAGGGCTTCATGCCCGAACTCGGTCTCCGCAAGGAGAACATCGTGTGGGTCTCGGGCATCGGCTGCTCCAGCCGCTTCCCGTACTACATGAACACCTACGGCATGCACTCGATCCACGGGCGCGCGCCGGCCATCGCGACCGGTCTGGCCACCTCGCGCGAGGACCTCTCGGTATGGGTGGTCACCGGTGACGGCGACGCGCTGTCCATCGGTGGCAATCACCTGATCCACGCGCTGCGGCGCAACGTCAACCTGAAGATCCTGCTGTTCAACAACCGGATCTACGGCCTGACCAAGGGTCAGTACTCGCCGACCTCCGAGACCGGCAAGATCACCAAGTCCACCCCGATGGGCTCGCTCGACCACCCGTTCAACCCGCTGTCGGTGGCCATCGGCGCCGAGGCCTCGTTCGTGGCCCGGTCGATCGACTCCGACCGCAAGCACCTGACCTCGGTGCTGCGCGCGGCGGCGGCGCACGAGGGCACCGCGCTGGTGGAGATCTACCAGAACTGCAACATCTTCAACGACGGCGCGTTCGAGCAGCTCAAGGACCCGGAGAAGCGGGACGACGTGACCATCCGGCTGGAGCACGGGCAGCCGATCCGGTTCGGCTCGGACGGGCAGTTCGGCGTGATCCGGGGTGCGCGCGGTTCGCTGGACGTGGCCGAGGTGGCCAAGGTCGGCGAGGACGCGCTGATGGTGCACGACGCGCACGCGGACAACCCGGAGTTGGCCTTCGCGCTGACCCGGCTGGGCGATCTGACCAGCAACACGCACACCCCCATCGGCGTCTTCCGCGACATTCGGCGCCCGGTCTACGACCGGCTGATGTCGGCCCAGATGGCCGAGGCGGCGAGCACCCAGGGCGCCGGCGACCTGGCCTCGCTGATCCGGGGCAACGACACCTGGACGATCAACTAGCGGCACCGGCACGACCGGCGACGCCGGTACACGCGGATGGGGCCCGGCGGATTTTCCGCCGGGCCCCACGCGTGTGCCGGGCCCGCGCCCGACCGCACGTACCGGGCCTGCGCCTCCGCCCCTGTTCGGCCGAGCGCGGGCATGTGCGCCGGGGCGCCGGGGCAGCCGAGGGGTCATGCAGCCACCGACCGGCCCGCCCGCTCCGCTCAGCGTGGACGTCCGGATTCCCGAGACGGTCGGATACCGGCTCAAGAAGCGACTGCTCGGCCCGCCGCTGGTGACCTCGCGGCTGCGCGGCGAGAAATTGTCCAACCCGACCGCGCTGGGCGTATTGGCCTCGGACTGCATCTCGTCGTCGGCGTACGGCACCGAGCAGATGTTGCGGGCGCTGGTGCCCTACATCGGCCTCGCGGCGTTCACCCTGCTCCTGCCGGTCACCTACGCGATCCTCGCGGTGCTGCTGTTGCTGACCCTGTGCTATCGGGACGTGGTGAGCCTGTACAGCAAGGCGGGCGGCTCCTACATCGTCGCGCGCGACAACTTCGGGCCGCGCGTCGCGCAGGTCGCCTCGGTCGCGCTGCTGATCGACTACGTGGTCACCGTCGCGGTGCAGACGGCGGCCGGCACCGACGCCATCGCCTCGCTGCTGCACCTGCTGTGGGGCACCGACATCAGCGGCTGGAAGCCGGAGATCTGTGTCGGCGTGGTCGCGGTGCTGTTCTACGGCAACCTGCGCGGGGTCAAGGAGGCCGGGCGCACGTTCGCGCTGCCCGCATACCTGTTCATGGGCGCGATGGCGATCGTGTTCGTGGTCGCGCTGGTGCGCTGGGCGAGCGACGGCGCGCTGCCGCAGGCGGACGTACACGCCGCCGGCGCCGTGCCGCTCGGCGAGTCCGGCAACGGACTGCTCTACGGCGCCTCGTTGTTCGTGGTGCTGCGGGCGTTCGCCAACGGCGGCTCCTCGCTGACCGGTCTGGAGGCGCTCTCGAACAGCGTGTCCACCTTCCGCGAACCGCGCGCCCGCAACGCGCGCAAGACGCTGGTGGCGATGTCGCTGGTGCTCGCGACCCTGGTGCTGGGCATCTCGCTGCTCGCGCACGCCACCCACGCGATCCCCTACCTGGAGGGCGATCCGACGGTGATCGCGCAGGAGGCGCACCTGGTCCTGGGTGAGGGCGTGCTCGGTCGGGCCGGGTTGATCTTCGTGCAACTGGCCACCGCGCTGATCCTGTACACCGGCGCGAACACGCCGTTCAACGGCTTCCCGTTCCTGGCCGACTTCGTCGCCGAGGACGCGTTCCTGCCGAAGATGTTGCGCAAGCGCGGCCACCGGCTGGCCTTCTCGAACGGGATCATCCTGCTCGCGGTGCCCGCCGTCGCGCTGCTGCTGGCGACCGGGGCGAGCGTGGATTCGCTGGTCGCGCTGTACGCGATCGGCGTGTTCACCGGGTTCATGATGGCCGGCGCCGGGCTGACCAGGCACCACTGGAGGGTGCGCACCGGTCACTGGCGGGCCGCGACCGTGCTCAACGCGCTCACGGCCGTGGTCTCCGCCGCGGTGGTGCTGATCTTCGCGGTCACCAAGTTCACCGAGGGCGCGTGGCTGGTGGTGGTGCTCTTCCCGTTGGGCGTGTGGGCGCTGATCGGGGTCAACCGGCGCTACCGCGAGGAGGCGGCGGCACTCGCGGTGGCACCGGCCACGGCGGACTTCAACATTCGCGATCGCTCGGTGGTCGTGGTGCTGGTCGACTCGCTCGACGTCGCGGTGCTCCAGGCGGTGCGCTACGCCCGCTCGCTGCGCGCGGACGACCTGCGCGCGGCGCACTTCGTGCTGGACAGCCGGCACGCGAAGAAGCTGAGCAAGCGGTGGGAGGCGAGTCGGGCCGCCGACATCCCGCTGGAGCTGATCGAGTGTCCGGACCGGCGGCTGGCCCGGGCGGTGCTGGAACTGGCCGCGCGCGAGGTGGCGGACGGCGCGTCCGGAATCACCATGCTGCTGCCTCGGCACACCTATCCACCGGGCATCGGGCGCCTGCTGCACGGCCGCACCACCGACTCGATCGCGTCGGCGCTGACCCGGGTACCGCACGCGATCGCCACCATCGTGCCGTTCGACGTGGCCGCGGCGATGGCGCACCGGCCGATGCCGACGGAGCCTGCGGCGGCCAGGTGTGTGACCCGGTTGTTGCCGACGATGGACGCCGAGCCGGAGTCGGCGGACCGCGTGGCGGGTGCCACGTCGGTGGCCGAGCTCAAGTGGCGGCAGCGAGCCGAGGTGGTCGGCCGGGTCCGGTCGGTGTCCACGTCGCCGGAGAGCGCCCGGCCGGCCCTGGAGGTCGAGCTGTACGACCGCACCGGCGGCCTCAGGCTGCTCTTCCACGGCCGCCGGCACCTCGCGGGCGTGGAACCGGGCCGCCGGATGCGGGTGCACGGGGTGGTCGGCGAGTCGGAGGGCCACCTGGCGATGTCCGACCCGAGCTATGAACTGCTGCCGGAGGACGACTAGCGGGAGTGCTCCGCGCCGCCGCCTTTGTCGGCGCTCTCGGCGCCCTCGACGCCCTCGACGCCCTCGACGCCCTCGACATCCTCGACGCTCTTGCCGCCGACGCCGTTGTCCGAGCCGACGCCGTTGTCCGAGCCGTCGACGCGGCGGAGCAGGCCCAGGCGGCTGGCCGTGCGGGTGATGTCCGTCGGCAGGTCGTCGCCGGCGAGGATTTCGGTCAGGGTGCGGTCGCTGCACAGGAAGAGCCGTACGTCGGCGTCGCAGCAGACGTCGATCAGGTTCACGAACCGCTGCCGGGCCTCGGCGCTCGCCGTCTTGAGCGCGGGCAGCCCGTCGAGCACCCACGTGGGGTACGTCTCGGCCAGGACGAGGTAGTCCAGCGGCGACGTCCGGCCCTCGCACAGCTCCGCGAACCCGCCCCACAACTCGCCCGGTCGGGCCGCCGCGACGGCGAGCTCGCGGTGGTTGACCCGCAGCGTGACCGCCTCGTCGGGCGTGGGCGGTACGAGTTGCTGCCCGCGCAACTGCTCGGGGTCGCCGGGCCACAACACCGCTCCGCGGGCGAACGCGGTGTCCAGGGTCTCGATCCGGGGCAGCGACCGGTAGTCATGCGGTCCGGCGACCGTAACCACGGTCATCCGCGCCTCGATCTCGCGGATCGTCGGCTCGAACAGGTGGTGGTGGAGCGGGTTGGGCAGCAGCCCGGCGGGCGGGTAATTGGACGTGCAGACCAGAACCACCCCGCGCGCGTGCAGTTCCCGCAGCAGGCGGGTGACCAGCATCGCGTCGCCCGGGTCGTGCACGTGGAACTCGTCGAAGCACAACAGGTCGACGTCGCCGACCAGTTCGGACACGGCCGCGTCGACGGCGCTGCGCTCGTGGCCGTGGTCGTCGCGGTGCCGGCGGACCGCCTCGTGCAGGCGTCGGAAGAAGGCGTGAAAGTGCACCCGCGTTCGGCGCTCGGCGGGCAGCGGTACGGCCGCGAAGAACGTGTCGAGCAGCCAGGTCTTGCCCCGGCCGACCGGACCCCACAGGTACAGCCCCGCTGCCGGCCGGCGATGGAACAGGCCGTGCCCTCGGCCCCGACCCAGCGCCGCGCCGAGCTCGGCGAGCCGATCGGCGGCCTGCTCCTGTGCCGCGTCGAGCAGGTATCCGCGCGCACGTGCGGTCTCGTGGAAGTGGCCTCGCATCGTCTCGACCGTCGTCCGCCCCATGATCGGGATCGTAGTGAACGGCCCTTCGAGGGCTTCGCCGCCGGCCGGGATCGGCGGCGCGGGTCAGGGGCGCGCGGCGAACAGCACGGTCAGGAGCGGTACGACGCGCATCGCGGGTACCTCGTAGTGCCCTCGGCCCACGGTGCGCAGCCAGCCGGCCGCGACCAGTTGGCGCAGGTGGTGGTAGACCTGCCCGCTGGTCCCCATCCCCTCCAGGGCGCCGAGTTCGGCCGCGGTGTCGGTGCCGCGCAGGATCTCGCGCAGCAGGGACAGTCGTACGGGGTGGCCGAGGGCGCCCAGGTGCTCGGCGAACGGCGCCCAGTCCTCGGCGAGCAACGCGTCCGCGTCGGCGGCCAGTTGCCACTCGACGGGCGTTCCCTGGGGCAGTCGCAGGGCGCCGGTGTACAGCAGCGCGCCGATCCCGTAGTGCTCCTTGAGCCCTTCCAGGGCCCAGAATGCCTCGGCGTCCGGGCTCGGCACGAACCGGTCGGCCGATCCGGTCGGCGGTTCGGCGGCCGCGGCCTCCAGCGCCGCGACGCGCTCGGTCAACGCGTCCAGGCGCGCGAGCAGGGCGGCCGGGTCGATCTTGTCGGCCTTGTCGGTCTTCTCGGTCGCAGTGGTCGGGTCGTTCCGTTCACTGTCGTCGTCCGGTCGATGCGCCACGTCGTGATTGTTACGCAGTTACGTAATCTCTTCAATCCATCGACGAGTCGTCGGCCCGCACGGGTATCGCGTGGTATTCGACCTCGACGTAGAACTGACCGTTGGGCTTCTTCAGCCGGCGCACGGTGCGGTGCCCGGTGGCGCCCAGTTCGCGCAACGCCTTCTGCACCCGGTACGGCCCTTCCGGCATCACGTCGGCCACATCCTTACCGGTGAACTTGATCCCCGCGGGCACCGCCAACATGCACGCGAGCACCCGCCGGGCGAGCGGGCTGAGGTCACTGTCGGCGCGCTCCGGTTCGCCCGTCACGGCGTCACCTCCCGCTGTTCAGTCGACCAGGTCGGCTGTGTCGATGGTCACCGAGAACGGTGCCGGCAGGGTCAGCTTCTTGCCGAAGGCAACCTCGTTGCGGCCGGCATAGGCATCACGCTCGGGGTCGGAGTACAGGATCACCTTCCCGTTCTGCCGGTCGATGAGCAGGTGGAACGGGATGCCGGCGAGCGCGTACGCCCGATGGTTCTTCATGCGGTCGCGGTTCGGATCGGAGGACGTCACCTCGACCACGAGCAGCACGTCGTCCGGTGGCATCCAGGACGGCGCGTGGCGCAGCCCTCCGTGCGGCACATAGGTCGCGTCCGGCACGACGAAGTCGCCACTGGGCAGCGCCAGCCCCTTGTTCCCGGACGCACTCAGCGCGACCGCGGACCCCAGCATCTGCAACCGGAGCTGGTCGACGATCGTCTCGTGGTCTCCGTCCGGCGGTGGCGCCACATTGGTATTCCCGTCGATGAACTCCACACGATCGTTTTTCAGCCGCTCGGACAGCGCGAAGAACTCGGCGAGTAGCGGCTCCTCATCGGTTTCCACATGATGGGGATACACCGATCCGACGGTCATCACACCCGGTCCTCCTCTCTCCGAGGCAACTCCGTCAGCCTAGTTTCGGCTCCGACCACACGGTAGCCTCCCCGATCCGGTTCACCCGATCGAGCCGAGGCGGGCTCTTCCGGGCTTGGCCTAGGCTGCGGCGTATGCGCGTGGACCTGCATCAGATCGTGGTGGACGCCCGGGAGCCCCGGCAGTTGGTGCGGTTCTGGGCCGGCCTGCTCGGCGGCGAGCCGGTGGATCGGGAACGGGGTTGGTCGCATGTCGAACCGCCCGGGGCGGTGCGCATGTCGTTCCAGCCGGTGCCCGAGGACAAGGCCGGGAAGAACCGGCTGCACCTGGACCTGCGGGTGACCGACATCGACGCCGCCGTGACCCTGGCGGTCTCCCTCGGCGCCGACGCCCGGGGCGCCACGGTCACCGACGAGCAGGGCTCGTTCCAGGTGATGAGCGACCCCGAGGGCAACGAGTTCTGCTTCGTGACCTGATCCCGGCGGCCGCCCGCAACCCCCGGAAACGCGGCGACGGATCGGCACGAGACAGCGAGTCGGCGGGACACATTCGCCGCTCGCTGCTTCGCGCCGATCCGTCGATCGTCGGGTCGGGCCCGGTCAGGCCGCCGGGACCACCGCTTCGCGGGCCAGCACCCGCTGCGTGGCCTTCGGGCCCTTCTTCGCGAAGATCACCAGGCGCATGAAGGCGAACCGGCCGACGCCGGCCAGGCCCGACGCGGACAGGTACACCGACTGCTCGACCAGCACACCGGCGTTCGGCTCGATCGCGCGCAGGACGAGCATCGCGGCGGTGGTGAACAGGTAGCAGACCAGGACGGTCAGCGCCGCCTTGATGTGGTCGCTATTGCCGGGCTTGTCCTGGCCGAAGGTGAACCGGCTGTGCAGTTCGGTGGCGATCAACGTCGAGCCGACGGTCACCAGCGCGTTGGCGGCGGCGAACGGCACGCGGCCGGAGAGCAGGACCAGCGTCGCGCTGCTCGCGAGGCCGACACCGCCGCCGAAGACGACGAAGCGGACGAAGGAGCCGATCACTCCGGGTGCCTTGGCGGTGGTGTTGCCCGTGGTGTCCATGTGCAAGAGCATCCGCTTCACCGCCGGCAGCCCCCGCACAAACCACTGACCGCCCCGACAGCCCGCTGTCAGCGCCGGCCCCGGCTGTCAGCCGGCCCCGCCGACCTGCGCGTTCACTCGAAGTTCCAGTCCCGCGGCAACTCGGCGGCACAGCAGGCGCAGACGAAATCGTCCTCCTTGACCACCGCGCGCTCACCGCAATCCGGACACCGGCGGAACACGAACACGTCGGTGAAAGCGTCCGGACGGGCCACACCGATGCGCGCGAGGGCCGCGGCGACCGCCGGCCACGAATCCGGTTCCGGGCAATAGCCGGACGACTGGTTGCCGATCCCGACCACCGCCCACGCCCCGTCCTCGACCCCGAAGGCGATCTCTCCGGCGCCGAGCACCCGTCCGCCGCCCGCACAGGCCACGTGCTCGCTGCGACGCGGGGCGAGCCGCAGCACCCCGTCGAGCGCGACCACGTACGTGAAGGGCTCGGCCAGGTCGCCGCGCTCCTGCGCCCCGAGCCAGGCCGCCAACTCGCCGGCGGAGCGGATCGGCCGGCCCCCGCCCGAGCCACGCACCACCTCGGCGCGGATGTCCGCCGGCCCGACATAGCGATAACTGCGGAAGCGAGCACTCACGGCACCACCCTGCCGGCCCGGGCACGCCGACACGCGGGTGTTTCGGCGCGGGCCGAGGTGTCGGGTGACCCGCTCCGCGCGCCCGTGGTCGGCGCACGCCCCCGGTGCCGTGCGCGACCGGCTCACTTCCCCGGGCGCACCGCGTGGAGCGCGTCCACCAGGCCGTGGCCGTGGAACGAGTCGATGTCGCCGGACGCTGTGCACGGCGCCGCGCACGGCAGTCGGGTCGCCGTCGCGTACAACCGGGCGGTGATCGCGGCCGGCCCCCACGCGGGATGCGCCGAGGCGATCAGCGCGGCCACCCCGCTCACCGCCGGCGCCGCCATCGACGTGCCCGCCTTGTGCGCCCAACCGCCCTCGCGCGCCGTCGACAACACGCCCTCGCCGCCCGCCCCGCCGCCGCCCGGGCCGGCCAGGTCCACCACACCCAGGCCCGTGTTCGAGTAGCCGGCCCGGCGCCCGTCCGCACCGACCGCCGCGACCGTGACCACACCCGGGAGTTCGGCCGGCAACATCCGGCACGCGTCGGTCACCGGCCGCGGCCTCACGGGCCGTTCGGCCGCGTCGTCGGGGCTGTACGGATCCACCGTCTTGTGCGCGAGGTCGTAGTCGGCGTTGCCCGCCGCCGCGATCGACAGCACGCCCCGATCGGCCGCGTACGCCGCCGCCCGGCGTACCGCCTCGTGGATCACCGCCTGGTCCTCGTCGTCCGGACACAGCAGCCACCACGGGTCGTTGTAGTAGCTGTGGTTGGCGATCCGCAGCCCCCGGTCCGCGTGCTCGGCGAGCCAGACGAACCCGCACACGCTCGCCTCGCCGTGGAACATCGCGTCCGCGTCACCGATCCGCAACGCCGCGATCCGCACCCCGGGCGCCACGCCGACCACGCCCGTGCCGTTGCGGGCCGCCGCGATGGTGCCGGCCACGTGTGTGCCGTGATCCGAGCGCGGGGCCCGCCACGCCGCGTCCGCCTGGATCGGCCGGCCCGTCGAACAGTCCGCGGACAACGCGGCGTCGAAGTTCGGCGCCAGATCCGGATGCCGATCGTCCACGCCCGTGTCGGCCACCGCGACCACGACGTCGGGAACCCCCTCGGTGATCCGCTGCGCCTCGTACGCGTGCACCATCGCCAGGTTCCACTGGGCCGCCTCGGCCGGATCCGCGGCCGGCGCGCCGGTCCGCTCCGCCGCCCGCACCGGCACCGTGCGCGTCGCGCCGACCCGCGCCACCCCGGGCCGCCCGCGCACCGCCGCCGCGAATCCCGGCCCGCCGTGCGCCACCACCACCCCGATCCGCCCGTACGCCTGCACCACCGTGCCCCCGGCCCGCCGCACCGCCGCCTCGGCGAGCGCCGCGCCCGCCGCGCCGTCGGGCCGGGTCAGCACCAGGTACGAGTAGGTCTCCGGCGGTGTGTCCGCCGACCGCGCCGCCGCGGGCACCGTCCCGAACACCGCGGCCGCGGCCGCGGACACCATCGCGATCGCCGCGCGCATCCTCATGGGGCCGTACATGCACCCGGGACACCCGCGCCAACCGGACATTCACCCGGACGAGTCGCCCACCCGGACCACCGGCCGACCCGCCCGCGCTCACGTGGTGATGTCGCGTTCGGTCATCCGGGCCCAGGCCGCCGCGCCGAAGATGGCCGTGTAGGCCGTCTGGACGCCCAGGTTGCGCAGGATCTCGTCGGTGGGGATCGGGTCGCGCAGCAGGTCGCCGAAGCTCATCCAGCCGTCGGTGAACAACCACGGGTGGATACCCGACAGTTGCGGGATCCCGGTGAGGATCGCGGTCACGATGACCACGCCCACCGTGGTGGCCATCGCCGCGACCGGCACCGTGGTCAGCGTCGACACGAACAGCCCGATCGCCGCGAGGCCGACCAGCGAGGCCGCGACGCACAGCGCGATCAACAACGCGCGCCAGGACGCCTCGGCCATCGAGATGGTGTCCCCGGTCAACAGCGGCACATCGCCCATCGGGAACAGCGCGGCGCCCACCACCAGCGCGGACAGCGCCACCGTGAGCGTGGCGGCCAGGCAGAAGGCCAGCACGCCGGCGAACTTCACCAGCAACAACCGGGTCCGGCCGGCCGGCGCGACCAGCAGATAGCGCAGCGTCCCGGCGTGCGCCTCGCCCGCGATCGAGTCCCCCGCCACCACGCCGACCGTCATCGGCAGGAAGAACGGCAGCGCGGCGGCCAGCGACGCGAAGACCAGGAACAGCCCGTTGCCGGTGACCTGGTTCACGAAGTCCATTCCCCCGCCGCCACCGCCCGAGGAACCCCCGTCGTGGAAGTAGCGCAACGCGACCCCGAGCATGACCGGCACGAAGGCCAGGAAGCCCAGCATCGCGGCCGTGCGCGGGCGCAGGAAGACCAGGCGCAGTTCGCTGCGCATCAGCCCGCGCAGCCGCGGCAGTCGCTCGGACCCGAACGTCTCGGTGCCCGTCGAGTACCGGAACGCGGGCGACAGGACGCCCGTCTTGGGCAGTGCGTCAGTCGGTGACATCGAAGCCTTCTCCGGTCAGGGCGACGAACGCGTCCTCCAGGGACGGCCGCGCGAGGGTGAACGAACGGACCCGGACGTCGGCGCGCACCAGCGCCGCACAGACCTCGTCGGGCTCCAGGGGAGCGGGGTCGGCCTCGACACCGTCCGAGGTGGTGACGATGTCGCTCGCGCCGAGCCTGGTCAGCACCACGACCGCCGCCTCCGCGTCGGGAGTCGTGACCACCAGGCGGGCCCGGGTGCCCGCGCGCAGCGATTCCACCGTGCCCTGGGTGATCAGCCTGCCGTGGCTCATCACCGCCACGTCCGTGCACACCTGCTCGATCTCGTCCAGCAGATGCGAGGACAGGAACACCGTCGTGCCGTCCGCGGCCAAGGCGCGGATCAGCGCCCGGATCTCGCGCATCCCCTGCGGGTCCAGGCCGTTGGTCGGCTCGTCCAGCACCAGCAGGTCGCGCGGTCGCAACAGCGCGGAGGCGATGCCGAGCCGCTGCTTCATGCCCAGCGAGTACGCCCGCGCCTTGCGCCCGGCCACCGCCGTCAGCCCGACCTTGGCCAGTGCCTCGTCCACCCGGGCGGCGCGGGTGCGCGGATCCGACGTGGGGTCCGCGGCGTCCAGCCGCTCCAGGTTCTGCCGACCCGTCAGGAAGCCGTAGTGGGCCGGGCCTTCGATCAGCGCGCCGACCCTGGGCAGGACCTGCCCGACGGCCCCGGGCATGGGGCCGTCGAGCAGGGTGACCGAACCGCCGGTCGGCCGGATCAGGCCGAGCAACATCCGGATGGTCGTGGTCTTGCCGGAACCGTTGGGCCCGAGGAACCCGAAGACGGAACCGGCCGGCACGGTCAGGTCGAGTCCGTCCACGGCGAGCCGGTCCCGGCCGTAGCGCTTGGACAGCCCCTCGGTACGGATCGCCGCGGCGCCGACCGCCGTGGACGCGCTCATCGCTGTGCCGCGATCCGCTGGAGCGTGTCCGCGTCGACCGCGCCGGCGAAGATCCGGCCCGAGTCGGTGCTCAACACGTTCAGCAGCCGGGTGTCGATCAGCGTCCCGCCCGGAACCGGCTTGCCCAGCTTGCCCAACAGCCGGGTGGCGTCCTCGGCCTCCCCGCCGGCGGGCAACTCGACCACGGTGGCCCACCCGTCGCCGAACAGACCCGGGTTCTGCTTCGGCTGCTCCCCGGTGGGAGCGGTGGGCGGGTTCGGCGCGGCGGGCGGCTCGGGCATCGCCTCGTTCGTCGGCACCTCCTTGACCCGCGCCCCGGCCGGCGGCTTGAAGTCGAACGTGTCGGCCGCCGGCTTGTCGTAGGAGACCTTCTCGAAGCCGATGTCGATCGCGGGCTTGCCGCCCTTGACGGTGTCGACCGTCACCCGCAGCGGCACCCCGGTCCTCGCGTCCACGAACACCGTCGCCGCGGCGATCAGGCTGCCCTGGGCCTTGGGCGCGAAGCGGAGCTTGTAGACGTCGTGCCCGGCGACCCGGGCGGTGCCGTCGGCCCGGACGTCGGTGCTCGGGCCGACCAGGTCGAGCAGTTGCCCGGCCGCGTCCTGCGGCGTGACCGGCAGCAGCGAGGCCACGTCCGGCCGGCTCGTGTCGATCGTGCCGTGGGTGGCCGCGTGCGCACGGCTGTCGTAGGTCCACACGTCCCGGCCGTTGTGGATGACGTTGTACTCGGCCAGATCGGACATGATGCCGATCCGCTGTCGGTCCGGGCCGTCCACGGCCACCTGGAGCTTGTTGGTGCCGGACAGCAGCGCCTGTGGGCCGCCGCCGGCCTTGCCGGGCAGGGCGGGCAGGCCCAGGTCGGTGTCGATGCGGACGGTGCCGGTCAGCGCGTCGGCCCGGGCGGCGGCGACCTTGGCGACGAGTTGATCGGCGGTCTGGTCCGGTAGCCCCGGATGCGAGTCGTCGGCGAACGCGGCGGGGCCGAACGTCACGGCGCCCACGGTCGCCGCCGCGATCGCGGCCGGCACCGCGAAGCGCCACGGAACGGATCGGCGGGTGGTGCGGGTCATGGAGATTGCCCCCTGATTCGAGTGTCGAATGCGACACCACAAGGGGATCATCGGGACCGGGCACTCGGCGTCGGCCTCACGTCACCGCAAAACGTCACCCTCAAGACGTGCGCCGCACCCGAGCACGGGACTTGATGGTGACGCACCACCTCCCGCGCTACTCCCGAGGGAGCAGCCGGCGAGCACTCCCGCGGTAGACCGCGGCCCGCCCACCCGACGTCACGGGTGGGCGGGCCGGCATCGAAAACTACGCGCTGCGCTCCACGACCAACTCGCACAACGAGGACAACGCCCGCTTCGCGCTGCACTCCGGCAGCGGCGCCAGGACCTCCCGAGCCGCTTCGGCATAACGCCGAGTGTCCTCGCGGGCCTTGGCGAGTGCCGGGTGCGCGCGCAACAGCGCGAGCGCCTCGGCGTGCTCGTCGTCGTCGGTGATCGGCCCGTCCAGGAGGTTCAGCAGGTGCCGGTCGGCCGCCGGCGACGACCCGGCCACGCCCGCCCGCAGGTGCAGCACCGGCAACGTCGGCACACCCTCGCGCAGGTCGGTGCCCGGTGTCTTGCCGGACTCGGTCGCCTCGCTGGCGATGTCGAGCACGTCGTCGGCCAGTTGGAACGCGACGCCGAACCGCTCGCCGTAGCGGGTCAGGATGTCCACCACGTGCTCGTCCGCGCCCGCGAACATCGCGCCGAACTGGCCCGAGGCCGCGATCAGCGAGCCGGTCTTGTCCGCCATCACCGACAGGTAGTGCTCGACCGGGTCGTCGCCGGGGCCCGGTCCGACCGTCTCGCGGATCTGGCCGGTGACCAGTCGGGCGAACGCCCGCGCCTGGATCCGGACCGCCTCGTTGCCCAGGTCGGCGACGATCTCCGAGGCTCGGGCGAACAGGAAGTCGCCGGTCAGGATCGCGACCGAGTTGTCCCACCGGGAGTTCGCGCTGGGCGCGCCGCGCCGCAGCGGAGCCTCGTCCATCACGTCGTCGTGGTACAGCGTGGCCAGATGGGTCAGTTCGCACACCACCGCCGCGGGCACCACGCCCGGGGCCTGCCAGTCGCCGAACTGGGCGGCGAGCAGCACCAGCAGAGGCCGGAACCGCTTGCCGCCCGCCTCCACCAGGTGCCGCGAGGTCTGCGTCAGGTAGGGGAACTCGCTCTTGGTGGCCGCCAGGAGCTCCTGCTCCACGGCGGCCATCCCCGCCCTGATATCGGCGTCGAGAGTCTCGTCCGTGACGCTCAGCCCGAAGGGCCCCACGATCGCCATGACGGTTCTCTCCTGTCGATCACGCAGAGTCTCTGCGTCGTGCTCAATGGACGAACAAGGCTGCCTTGTCCGCGAGGTCCAGTACCGGCTGCGGGAGGATGCCAAGGACCACGGTAACGGCTACCCCGAGCGCGATGGCAGCGGTGGTCATCACGCTGGGTACGACAACCGTCGGACCGTCGACCTTGGGCTCCGAGAAGAACATCAACACGATCACCCGCACGTAGAAGAACGCGGCGATCGCGCTGCACAGCACACCGACCACCACGAGGCTGCCCGCACCCCCTTGCGCCGCCGCCTGGAAGACCGCGAACTTTCCGGAGAAACCGCTGGTCAGCGGGATTCCGGCGAAGGCGAGCAGGAACAGAGCGAACACTCCTGCGACCAGCGGGGAGCGCCTGCCCAGACCCGCCCAGTGGGACAGATGGGTCGCCTCGCCGCGGGCGTCGCGTACCAGTGTGACCACCGCGAAGGCACCCAGAGTGACGAACCCATAGGCCACAAGGTAGAACATCGTGGACGACACGCCCGCGTCGTTCATCGCGATCATTCCGGTCAGAATGAAACCCGCGTGGGCGATCGACGAGTAGGCCAGCAGTCGCTTCACGTCGGTCTGGGTGATCGCGATGATCGCGCCGGCGACCATGGTCAGGATCGCGACGCCGATCATCACCGGCCGCCAGTCCCAGCGCATGCCCGGCAGCGCGACGTAGAAGAACCGCATCATCGCGCCGAACGCGGCGACCTTGGTGGCCGCCGCCATGAACCCGGTGATCGGGGTCGGCGCGCCCTGGTACACGTCCGGCGTCCAGGAGTGGAACGGCACGGCGCCGACCTTGAACAGCAGGCCGACCGCCACCATCGCGAGCCCGATCAGCAGCAGCGCGTCGTTGTCCATCGCGCCCGCCGAGGCCACGCCGATCCTGTCCAGCGAGACACTGCCCGAGTAGCCGTACAACATCGCCACGCCGAACAGGAAGAACGCCGAGGAGAACGCGCCGAGCAGGAAGTACTTGAGCGCCGCCTCCTGGGAGAGCAGCCGGTTGCGCCGGGCCAGCCCGCACAGCAGGTAGAGCGGCAGCGACAACACCTCGAGCGCCACGAACATCATCAGCAGGTCGTTCGCCGCCGGGAAGAGCAGCATGCCCACCAGCGAGAACATGGTCAGCGGGAAGACCTCGGTCTGCGTCCACCCGGCCGCCGTCGCGTCCTTCTCCTGCTGACTGCCCGGCGCCGCCGCGGCCTGCGGGGCGAACGCGTCGCCGCCGGCCGGTTCCAGCCTGCGCTCGCCGATCAGCAGCACCGAGGCGATGCCGATCAGCAGCAGCGTGCCCTGCAGGAACAGCGACGGGCCGTCCACGGCGACCGCGCCCATCGCGGTGATGCTGCCCCGGTGGTCGTCCGGGAGGTCCCGGGCGAGCCAGACGACCGCGCCGAAGGCGCCGATCATGCCGACCAGGGCCACGGTGAGCTGCGCGCGGTAGCGGGCCGGTCGGGGCAGGAACGCCTCGATCAGCACGCCGACCACGGCGACGCCCGCGATGATCAGGATCGGCGAGAGCTTGCCGTACTCGACGGTGGGCGCGTCCACCTTCGTCGCGGCGAGCGTTGCCGTAGCGGCGGTGCTCATGCTCACTTGGAGCCTCCAGTGGTGTGCGCCTCGGTGCCCGCGGCCTGTTCGATGGGCTTGGTGGGCGCCGGGTCCTTCTGCTCCACCCGGCTGAGCGTGTGGTCCACGGCCGGGTTCACCGCGTCGAGCACCGGCTTGGGATAGACGCCGAGCACGAGCAGGAACGCGATCAGCGGTACCACGACCGCCAGTTCACGCGGCACCAGGTCGCGGAGCTTCTCATTGCCCGGCCGCAGTGGGCCGGTCATCGTGCGTTGGTACAACACCAGCACGTACAGGGCGGCGAGCACGATGCCGGTGGTGGCGAAGATCGCGGCCACCTTGTACTTCGCGAACGCGCCCACCAACACCAGGAATTCGCTCACGAACGGGGCGAGTCCCGGCATCGAGAGGGTCGCGAGTCCGGCCACCAGGAACGTACCCGCGAGAATGGGGGCGACCTTCTGCACGCCGCCGAAGTCGGCGATCGTCTTGCTGCCGCGGCGGGTGATCAGGAAGCCCGCGATCAGCAGCAGGGCCGCGGTGGAGAAGCCGTGGTTGACCATGTACAACGTCGCGCCCGACTGACCCTGACTGGTCATCACGAAGATGCCCAGGATGATGAAGCCGAAGTGCGAGATGGACGTGTACGCGATCAGCCGCTTGATGTCGGTCTGGCCGACCGCCAGCAGCGCGCCGTAGATGATCCCGATCACCGCGAGCGTGACGATCACGGGGGCGAAGTACTTCGACGCGTCCGGGAAGATCTCCAGGCAGAACCGCAACATCGCGAACGTGCCGACCTTGTCCACCATCGCGGTGACCAGCACCGCGATGCCGGGTGTGGCCTCGGTCATGGTGTCCGGCAGCCAGGTGTGGAACGGCCACAGCGGGGCCTTGACCGCGAACGCGAACATGAAGCCCAGGAACAGCGCCTTCTCCGCGGTCGGATCGATGTCGAGCTGACCGGTGGCCACCGCCTGCGAGATCTTCACGAAGTCGAACGTGCCGTTGCCGTCGATCCCGATGCCCTGGTTCGCGGTCGCCACGTACAGCCCGACCACGGCGGCCAGCATGACCAGTCCGCCGAGCAGGTTGTAGAGCAGGAACTTGACCGCCGCGTACGAGCGTTGCGCGCCGCCGTAGCCGCCGATCAGGAAGTACATCGGGATCAGCATGGCTTCGAAGAAGACGTAGAACATGAACACGTCGGTGGCCGCGAAGGACACCACGACCATGGCCTCGACCAGCAACATCAGCGCGAAGAACGCGTGCGTGCTGCGCGGCGCGGGCTTGCCGGTGCCGGCCGAGCCGTCGGCGTTCACCGGCGCCTGGTCCGCGTCGTGCCAGGAGGCCAGGATCAGCAGCGGCATCAGCACCGCGGTGAGCAGGATCAGCACCAGGCCGATCCCGTCCACACCCAGCGACCAGCGCACCCCGAACGAGGAGATCCAGCTGTAGCTCTCGGTGATCTGGAAACGGCCGCCGTCGTTGTCGAACCTGGTCGCCACCGCGATCGCGACGGCCAGTGTGAGCAGGCTGAACAGCAGCGCCACGTTCTTGGCGAGCTTGCGCTTGCCGGCCGGAACGGCGGCGACGCACAGGCCACCGACGAACGGCAGCGCCGCCAGCGTCGTCAGCCAGGGAAAGTGGCCGTTCATCGAAGTCCCTCCGCCGAGGCGCCTACGGTGTGGGCGATCTGGGGTCGTGTCCGGATGGTCATGTTCAGGCCATCCGAGCCATCAGCGTGCAGGCCACGACCAGCAGCGTGCCGCCGAACATGGACAGCGCGTACGAGCGGACGAAGCCGGTCTGCACCTTGCGCACACGCGCCGAGGTGCCGCCGAAGAACGCCGCGAGTCCGCCCACGAATCCGTCCACGCCGCGGTTGTCGAACCACACGAGCAGGCGGGTCAGGTACTGACCGGGCCGCATCACCAGGCCCTCGTTGACCGCGTCCTGGTACAGGTCCCGACGAGCGGCCACGGTGACCAGGCTCGCGGCCGGCGCCACGGCGGGCACGTCCCGGCGGGCGTACTGCACGTAGGCCACCGCCGAGCCGAGCGCGACCATCGCGAGCGCCATACCGGTGACCGCCCACTCGCTCATCGGCAGGTCGCCGTGCGAGAAGCCGGTGACCGGCGTCAGCCACTTCACGAACGAGTCGTTGAGCACGAACAGGCCACCGGCGAACACCGATCCGAACGCGAGCAGGATCATCGGGCCGGTCATCGAGGTCGGCGACTCGTGCGGGTGCGGCTCGTGCCAGTCCGCCGGGGCGCCGACGGGCGCCTCCTTCCAGCGTTCCTTGCCGAAGAAGGTCATCAGCATCACGCGCGTCATGTAGAACGCGGTGAGGCCGGCGGCGAGCAGGGTGACCGCGCCCAGGATCCAGCCGGAGGTGCCGCCCTTGGCGAACGCCGCCTCGATGATCTTGTCCTTGGTGAAGAACCCGGACAGCAGTGGGAAGCCGATGATCGACAGGTAGCCCAGGCCGAAGGTGGCGAAGGTGATCGGCATGTACTTGCGCAGGCCGCCGTAGCGGCGCATGTCGACCTCGTCGTTCATGCCGTGCATGACCGAACCCGCGCCCAGGAACAACCCGGCCTTGAAGAAGCCGTGCGTGACCAGGTGCATGATCGCGAAGGCGTAGCCGATCGGACCCAGGCCCGCGGCCAGGATCATGTAGCCGATCTGGCTCATCGTCGAGGCGGCCAGCGCCTTCTTGATGTCGTCCTTGGCGCAACCCACGATCGCCCCGAACAGCACGGTGATCGCGCCCACGATGGTGACCGCGAGCTGGGCGTCCGGCGAGGCGTTGAAGATCTCCGCCGACCGCGTGATCAGGTACACGCCGGCGGTGACCATGGTCGCCGCGTGGATCAGCGCGGAGACCGGGGTCGGGCCCTCCATCGCGTCGCCGAGCCAGGCCTGGAGCGGGAACTGCGCCGACTTGCCGCACGCGGCGAGCAGCAGCATCAGGCCGATCGCGGTCATCGTGCCGTCGCTCGCGCTCGCACTGCCGCCGAGCACGTCGGCGAAGTCGAAGCTGCCGAACGTGGTGAACATCAGGAAGATCGCGACGGCCAGACCGAAGTCGCCGACGCGGTTCATGATGAACGCCTTCTTGGCGGCGGTCGCGGCGCTGGGCTTGTGCTGCCAGAAACCGATCAGCAGGTAGGAGGCAAGACCCACACCCTCCCAACCGACGTACAGCAGAAGGTAGTTGTTCGCCAGCACCAGCAGCAGCATCGCGGCGACGAACAGGTTCAGATAGGCGAAGAAGCGTCGACGGTTCTCGTCGTGCGCCATGTAGCCGATCGAGTAGATGTGGATCAGCGAGCCCACACCGGTGATCAACAGCACGAACACCATGGACAGTTGGTCCAGGTGCAGGCCGATGTCGGCCTGGAACTCGTTGACCGGCGCCCAGGTCCACAGGTGCTGGTCGACGGAGCGGTCCGCGTCGTCCTTGCCGAGCATGGTCACGAACATGAGCGCGCCGACCACGAACGACCCGAGGGCCAAGGCGGTGGCGAGGATGTGGCCGAAGGCGTTGGTGCGCTTGCCGCCGACGAGCAGCAGCAGCGCGCCCAACAGCGGCAGGCCGACGACCAGCCACAGCGCCGAGAACGCGCCACTCGCCGCGACGGAGTGCAGCCCGCCGCCGCCCTCGTTGGCGAGCACGACGCCGGAGGCCAGGGAGGAGGTTTCGATCACCGGTTCCGACCTACCACTTCATGAGGCTGGCGTCGTCGACCGAGGCCGAACGGCGGCTGCGGAAGATGGCGATGATGATGGACAGTCCGACCACGACCTCGCACGCGGCGACGACCATCGTGAAGAACGCGATGATCTGGCCGTCGAGGTTGTCGTGCATGCGGCCGAACGTCACGAACGCGAGGTTGCACGCGTTCAACATCAGTTCGACGCACATGAACACGACGATCGCGTTGCGCCGGAGCAGGACCCCGGCCGCGCCGATGGTGAACAACAGCGCGGACAGGTACAGGTAGTTCACCGGGTTCACGGGCGCCCCTCCTTGGAGCCTGCGCCGGCGGCAACCTCGTTGCCCGACCCGTCGCCCGCCGAGGTGTCGGCGTCGTCGTGTTCCTGCCGGGCGGTGGGCACCGGCGCGGACGAGGGTCCGTCCGACTCGTCCGGCCACGCCTCGTCGTCGGTGTCGGTGCCGGCGCTCTCCAACTCGGCGACGCTGTGCACCTGCTCGGCGCTGACGTCGCGGATCTGTCCGCGCGCACGGAGCGTGTTGTTGATCGACAACTGCGAGATGCTGCCGTCCGGCAGCAGCGCGGGCACGTCCACGGCGTTGTGCCGGGCGTACACGCCGGGCGTGGGCAGCGGCGCGACCTGCTTGTTATCGCGCACCCGCTCCTCGGAGAGTTCGCGCTGGGATTTGCGCGCCACCAGCCGCTCGCGGTGCGCGAGCACCATCGCGCCGACCGCCGCGGTGATCAGCAGCGCGCTGGTCATCTCGAAGGCCCAGATGTACTTGGTGAAGATCTGGTGCGCCAGGCCCTGGACGTTGCCCTCGGCCACCGCGCGCAGTGCCTCGTCGTCGGTCTCGGCGGGGTAGACCGGGCGGCTGCCCGGCGTCTTGGTGGCCAAGGCGCTGAAGTGTGTGATGGACGCGTTGGCGATGCCGGCGACGAGCAGGATGCCGAAGCCCAGGCCGAGCCCCGCGGCGGCGATCCGCTGGCCCTTCAGCGTCTCCTTGAGCGAGTCCACCGAGGAGACGCCGACCAGCATCAGCACGAACAGGAACAGCATCATGATCGCGCCGGTGTAGACCACGATCTGCACGATGCCCAGGAACATCGCGCCCTGGGCCAGGTAGAAGATCGCCAGGCACATCATCGTGGTGACCAGCGCGAGCGCGCTGTGCACCGCCTTCTTCATGAAGACGGTGGCCAGCGCGCCGATCAGCGCGACGGCCGCGAGCACCCAGAACTGCAGCGCCTCACCGGTGGAGGTCTTGGTGACCTCGGCCGCGAAGTCGATTCCGGGGCTCATCGGCCCGCCTCCGTCCCCTGCTTGTGCGCCTCGGCCGTCTCGCGGGGCTGCCCCTGGGTCACCGTGCCGGGCGCGGCCGCGGTGACCTTGCCCAGGTAGTAGTCGGTGTCGGTGGTTCCCGGGTACATCTCGTGCGGCGCCGGGACCATGCCCTCGTACAGCGGCGCGAGCAGCTGTTCCTTGGTGAAGATCAGGCTCGCCCGGCTGGTGTCGGCGAGCTCGAACTCGTTGGTCATGGTCAGCGCCCGGGTCGGGCAGGCCTCGATGCACAGGCCGCAGAAGATGCAGCGCAGGTAGTTGATCTGGTAGTTGCGGCCGTACCGCTCACCGGGCGAGAAGCGCTCCTCGTCGGTGTTGTCGGCACCCTCCACGAAGATCGCGTCGGCGGGACACGCCCACGCGCACAGTTCGCAGCCGATGCACTTCTCCAGGCCGTCGGCGTACCGGTTGAGCTGGTGCCGGCCGTGGAATCGCGGTGCGGTGACCTTCTTCTCGTACGGGTAGTACTCGGTGTTCGCCTTCTTGAACATCGTCGCGAAGGTGACACCGAACCCCGCGACCGGTCCGAGGAACTTGGGCACGGGTCTATGCCTCTCCTTCAGTGCGGTCGGCCGGGGGCTCCGCCGCGGCCGGCACTCCGACCGGCTCGGGTTTGCGCACGTTGCGGCGCGGCACCGGCGGGAGTTGCTGTCCCGGCATCGGCGGTACGGGGAACCCGCCCGCCATCGGGTCGAACGGTTCGGGGCCGGCCGCCTTCGCGTCGGCCTCCTCGTCCTTGTTGGGCGTGACCGCGTCCCACAGGATCGACAGCAGGAGCAGGGCGACCACGCCGCCGGCGACCCACAGCACGATCCGGGACTGCTCGTAGCCCTCGTTCTTGAGCGCGCGCACGGTGGCCACCAGCATCAGCCACACCAGCGAGAGCGGGATCAGCACCTTCCAGCCGATCTTCATGAACTGGTCGTAGCGGAACCGCGGCAGCGTGCCGCGCAGCCAGATGAACACGAAGATGAAGGCCTGGACCTTGAGGAAGTACCAGAGGAAGGGCCACCAGCCGGAGTTGGCGCCGTCCCAGACCGCGGTGATCGGCCACGGCGCGAGGTAGCCGCCGAGGAACAGGGTGGTCGCCAGCGAGCTGACCACGACCATGTTCACGTACTCGGCGAGGAAGAACAGCGCGAACTTCAGCGACGAGTACTCGGTGTGGAAGCCGCCGACCAGCTCGCCCTCGGCCTCGGGGAGGTCGAACGGCGCGCGGTTGGTCTCACCGATCATCGCGACGACGTAGATGATGAACGAGACCGGCAGCAGGACGGCGTACCAGGTGTCCTGCTGGGCGGCGACGATCTCCGACGTGGACATCGAGCCGGCGTAGAGGAAGACCGCCGCGAACGACAGGCCCATCGCGATCTCGTACGAGATCATCTGCGCCGAGCTGCGCAGCCCGCCGAGCAGCGGGTAGGTCGAGCCCGAGGACCAGCCCGCGAGCACGATGCCGTAGATGCCCACGGACGCGACCGCGAGGATGTAGAGGACCGCGACCGGCAGGTCGGTCAGTTGCAGGTGTGTGCGCTCCCCGAAGATGGAGACCTCGGGGCCGAAGGGGATCACCGCGAACGCCATGAACGCCGGGACCATCGCCACGATCGGGGCGATGATGTAGACGGCCTTGTCGGCGCCCTTGACGGTGATGTCCTCCTTGAGCGCGAGCTTCACGCCGTCCGCGAGGGACTGGAGCAGGCCCTGCGGGCCGGTGTACTTGGGCCCGATGCGCATCTGCATCCAGGCCACGACCTTGCGTTCCCACCAGATCGCGAACAGCGTCATCACGACGCAGAACGCGAAGATGAGCACCGCCTTGAGCAGGACCAGCCACCAGACGTCGGTGCCGAACCCGACGGCGGCGAGCTGCATGCCGCTGTCCGTCACCGCTCCTCCTCGTGAACGTGTGCGGTCCGACCGTTGTGGCCGGTGCCGTTGGGTGGGCCTTCGGCCTGAGCGAGATCGACCACTGCCGGCCGGATCTTGACCACCTCGCCCGCGCCGACGCCCAGTGCGCGACGCACCGAGGAGCCCGGCGAGTTCGCGGGCAGGAACACCACGCGCTCGGTCATGTCGGTGACGCGCAGCGGCAACGTGACCTCCCCGTGCAACGAGGTCACGGTGACGCCGCCCCCGTCCTCGGCGCCGATCTCGGCGGCCGTGGACGCACACAGCCGGACGACCGGCGCACGCCGGGTGCCCGCCAGATGGGGTTCGCCGTCCTGGCCCCGGCCCTCGTCCAGGAGCAGACGCCAGGTGGCCAGTACGGCCTCGCCCGCGCCGGGACGCGGAAGTTCGCGGGCCCGGCCCTCGGGGGCCGGCCCCCGGTCGCCGGTCCACCGGCCGAGCCGGCGCAGTTCGCGCCGGGCGGCGGTGAGCGAGGGCAGTTCGATCGCGGTGCCCTCGCGCTGCTCGGCCATCGCCTCGGCGATCGCGTCGAGCACGCGCAGGTCGGACATCACCGCGGCCAGGTCGCCGGTGAGCTGGTCCTTCTTCAGCACGGTGGCGAACGGGCGCTCGCGGCCCTCCCAGTCGACGAAGGTGCCCGGCTTCTCGGCGGGCGCGGCGACCGGGAAGACCACGTCGGCGCGTTCGGTGACCGCGCTGTGCCGCAGTTCCAGGCTGACCACGAAGCGGGCCGCGTCCAGTGCGGCCAGGGCGCCGGCCGGGTCGGGCAGGTCGTCCACGTCGACGCCACCGACCACGAGCGCGGCCAGGCGCTGTTCGCGGGCCGCGGTGAGCATCGAGGTGGTGTCCAGGCCGTAGCCGCCGGGCAGGTCGGCGACCCGCCAGAGCGAGGCCACCTCGGCGCGGGCCGCCGGATCGCCGAGCGGTCGCCCGCCCGGGAGCACGTTGTACAGCGCGCCCGCGTCGAGCGCGCCGCGCTCGCCGGCCCGGCGCGGGATCCAGGCGAGTCGGGCTCCGGTACGCGCGGCCAGCGCGGTGACCTCGGCCAGTGCGCCCGGCACGCCCGCCAGTCGTTCGCCGACGAGCACGACGGCGCCCGGGGTGCGCAGCAGGTCCGCCGCGCCCCGGGCCAGTTCGCCCTCGATCGCCGGGTCGCCGAGGGCGGACAGCCACTCGGTCTCGGTGCCGGGCGCGGCCCGCAGCAGGCTGCCCTTCATCCGGATCAGGCCGGCCGTGGCGAACGGCGCGATGCCATACACCTTCAGGCCCTTGCGGGCGGCCTTGCGCAGCCGCAGGAACACGATCGGCGACTCGTCCTCGGGTTCGAACCCGACGAGCAGCACACCGGGGGCCTTCTCCAACTCGGCGTAGGTCACACCCAGCCCGGTACCGGCCACCTCGGCGGCGAGGAACTCGGCCTCCTCGGCGGAGTGTTCGCGGGCCCGGAAGTCGATGTCGTTGCTGTCCAGCGCGACCCGGGCGAACTTGCCGTACGCGTAGGCGTCCTCGAGGGTGACCCGGCCGCCGACCAGGACGCCGGCCGAGCCGCGGGCGGCGGCCAGCCCGCGAGCGGCCACGCCCAGTGCCTCGGACCAGGACGCGGGAACCAGTTCGCCGCTGTCCTCGTCCCGGATGAGTGGGGAGGTGAGCCGGTCCTGTCGAGTGGCGTAGCGGAACGCGAAGCGGCCCTTGTCGCAGTTCCATTCCTCGTTGACCTCGGGGTCGTCGCCGGCCAGCCGGCGCAGCACCTTGCCCCGCCGGTGGTCCGCGCGCAGCGAGCACCCGGACGCGCAGTGCTCGCACGTGGTCGGGGAGGACACCAGGTCGAACGGCCGGGCCCGGAACCGGTAGGCGGCCGAGGTGAGGGCGCCGACCGGGCAGATCTGGATGGTGTTGCCGGAGAAGTAGGACTCGAACGGCTGCTTCTCGTAGATCCCGACCTGCTGGAGCGCGCCGCGTTCGATCAGCGCGATGAACGGGTCGCCCGCGACCTGCTCGGAGAAGCGGGTGCAGCGCGCGCACAACACGCAGCGCTCGCGGTCCAGGAGCACCTCGGAGGAGATCCGCAGCGGCTTGGGGAAGGTCCGCTTGACCTCGGTGAAGCGCGAGGTCGAACGACCCGCGCCCATCGCCTGGTTCTGCAGCGGGCACTCGCCGCCCTTGTCGCAGACGGGGCAGTCCAGGGGGTGGTTGATCAGCAGCAGCTCCATCACCCCGTCCTGCGACTTCTTCGCGACCGGCGAGGTGAGCTGGGTGCGCACGACCATGCCGTCGGTGACGGTGGTGGTGCAGGACGCGAGCGGCTTGCGCTGGCCCTCGACCTCGACCAGGCACTGCCGGCAGGCGCCGACCGGGTCGAGCAGCGGGTGGTCGCAGAACCTGGGGATCTGGATGCCGATCAGCTCGGCGGCCCGGATCACCAGGGTGCCCTTGGGCACGGAGACGTCGATCCCGTCCACCGAGATGGTGACGAGGTCCTCCGGCTTGGGGGCCGGCGGCCCGCTCGCGGGGGTGTTGGTCGTGACTGTCATGTCAGCTGTGCGCTCCTGCCCCGGTTGAAGCGGGGGCTGTCTTCGCCCACGCGGTGGATGCCGCGGTGTCGAACGGACAGCCGCCGTGCTCGAAGTGCGCCAGGTACTCGTCGCGGAAGTACTTGAGCGAGGACTGGATCGGGCTCGCCGCACCGTCGCCGAGCGCGCAGAAGGACTTGCCGAGGATGTTGTCGGCGACGTCGAGCAACGTCTCCAGGTCCTCCTCGGTGCCCTCGCCGCGCTCGAGTCGGGTGAGCAACTGGGTGAGCCAGTAGGTGCCTTCGCGGCACGGTGTGCACTTGCCGCAGGACTCGTGCTCGTAGAACTCGGTCCAGCGCAGCACGGCGCGCACCACGCACACGGTCTCGTCGAAGATCTGCAGCGCCTTGGTGCCGAGCATGGAACCGGCCGCGCCGACGCCCTCGTAGTCGAGCGGCACGTCCAGGTGCTCGTCGGTGAACATCGGCGTGGACGAGCCGCCGGGCGTCCAGAACTTGATCCGGTGCCCCTCGCGCACGCCGCCCGCCAAGTCCAGGAGTTGGCGCAGGGTGACCCCGAGCGGGGCCTCGTACTGGCCGGGTCGTTCGACGTGTCCGGACAGCGAGTACAGCGTGAAGCCGGGCGACTTCTCCGAGCCCATCGAGCGGAACCACTCGACGCCCTTGTTCAGGATCGGCGGCACCGAAGCGATCGACTCGACGTTGTTCACGCAGGTCGGGGACGCGTACAGGCCGGCCACCGCCGGGAAGGGCGGGCGCAGTCGGGGCTGGCCCCGGCGGCCCTCGAGCGAGTCGAGCAGCGCGGTCTCCTCGCCGCAGATGTACGCGCCGGCGCCCGCGTGCACGGTGAGTTCGAGGTCGAAGCCCGAGCCCAGCACGTTCTTGCCGAGGTAGCCGGCGGCGTACGCCTCGCGGACCGCGTTGTGCAGTCGGCGCAGCACCGGGACCACCTCGCCGCGCACGTAGATGAACGCGTGCTCGGAGCGGATCGCGTAGGACGCGATGATCACACCCTCGATCAGCACGTGCGGGTTGGCGTACATGAGCGGGATGTCCTTGCAGGTTCCCGGCTCGGACTCGTCCGCGTTGACCACGAGGTAGTGCGGCTTGCCGTCGTTCTGCGGGATGAAGCCCCACTTCATGCCGGTGGGGAAGCCCGCGCCGCCGCGACCGCGCAGACCGGAGTCCTTGACGGTCTGGATCACCTCGTCGGGGTGCATCGCCAGCGCCTTGCGCAGTCCGTCGTAGCCGCCGCCGCGCCGGTAGGTGTCCAGCGTCCACGGCTGGTGCTCGTCCCAGTTCGCGGAGAGCACGGGGGTGAGGAGGGAGGGCTCGGTCACGGCGCTTGGTCCCCGTCCTGGTCGGTGGCGGGCGCGGGGTGGGCCGGGTCGGACTCGGCGGTGGGCGCCGGGGCGTCGTGCGAACTCGGGGTCCGCGGAGCCTCGTCCGCGCTCTCCTCGCCGGCACGCCGGGGGGCGGGCGGGGTGGCGGTCCGGGCCGGCCGTTCGGTGTGCGTGCCGTTGGCGATGCGCAGCCCGACCAGACTGGCCGCGCCGCCGGCGCCGCCTTCGTCGACCGCGCCGGGTCGCTCGTCCGGGAAGCCGGCCAGGATCCGCGAGGTGTCCCGGAAGGTGCACAGTCGCGCGCCGCGGGTGGGCACCGCGTCCTTGCCCGCGCGCAGGTCGTCCACGAGTTCCTTGGCCGACTGCGGGGTCGCGTCGTCGAAGAACTCCCAGTTGACCATCACCACGGGCGCGTAGTCGCAGGCGGCGTTGCACTCGATGTGCTCCAGGGTGACCACACCGTCGGCGGTGGTCTCCTTGTTGCCGATCCCGAGGTGGTCCTTCAGGCTCGCGAAGATCTCGTCGCCGCCCATCACCGCGCACAGCGTGTTGGTACAGACGCCGACGTGGAAGTCGCCGCCCTGGCGGCGCCGGTACATCGTGTAGAAGGTGGAGACCGCGGAGACCTCCGCCGTGGTCAGGCCCAGCATGTCGGCGCAGAACTCGATGCCGGTGCCGGTGACGTAGCCCTCTTCGGCCTGCACCAGGTGCAGCAGCGGCAGCAGCGCCGAGCGGGCCTGCGGGTAGCGCCCGATCACCTCCTTCGCGTCCACCTCCAGGCGCGCGCGCACCGCGGGCGGGAACGGCGGAGCCGGCTTGGCCGGCGGCATCGGCATGCCCAGGTCCGTACTCATCGGTCGACACCTCCCATGACGGGGTCGATGCCCGCCACTGCGACGATCACGTCGGCCACCTGACCGCCTTCGCACATCGCGGCCATGGCCTGCAGGTTGTTGAACGAGGGGTCGCGGAAGTGCACGCGGTAGGGGCGGGTGCCACCGTCGCTGACCGCGTGTACGCCCAGTTCGCCGCGTGGCGACTCGATCGCGCTGTAGACCTGGCCCGGTGGTACCCGGAAGCCCTCGGTGACCAGCTTGAAGTGGTGGATGAGGGACTCCATCGAGGTGCCCATGATGTTCGCGATGTGGGCGGGCGAGTTGCCCAGGCCGTCCGAGCCGAGCGCGAGTTGCGCGGGCCAGGCGATCTTCTTGTCGCCGACCATGACCGGGCCCGGGGCCAGCCGGTCCAGGCACTGTTCGACGATCCGCAGCGACTGCTTCATCTCCTCGATGCGGATCAGGTACCGCCCCCAGGAGTCGCAGGAGTCCGCGGTGGCCACGTCGAACTCGTAGTTCTCGTAGCCGCAGTACGGCTGCGTCTTGCGCAGGTCGTGCGGCAGTCCGGTGGAGCGCAGCACCGGGCCGGTCAGGCCCAGGGCCATGCAGCCGGCCAGGTCGAGGTAGCCGATGCCCTGGGTGCGGCCCTTGAAGATCGCGTTGTCGTTGAGCAGCAGTTCGTACTCGCGGATCCGGCCGGGCAGGATGTTCACCAGCTCGCGGACCTTGTCCACGGCGCCGGGCGGAAGGTCCTGGGCGAGGCCGCCGGGGCGGATGTAGGCGTGGTTCATCCGAAGCCCGGTGATCATCTCGAACACGTCGAGGATCAGTTCGCGGTCGCGGAACCCGAAGGTCATCACGGTGAGCGCGCCGATCTCCATGCCGCCGGTGGCCAGGCAGACCATGTGCGAGGAGATCCGGTTGAGCTCCATCAGCAGGACCCGGATCACCTGCGCGCGCTCGGGGATGTCGTCGGTGATGCCGAGCAGCTTCTCCACCGCGAGGCAGTACGCGGTCTCGTTGTGCAGCGGCATCAGGTAGTCCATGCGCGTCACGAAGGTGACGCCCTGGGTCCAGTTGCGGAACTCCAGGTTCTTCTCGATGCCGGTGTGCAGATAACCGATTCCGCAGCGGGCCTCGGTGACGGTCTCCCCGTCGATCTCCAGGATCAGCCGCAACACACCGTGGGTGGAGGGGTGTTGCGGGCCCATGTTGACGACGATGCGCTCTTCCGCGTCCGCCGCGGCCTGGATCACTTCGTCCCAGTCGGAGCCGGTGACCGTGTAGACCCGGCCCTCGGTGGTCTCCCGCGCGTGCGCGGCGGATGGGGGTGTCGTTGTCTGATCGCTCATCAGTTGTACGACCTCCGCTGGTCGGGCGGCGGGATCTGGGCGCCCTTGTACTCGACGGGCACGCCGCCGAGCGGGTAGTCCTTCCGCTGCGGGTGGCCGGGCCAGTCGTCCGGCATGAGGATGCGCGTGAGCGCGGGGTGGCCGTCGAAGACGAGGCCGAAGAAGTCGTAGGTCTCGCGCTCGTGCCAGTCCAGCGCGGGATACACGCTCACCAGGGACGGCAGGTGCGGGTCGGCGTCGGGGACGCTCACCTCGAGCCGGACCGCGCGATTGTGGGTGATCGAGCGCAGGTGGTAGACCGCGTGCAGCTCGCGGCCGGTCTCCTGGGGGTAGTGCGTACCGGAGACGCCGGTACACAGCTCGAAGCGCAGTGCCGGGTCGTTGCGCAGGGTCAGCGCGATCCGGGGCAGCGACTCGCGGCGCACGTGGAAGGTGAGTTCGCCGCGGTCGACCACGACCTTCTCGATCGCGTCGTCGAACTCGATGCCGGCTTCCGCGAGGGCGCCGGAGAGCTCGTCGGCGACCAGGTCGAACTCGCCCTCGCCGTCCGCGGTTCCGCGCGGGCCGCCGTAGGGGCGGGCGGCGGAGCCGGGGAAGGCGACGGTACGGACCAGCTTGCCGTAGCCGGAGGTGTCGCCCGATCCGCTCGCGCCGAACATGCCGTGCCGGACCTCGATGGGTTCCACGTCGGCGTCGCGGGGGATGGGCAGCTGGGCCTTCTCCTCGGGGGTGCTGCCGGGAGTGGTCATCGGGCGCTCCCGTCGGGTGCGTGGCCGACCGGGATGCCGGGATCGAGCTCGTGCGCGCCGCGGCGGGCGCTCGCGGGCAACATCTCGATGGTGGGCAGCGCCTTCAGGGCGGCCTGTTCGGCGGCGCGGGCGGCCTTCTCGCGGTTGACGCCGAGCGGCGCCGCCTGGATCTCCTCGCGGAGTTTGATGATCGCGTCCATCAGCATCTCGGGTCGGGGCGGGCAGCCGGGGAGGTAGATGTCCACCGGCACCACGTGGTCGACGCCCTGGACGATCGCGTAGTTGTTGAACATGCCGCCCGAGGACGCGCAGACGCCCATCGACAGCACCCACTTGGGGTTGGGCATCTGGTCGTAGATCTGCCGCAGGACCGGCGCCATCTTCTGGCTGACCCGGCCGGCGACGATCATCAGGTCGGCCTGGCGCGGCGAGGCGCGGAACACCTCCATGCCGAACCGGGCCAGGTCGTAGCGCCCCGCGCCGGTCGCCATCATCTCGATCGCGCAGCACGCGAGTCCGAACGTGGCCGGCCAGAAGGATCCCTTGCGGAAGTAGCCGGCCAGCCCTTCCACGGTGCTCAGCAGGAAGCCGCTGGGCAGCTTCTCCTCGATACCCACGCGGATGCCCTCTCTCCGTCAGTCGTTGGGGGAAGCCTGTGGGGAAGCCTGGGCGTCTCGGCTCATCGGTCCCACATCATCCGTTGCTTCCACGTCAGTCCCAATCCAGGCCGCCGCGACGCCACAGGTAGGCGTACGCGACGAAGACCGCGGCGACGAACAGGACCATCTCGACGAGACCGAACATCCCGAGCGAGTCGAAGTACACGGCCCACGGGTAGAGGAAGACGATCTCGATGTCGAAGACGATGAAGAGCATCGCCGTCAGGTAGTACTTGACCGGGAATCGCCCGCCGCCGATCGGCTGCGGGGTGGGCTCGATGCCGCATTCGTAGGCTTCGAGCTTGGCCCGGTTGTAGCGCTTGGGCCCGGTGAGCGCCCCCATCACGAGGGAGACCACTCCGAAGGCCAGGGCAATGCCCCCGAGCACGAGGATCGGCGCGTACAGGTTCACCGCGCTCCCATCTCCCTTCTCAGTCCCCCGGAGTCACGCATGTGACCGGGTTCACAAGCTGCCGGAACGGCGCCCATCCTAGGCCCCTCACGATGTGATCTGCGACACGGGTAGGGAACGATCATGGTGTGATCTTCCCCACCTGATGATCGATCAGAAACGGTTGCGTGCAGGCAAAAATCACACAGGGTGAGAAATAGGGGAGCCTAAACGGTTCGGCACTCACGGACGATGTTGATCACGAAAATCGCCTATACCACCCGTTCACAAGCTCATCAAATTTGGCCGAACATGATCGGTTGTGATAGCCGCCGAGGGCGTTCGCACACAGAGTGTCACTGAAAAAGCCGCCCTGCGGGCGGGGCGGCTGCGCCGCCGGCGGCCTCCGGCCGCTCCCGGAAACGCCGCGCTTCGCGCGGCGGCGGCTGCGCCGCCGGCGGCCTCCGGCCGCTCTCCTCACGCGCTCGTCGATCACTGGTCGACGATCAAGTCGTGGGCGCTGACGCGCCGGGGAGTCACCGAGTTCGCAGCGGCGCCGGAAGGGGGTGACGTGGATCGTGGCGGAGTGGTGGGCGGCGTGCTCTCGAAGCGGCACTCGGGGGTTCAATCGGTCGACCGGCCCGCGTCGCGTCACCTGGCGACCTTCCCGGCCCGGGCGGCCCAACTACCCCATCCACCACATCACTCACACCGGCGAACCAGCACATCCCGGGCACCGAGCGACACGGCATTACTCGCCAAGTCGTCAGCCCACCGAGCGCACGAACATCTCGAACCGCGGCCCACTCTCACGCGGAACGCTCGGCCCCAACGAGCGATATCCCCGGCTCGTCCAGAAGGCCAAGGCTTCCGGCGCATCCGCCCGAGCGGGCTCGGTGGGTCGGTTGCGTCCTGTCGCCGAGAGGGGCCTGGATGACGTCTCGCAGGTTTCCTGGTAATCGACGGCAGCGGCAGGGACGGGTTGCTCTGTCTACGTCCGCTTGAGCACATCGCGGTCACCGGCGCGGGAGAACATCTCGGCGGGGTCCGTCGACGCGGCCTCGTGTTCTTGGTTCATGTGCCGAGTGTCGGTCTCGGCTCCGTCGACCGCGCCCGTCGGTTCCCGCGGGCGTATCGGTCGATGACCTCGGCGGACGGCGGGGTGCTCACGACGACGCATAGCGTCGGTGCGTCGGTGCACATCGGGACCGGGTCGCTGGACGCCGATCGATGAATCCCTCGGCGCCGGCTGCGGGCCGGCATGTGGGTGGCAGTGTCTGTGGGTCTGTGGGCAGGGGCCCCACCGCTTGAAGCGGTGGGGCGGGGCCCGGGGTGTGCGTCGGTGTTGCGCGGGTGTGGGTCAGCCGCCCTGGCCGGCGCCGCCCATGGGGCCGACGTTGATCGGGGAGCCGGCGCCGTCGACGACCGGCACGGTGGGGGTGCCGGGCCAGTTCAGGGTGATGGTCCTGGTCTCTCCGGGCGGGGTGACCTGCAGGCCCGTGACCTTGACGCCGTAGTCGCCGGTGGCGCCGCCGGGGTAGGTGACGCCGAAGGACACGGACTTGTCGCTCTTGAGGACGAACGGGTCGGCCGGCGCGCCGAGGCGCTCGGCGGACAGGGGCCCCTTGGCGGTCTGGAGGTCGACGCCCGCGAATCCGGACATCGTGCAGTTGTGACCGATGTTCTTGAACGTCACCATGACGGTGAGTTCGTCGTCGCCGCTGATGGTGGCGTCCTGCGCGGTGGCCCTGAGGTCGTCGGTACGGCACTTGCCGATCGAACCGTTGTCGCCGGCTCCGGCCGGCTCGCCCCGGCTCCTACGTATGCGCGTAACGAACCGTGACAGTCCCAGACCTGCTCCGTGGGCACCCCGGGCGAGCAGAGGCCCTCCCTCACCCGGCCCCCGCTCAAGCGCGCACGCCGCGCCGTCGTGCCGGTTGGCGCAGCCGACCACCTACCAGTCGAACCGATCCGTACCGAGCTCCACTCCCGTCCCGACCGAGGCCCGCCCGCATCCTGACCCCGGGCCGGAAAATGGGTTCGAGGACAGCGCGGGTGTCGGGCTATGGTCGGGGCATGTTCGCTTCAGCCTTCACGAGGACTCGCCGCTTCTAGCGGCGGGCCGAGGGTCTCTTCTCTCCGAGTTCCGCCGCACTTCGGGTCCATTCGCCGGTGCGGCCGATTCGTGCTGCCCGGCTCCGAACTGCCTTTGCGGAGCCCCTCGTGCCTTACCCCACTCATGGTGGACGTCATGAGCTTGGTCAGAACTTCCTTGTCGATCGTGCGGTGATCGCGCTCTTCGAGGACCTGGTCGCCCATACGTCCGGGCCGATCGTCGAGATCGGGCCCGGCGACGGCGCCATCACGTTGCCGCTCGCTCGGACCGGGCGGCCGATCACGGCGGTCGAGCTCGATCCGAAGCGCGCCCGACGGCTGGCTCGAAGGGTGCCCGGACACGTCGAGGTCGTGGCCGCCGACGTACTGCGGTTCCGGTTTCCGCGCGAGCCGCACACCGTGGTGGGGAATCTGCCGTTTCATCTGACCACCTCTGTGTTGCGACGACTGTTGGAAACGGAGCACTGGCGGAGCGCGGTGTTGCTGGTGCAGTGGGAGGTGGCCCGGCGGCGGGCGGGCGTGGGCGGGGCGACGATGCTGACGGCGGCCTGGTGGCCGTGGTTCGAGTTCGGGCTGCACGCGCGCGTGCCGGCTCGGGCGTTCCGGCCGATGCCGTCGGTGGACGGCGGGCTGCTCACGATGACGCGCCGGGATATCCCCCTGATCGATGAACGACCCGGCCCGTACCAGGAGTTGGTGCGCGAGGTGTTCACCGGACCGGGACGCGGCCTGCGCGAAGTCCTCGACCGGACGGGGAGGTTCGCGGCGCCCGGGCTGCGCGCGTGGTTCCGAAACGAGTACCTCTCGCCGCACGCTTTGCCCAAGGACTTGACCGCGGGCCAGTGGGCCTCGTTGTGGCGGTCGAGTGCCGTACGGCGACGCGAGAGCGGAGCGGCACGCACCCGGGGCGCCGATTTGGGATGGGAGGCGCGCCCACCCCGCTGAGCCGGCATCGACGGGCGCTCGATGCGGCACGTTTGTCGGCGCGCGTCGTGAAGCTGTCAACCCGATCCATGTCGAGCACTTGGTGAGGGCCGGGCGTCCCGCCGGCGCCGCCGATCGCAGCGCGTTGCCACCGGCCGGCGACGACGCGGCGGCGGAGGCGGCGGAGGCGCCCGTCGACGCCATCGGTTTGGACGTCAACGACGCCGGACCGCTCGCCGAAGGCCGCGCGTTCCGGCCAGGCAGCGCTGTCTACAACGTGTACGGCCGAATGCTGGACGCGGCGACGCTGCGCGCGGGCCTGGGACTGTAGGGCGGCTACCGGGCCCACCGGGTAAGGCCCTACCGAGCCCATGGGGCGACGAAGGGCTCTTGGCCTGGGATGAGTCCCTTGCCGCCGACCGGAAGGACGACAACCGCCTCGAACGGGTCGGTGCCGTGGTTGGCCAGGGCGAACGAGGTGTCGGCCGGGACGACCAACGCATCGCCAGGTTCGACGTCGAAGGTCTCGCCGTCCATGGTGACGGTGAGCCGACCCGACAACGCGACGAAGATCTCCTCCCTGGTGAGCGCGTGCGGCGGGGATGAGGTGCCCGGCTTGAGGGTGAGCCGCCATGCCGCGTTCTCGGTGGAACCACGGCTCGGGGCGGCGAGGCCGACAAAGGTCGCGTGCGGGTTCTCGAAGACGGGCGCTTCGGCGGCGGCGATGAACGGCATGGGGGGCGTCTCCTGGAGGCAGGTCGCCGGCGCGGGGAGCGGAGGCGGAAGCGGAAGTGGAGAGAATCAGGAGTGAAGGATCTACTGGGCCCACGGCGGATCGATCAGGTCGCCGCCCATCCGGGCCTGCCCGCCGACGGGCAGGATCGCGATCGCCTCGAAGGGCTCGTCGCCCGGGACGGCGATGCCGAAGGGCACATGTGCGGGGACGATGAGGGCGTCACCGGCGTGGAAGTCGCGCGTTTCACCGTCGATCGTGACGACCGCCTTGCCACTGATCGCGATGAAGATCTCCTCGCGGGTGACTGCGTGTTCGCGGCCGAGGTTGCCCGGGTGCATGGTGAAGCGCCAGACGCTGTTCTCCTTCGAGCCGCGGCTCGGGGCGGCGAGGCCGATGGCGGTCGTCAGCGGAGCTTCGAAGAGCGGAGCGTCGGCGGCTTTGATGAGAGGCATCGTGGTTCCTTCCGGTAGAGTATTCAACCAAGGTATACAACCAGAGTTGAGCATATTTCCGGGAAGGACGTCAAGCGTGGACTTCGGACTGTTGTTGGGGAACGCCTACCAAGCCTTCGTCCGAGAGCTGCACGCCCACTTGGCGGAACGCGGGTTCCCGGTGATGGGGTCGTCGTACGGCTTCGTGCTACGCACCTTGGACCGGGAGGCGACGACCGCCACGCAGCTCGGCGAACGGCTCGGGATCACCGCGCAGGGCGCGGCGAAGGTGGTCGACGAGATGGTGGCCGTCGGCTATGTCGAACGCCGCCCGGACCCGACGGACAAGCGCGCGAAGCGCTTGCATCTGGCACCGGGCGGGGTGGCGATGTTGACGGCGGTACGTGAGTTCCACGCCGCGTACGAGGGCAGGTTGACGCAGCAGGTCGGCGCGGAGGATGTGGCCGCCGTGCGAAGGGTGTTGGCGGCGATGGTCGCCACATCCGCCGGGCCGGACCTGGCGCGCCTGTTCCGCCCGCTGTGAGGTAACCCGCGCGGGTGACGGCGGCGATCGGCCGCCCGTACGATCACCCGGCCGGCATCCCGGTCCGGCCGGGGGGCTCGGCTCCTGGAGTTCCGTCACCCACCGCTCCGGGTCGCCGGGCATTCGAGGTAGAGCTCTCGGGCGTATCCCAGCGAGCGATATCCGTTGGCATCGATCCATCTCGCCATCGCCTGGACGCCGGTCATCACGTTGTCCATGGATCCGCGATGGACATACCTCGCGACACACTCGATCTCGGGCAGGTCCACGATCCGAAGTCGAAGTCCACGCCGACGCCGGCTCGGTGCTCCGCCGCGATGGTCGTGCCGGCGTGGATGACGACCGTGTCCTCCTCGTCCGGCGCGGCCTCGTAATAGGCGATGCCCGGTCCGGTCGGGACCACGCCCGCAGCCGCGAGGCGGCGGCACAGTCGGTCGTACAGCGGGCCGATGATCGGTCCGATCCCCTCCGGCCGTCGACGCCGGCGACGGTGGTCGCGGTCGACTCGGCGACCCGGCTCCTGACCCTGCCCGGTCTGGCCGCGGACCGCCGGGATGCGCTTGATCACGATGTCGTGGGTGGGCATTCTCCCTCGGCGTCGATCGTCCTGAGCCTCGCCTCGACGTGTGCCGGCCGCATCGCGTCCGCCGCCACTGCGGCGAGGATTCGGCCTGCCGCAGGCGCAACATCCCGCGCAGTTCGCCGACGCTCACCCGCTCCGCCAGGATGCTGCGTGCCTGGTGGAGGGTGAAGCCAAGATCCTTGAGCGCGATCACCCGGTTCAGTCGGGCGAGTTGGCCCACCTCGCAGAGGCGGTAGCCACCGGCCGGGTCGACGTGGGCAGGCCGCAGTAGTCCGATCGCGTCGTAGCGGCGCGACATTCGGACCGATACGCGGCCGTGCCCGGCGAAGTCTCCGATTGGTGAACATGACGCCTCCCGGTGAACGGCCGCACACGGCGTCAGGGTCAAGCGGACGACCCGACAACCGGCCGGCACCCGACCCACGACGCGACGGGTCGGCTCGTCCCAAACCGATCCGGCGCCGCCGCCCACACCCACCCGGGCCCGCGAGGACACCCGCCGGCCCCTCACCCCACCGGTCCCGCCCGGTCCCACCCCTTCGCGTGGACGTGGATCCGCACGCTGCCCGCCTCGACCTCCCGGCCGCAGCCCCGGCACATCACCGCGACGTCCAACTCGTGGTCGCCGTGCTCGAACACCACCGGCGGCTCTTCGGTCAGCCAACGGTCGCCCCAGGAGGCCAGGGTCTGCAATACGGGCGCGAGGTCGCGGCCCTGGTCGGTCAGGTGGTACTCGAAGCGCGGCGGGCGCTCCTGGTAGCGGCGGCGTTCCAGAATCCCGGCCGCCTCCAGCGCGCGCAGCCTGGTGGTGAGGATGTCGCGCGGCGCGCCGGTGTTGCGCGCGATCGCGTCGAAGCGGTGATTGCCGAAGCTCAGCTCGCGGACGGCGAGCAGCGCCCACTTCTCGCCCACCACCGACAGCGTGGCCGCGACCGAACACGGCCGCCCGACCGGGCCGCGTCCGGACCGGGACGGGGCTGCGGAGCCGGCGGCGGGCGCCGTCGAGTCGTCGGCGGACGAACCGTTCGAGGAACCACTCATGACGATCACACCGACAAGGTTGCCATCTCCAACCCACTCGCGCTACGTTGACGAAAAGTGAGTTTGATTTTCCAACTCTATGGCCTCGGACGGCTCGCCGCAGCGCGCGGACGCCGCTGGGCCCGATCGCACGCCCCTGTCGAAAGGCGGCCGCTCATGAGCAACGAGGCGTACATCGTCGACGCCATCCGAACCCCGGTCGGCAGGCGCAACGGGGGCCTCGCCAAGGTTCACCCCGCCGACCTCGGCGCGCACGTCCTGCGCGGCCTGATCGACGGCACCGGCCTCGATCCCGCCGCCGTGGACGACGTGATCTTCGGCTGCCTCGACGTGATCGGCCCGCAGGCCGGCAACGTCGCCCGCACCTCCTGGCTGTCCGCCGGTCTCCCGACGAGCGTCCCGGGCACCACCATCGACCGCCAGTGCGGCTCCTCCCAGCAGGCCGTGCACTTCGCCGCGCAGGCCGTACTCAGCGGCACCGCCGACGTCGTGGTCGCCGGCGGCGTACAGAACATGAGCGCCGTGCCGATCTCCGCGTCGCTGCGCGCCGGACGGGAGTTCGGCTTTGAGACCCCGTACGACGGCGCGCAGGGCTGGCGGGACCGGTTCGGCGACCAGGAGATCACCCAGTTCCGCGCGGCCGAACTGATCGCCGAGCGCTGGGGTCTGACCCGGGAGGAGATGGAGACGTTCGCGATCACCTCGCACGAACGCGCGCTGCGCGCCCAGCGCGAGGGTCGCTTCGCCAACGAGATCGTGCCGTTCGGCGAGGTCACCCGGGACGAGGGCCCGCGCGAGCCGGACCTGGCCAAGATCCGCTCGCTGCCCACCCTGCGCCCCGACGGCCGGATCACCGCGGCGCTCGCGAGCCAGATCTCCGACGGCGCCTCGGCCGCCCTCGTGGTCTCCGAACGCGCCCTGCGGGTACACGGATTGCGCCCGCGCGCCCGGATCCATCACCTCACCGTGCTCGGCGACGACCCGGTGATGATGTTGACCGGACCGATCCCGGCGACCGCCCGGGCGCTGGAACGCACCGGCCTGTCCCTGGACGACATCGACCGGGTCGAGATCAACGAGGCGTTCGCGTCCGTGGTCCTCGCCTGGCAGCGCGCGACCGGCGCGGACCCGGAGCGGGTCAACGTCAACGGCGGTGCGATCGCGCTCGGCCACCCGCTGGGCGCGAGCGGCACCAAACTGCTGGCCACGCTGCTCAACGAACTCGAACGCAGCAACGGCCGCTACGGCCTGCAGACCATGTGCGAAGGCGGCGGCATGGCCAACGTCACCATCATCGAGCGCCTCACCTGATCCACTCGTCCGCCCGCCTCGACCGACGGCCCACGACCCGGCGACCCGGCGACCCGGCGACCCGGCGACCCGGCGACCCGGCAGGCAACCCGTCGCCCCGTACCGCGGTTCCACTCTCCCGATCCCGAAAGAAGCACCCGCATGAAGATCGCAGGTTCGGTAGCCCTCGTCACCGGGGCCAACCGCGGCCTCGGCCGCGCCTTCACCCGCGCACTGGTCGAACGCGGCGCGCGCACCGTATACGCCGGCGCCCGCGACCCGGGCACCGTCACCGACCCCGGGGTCGTGCCGATCGAGCTGGACATCACCGATCCCGACCAGGTGGCCGAGGTCGCCCGCCGACTCGACGACGTGGACCTGCTCGTCAACAACGCGGGCGTCTCCCGCGCCGCCTCGTTCCTGACCGCGGAGAGCCTGGACCCGGCACGCGCGGAGATCGAGACCAACTACTTCGACACCCTCTCGCTGAGCCGCGCGTTCGCCCCCGTCCTGGCCCGCAACGGCGGCGGCGCGCTGGTCAACATGCTCTCCGTGCTGTCCTTCATGACCATCCCCCGAGTCGGCTCGTACAGCGCCTCCAAGGCCGCCGCCTGGTCGCTGACCAACGCGTTGCGCCTCGAACTCGCCGCCCAGGGCACCCTGGTGGTCGGCGTGCACGCGGGCTTCATCGACACCGACATGGCGGCGGGCGTACAGCTGCCCAAGATCGCCCCGGCCGACGTCGCCGCGCAGACCTTCGACGCGGTCGAGGCCGAGCTGTACGAGGTCCTCGTCGACCACTACAGCCGCGACGCCAAGGCTGCCCTGTCCGCCGACCCGGAAGTGCTGTACCCGGCCCTTCGCCGCTGACCCGACGGTGCTGTACCCGGCCCTTCGCCGCTGACCCGACGGTGCTGAACCGGCTCTTCGGCACCGACCCGAAGGGGCGAACCGGCTCTTCACCGCCGACCCGTCCGCACAGCACGAAACGCGCTCGCTTCAGGCACCCCCGAGTCCCCCGCCCACTCCGTCCGTGCGCAGAGTGCGCCGGGCCACCAGCGCCGCGTTCAGGCGATGCAGGTCGTCGGCACGGCCCGGGGACAACCCGGTGAGCCCGGTCACCCGGCGGATGCGGTAGTCCACGGTGTTCGGGTGCAGGTGCAGCGTCGCGGCGGTGGCTCGGCGGTCGCGGCTGTGGGCCAGGTAGGTCTCCAGCGTCAGCAGCAGTTCGGGCCTGCGGTCGAGCGGCGCGAGCAGGCCGGCCAGACCGGGCAACGCCGCGCTCGGGCGGCTGAGTTGGTAGTCCAGCAGCACGTCGGCGAGCAGGTACAGGCCGGGGCCGCGGCCACTGCCGCGGACCAGGCGCAGCACCTCGGCGTTGCGGTCCACCGCGTCCGGGATCCCGGTCGGCTCGGTGAGCGCGGCCGACGCGGTGATCGCGGTGTCGGCCGCGTGCGCCGCGTGTGCGATCAGGGCGCGTACCTCGGGCCAGCCCGGCGCGGTGTCCACCGGCAGCAGCACCGTCCCGCCGCGCGGGTCGAGCGCGGCCAGCGCGGGCGCGCCGGTGAATGCGTCCAGGGCCCGCCGGATCCGGCGCAGCTTGCGCCGCGCGGCGATGACCGCGCACGGACCGGGCCTGGCCTCGTCCGGGTGCGCGGCCAGGGCCAGTGTCAGCACCAGGTACCGGGCCGCCGGGCGCATCCCCGTCCGCCCGGCGACCGCGTCCGCCGATTCGCCCGCCAACAACGCCGCGAACAGCTCGTGCCGGCCGCTCTGTTCCGGGCCGGCCGCCAGTCGGCACGCCTCCAGATAGGCCGAGCTGACCGCCGTGACGATGGCCCGCTGGAGCCCGAGCAGGTCGGCGAACAGGGCCAGGACGTCAGCGAGTTCATCCGGGCGGGCCTGACCGGTGATCTCCCGCCAGCACATCTCCACGCCGATCTGATAGGCGGTCAGAATCGCGTCGAGCGGTACGCCCTCCTCCGCCCGTTGGGCCGCCGAGGCGCGCTGTGGCGCGAGATCGGCGTCGCAGGCCGCGAGCCGGCCCTCCACGACATCGGCGAACAGGCGCACGGTGTGCTGCACGATCTCGGCGATGTCCCCGGCCAGTTCCTCGGCCGGCAGCGCCGCGTACGCGGGCAGCTCGGCGGGCAGCCGGTCCAGCACCTCCCTGGTCAACCGCGGCGCACCGGCCCGCAGTCGGGCCGCCACGGGCCGCCCGCCGATGCGCAGCGGGCCGCGCCGCGGTCGTTCGACGGGCGGGCGCTCGCGGGTGGTGGGCGCCCGGTCACGCGGCGGGTTGTCACGTGTCACAGGGACCTCCCGGAAAGTCTGTGTTACTCACCAGTTAAGCCGCTGTGTCCGAGTCTGCATGATGACGCGTGGGACATTCCACGACCGGCGGGAGTCGTCATGAACTCTGCGGCACGCATGAGGAGTCGGCTGCACAACAGTCCACGGAATCCACCCGGCCGGCTGCGCCGGTTCGGGCGCGGGACGGCGGCGGCGATCGCGGCGAGCGCACTGGCACTGGCCGGTCTGGTCGCCGCGACCGGGCCGGCGGGTGCGGCGGATCGTCAGGTCTACGTCGCGCTCGGCGACTCGATGGCCTCGGGTCCGCTGATCCCGGACATCACCGGGCCGCTCGCGTGCGGTCGGTCCACCAACAACTACGCACACGTGCTCGCCGCGCGCCTGAACGTCGCCGAGCTGCGCGACGTGACCTGTAGCGGTGCGGACAGCAACGACATGACCTCGCCGCAACACCTGTCCCTCGGCGGCATCGACATGGGCGAGGCACCGCCGCAGTTCGACGCGCTGAGTGCGGACACCACGCTGGTCACCCTCACCATCGGCGGCAACGACGTCGGCCTGGTCGGCGTGGCGCAGGGCTGCGCGACGCTCAACCCGTTCGCGACCCCGTGCAAGGACAAGTGGACGGCCGGCGGCGTCGACCAGATCGCGCAGCGCATCGACGCGTTCGCGCCCAAGCTCGGCGCGGTGCTCGCCGGGATCCACCAACGCGCGCCCCAGGCAAGGATCGTGGTCACCGGATACGGCCTGTACATCAAGCCCGGCGGCTGCTGGCCGTACCAGCCGGTCCTCGGCGTCGACGCGGACTACCTCCAGGGCAGCGTGAACCGGCTCAACACGGCCATCGCCGCCCAAGCCGCGGGCCACGGCGCCACCTACGTGGACGTGGCCGGACCGAGCACCGGGCACGACGCCTGCCAGGCCCCCTCGGCCAAGTGGGTCGAGGGCTACGTCCCCACCGACCTCGCGGCCCCGCTGCACCCCAACCGCCGAGGCGAAGCCAACTACGCCGCCATCATCGCCCCGCACATCCCGGCCTAGCCTCGACCGCGACGCACTCCGCACCGCACCGGCACGGCGCGGACGCGGGGTGCGTCGCGGCGTGGGCAAGGCTCCCGGAAGAGCTCCGCCGGCAGGAACGACGCGCACCGAGAAGGCCGTTCCGACCCCTCGGAGCAGGCCGTCCCGTCCGGCCGGGCCGGTCGGACGAAGCGCTCGGCCCGAAGCGGTCGATCCGAAGCCGTCGACCCCGAGAGGCCGCCACGCCCCTATCCCTGGCTGTGGTCCCCCGACTGGGCAAGCGAGCGCTCGACTCCCGCCTCCATCTCCTTGCGGGCCGCGTCGTCCGCGGCCCCCGACCGCTCGAAGGCCGTCAGCGCGCCCCGCCACAACTGCGCGGCCTCGCGATACGCGAAGTGGATCTCCGCGTCGAGCGCCGCCAAGCGCGCGAAGTGGGTGGCCTTCGCCGCCGTCGCCCGCGACGCCGAGGCCAGGTAGTGATGCGCCAGCGCGGCCACGTCCCGAGGCCGCACGGCCTCGATCGCCTCGGCCGTGCGCGCGTGCATCCGGGCCCGGCGAAGCTGGGACAGGTCCTCGTACAGCGTGTCCCGCACCAGCGCGTGGGTGAACCGCAGTTGGCCCGCGTCCGGCTCGACGAGCAGCCCGGTCAGCAGCGCCGACTCGACCGCGTCCAGCACGGTGTCCTCGTCCGCGTTGCCCTGCGCCAACAGCACGTCCACGTCGATGTCCCGGCCGAGCACACAAGCCTGCTTGAGCACCTCCTGGGCGGCCTTCGGCAGCCCCGCGACATGCCGCCGGATCACGTCCCGCACCCCGACCGGGACCTCGGACACCGCCGCGTGCGCGCCCTCGGCCGCGAGCACCCGGGCGGTCTCCAGGACGTAGAACGGGTTGCCCGCCGTACGGTCCACGATCGCCCGTACGGTGTCCTCGTCGATCGCCGCCGAAACCGCGCCGCGCACCAGGTCGGCGACCGCCTCCGGGGCCAGGCCGGTGAGTTCGACGCGTTCCGGGCCGCATCGTGCCAGCCGGGCGAGCGCGTCGGCGAGCAGGTCTCCGACCTCGTTGTGCCGGTAGGTGACCACGAGCAACACCCGCCCGGCCGCGTCCCGGTCGGTGGCCAGGTGGCACAACAGCGCCAAGGTCTCCTCGTCCGCGCGGTGCACGTCGTCCAGCACCAGCAGCCACGGCGTCTCGGCGGTGGCCCGGGCCAGGTAGCCCACCACCGCCTGATGCAGCATCAACTTCGCCGCGGCCTGATCGCCGACCGGGACGAACGAGTCGGCCAGCAAGGGTGCGAGCACCCGCGCGGTCTCCTCGTCCGGCGGACTCACCGCGGCGAGCGTGCGCAACATCTGGGTCCACGGCCACCCGGCCGGTGCACCGCCGGACTCGGGGCAGCGCCCCCAGGCGGCCCGCCAGCCCTCGGCGGCCAGCAACTCCCGTACGTGCTCGGTCAACGCGGTCTTGCCCTCGCCCGGATCGCCGCTGACCAGGGCGACCGAGAGCCGCCCGTCGGCCCGCTTCGCCGCGGCCAGCAGGGTCGCGGTCTCCACCGCCCGGCCGATCAGGGTGGTCGTCCGCGGCACGAATCCGTCCTCCGTCGCCTCGTCGGCAGCCTGCGCCAGGCCCGGAACCTCACGCGGCGCGGCGGTCCCGGTCGCCGTTCCGGCCGGGGTCGACACCGCTGCCGGGGCGTCCAACTCGGCGGCGTGCGCCAGGATGTCCGCCTCCAGTCGCTGCAACCGCGCCCCCGGCTCGACGCCCAACTCCTCGCGCAGCGCGGTGCGTACCCGGCGCAGCACGGCCAACGCGTCGCCCTGACGCGCGCATCGGTACATCGCCAGCGCGAGCAATCGCCAACTCTCCTCGCGTAGTGGGTGGGCCGCCGCGTGCGCCTCCAACCCCGGCACGATCCCGGACGCCTGCCCGATCGCGAGCCCCGCCTCGGCCCGGCGCTCGACCGCGACCAACCGCAGTTCCTCCAGCCGCGCCGCCTCGGGCCGGGCCCACGGCTCGTCGGCGAACTGCGCGTACGCGGGCCCACGCCACAGGTCCAGCGCCGCGGTCAACTCACGCAGCGCCTCCTCGGCGGTACCGGCCGCCAACAGGCCGCCGGCCCGGTGCACCAGGGCCTCGAAGCGCCACGCGTCGACCTCGTCCGTGCCGACCCGGAACGCGTATCCGGGCGGCGCGGTCACCAATACGGTCGAGGGCGTACGCGGCGCGCGGTCGGGTTCCAGCGCACGGCGCAGGTGCGACACGAAGGTCTGTACGGAGCCGAGCGCGCGATGCGGCGACTCGCCGTGCCACAGGTCCTCGATCAACCGGTCGACCGGTACGACGTGCCCCCGTGCCAGGACGAGCCGAGCGAGAACGGCCCGATGGCGCGGGCCGCGCAGGTCGGCCGGCCGGTCACCGTCCCACGCTTCGAGCGCTCCCAGAACACGAAACGTCAGCATGGATAAGAGACCTTACTGATGCGTCACGAGCGGCCGAGCGGCGGCCGGGGCTGAAGTCGTCCGGCCGTTGTCCCACGCCGCGTTCAACGCTCACTCGACGTCCGTTGAACACCCTTGCCGCCCTCCTGCCGCGCACTGGACATCGACCGGACGCGGTTGCGCCCGGCGTCGATCCGCCCCGCGCGGCGCCGAGCCGAGGACGCCGGCTGGGCCCGGTGTACCGGCTGCCGGCCCATACCTCACCCGGCCCGTATCACGATCGGCCGCCCGGGACCGGCGGTCCCGACCGCCGGTCCCGACCGCCGGTCCCGGGACCCGAGTCGGGGCCCGGGTCCCGAGTCTCAACTCCCGCTCTCCGCGGGAGCGGTCGCCGACTCCCCGGTCTTCGGACCCGCCTGCGAGGCGGGCGGAGCCGAGTTCGGCGAAACGGGCGGGGTGGTCGGGCTCGTGGGGCTCACCGGCGGGTTCGCCGGGTTCACCGCGCCCGACGCACCGGCCGAGGGAGGCGCCGACGGGACGGTCTGCGGCGGTTGCCCACCGCCCTGCGGAACCTGCGCACCGGACTGCGGTGCCGCGCCCGGCATCGGGTTCGCCGCGGGCTGCCCGCCCGGTCGGACCGGGATCGCGATCGTGAAGGGCGCGGTGCCCTCCTCGACGCGGCACTTTCCTGTCGCCGAGTCGCCGACGACCCGAGGCTGCGGGAACGGCAGGCTCTCCCGGTTGGGCACCACGGACTGGTTCGTGGGCCCGCAGTAGCGTTCGTACTGGTCGCCGACGATGCCGAGTTGCTTGCCGTTGTGGTCGAAGAGCAGGACGTCCTTGAGCGGACGCCCCTGGGCGTCGAAGGGATAGATGTTCTTCAGCGGTCCCCCGCTCTCCGTGGTCAGCAGGGCGCTGCCGTCCAGCGGGTGACCGTCCACGGCCGAGTAGTAGTTCGACCGTGGCGGGGCGTTGTTCACGTACTCGGTCGTGCTCTCCGGTGTCAACTGTCCCGCGGCGAGCATCCCGATCCCCGCTCCGATCACGAGCGCGTTGATCGGCACCGCCGCCCACAACAGCCGACGGTCGTGTGCCGCACGCGGCCCCAACCACAACGACCCGGCCAGGGCCAGGACACCGGCGGCCACCGGCCACCACACACCGCCCGCGAGGACCCGCACGAGCACGACCACGATCAGCGCCCGGGTGACCCACCACGCGCTTTGCAGACCGATCAGAAACCGTACGGGTTCCGCCCAGCGGCCCGTGCGCAAGGAATCCCCGAGAGTCCTCGCACGTTCGGTGATCGACAGCGCGGCGATCTCGGGCAGTCCCGGCGCGCGACCACGCAGCCACAACGCGTTCAGCGCCTCGACAGCCAGGCCGAGCAGGCACGGAAAGATCCACCACCGCTCCTGCCCGCCCTCGGCGGCACCGATCCCGATGCCGGTCACGAACGCCGCGCCGAGCGCCAGGAACAGTCCCAGGCACAGGAGTTCGACCTTGCCGATGCGGGACAGGGGCCTCGTTCCGGTCGGCGTCAGCGGCGGATATCCGGCTGCCGCCCGCAGTTCGGCCGCGTACTCGTGCGGGGTGCCCAGTCGGGCGCGCAGCGACTCGGAGGTGACCACTTCGTCGAGTTCGGCGAGCACCTCGCTCAGGTTCACCTCGACGTCGTCCAGGATCTCCTCCGCCTCGGCGACCGGCAGGTCGGCCAGAATGCGGGCGACCTCGAGGCGGTAGTCCGCCGCGACGGGGTGCAGTGCGGTGTCCTTCATCGGGTCTCCCCCACCAGTTCCGACATCGTCCGGGCGAACGAGTTCCACGTGTCGGTGGACTCCCGGAACCGCAGCCGGCCCGGCTCGTTCAGCGCGTAGTACTTGCGGTTCGGGCCTTCGTCGCTCGCCACCACATAGGACGTGAGGAGTCCGGCGTTGTACAGCCGACGCAGCGTGCCGTAGACCGAGGCGTCGCCGACGTCGTCGAGACCGGCCTTGCGCAGTCTGCGCAGTACGTCGTAGCCGTAGCCGTCCTCCTCGCGCAGCACGGCGAGTACCGCCAGGTCCAGCACTCCCTTGAGCAACTGACTCGGATCCATGACGCCTCCAGCTCTTGTGCGTTGCACGGTACCACGCAATGCACAGTAGTGCGGAGAATGTTGTTCCGGGACGTTCCGGACCGGTCGCGGGCGCCGTGCGCGTCGAGAGCCTCGACTTCAAGAACGTCGCGGACCTGGGCACCTGGGTCGCGCCGCTCCCCTAGCCCGCACGGTCCGACAGTCGAACTCCCGTGCGTACACGGGAGTTCGACCCATGTCGCGGCTCAGCTCGCGGTGTTCGCCAGATACGCGTCCAACTCCGCCACGTACCCGTCCCGCACATCCTCCGGCAACCACGAGATCGCGAACGCGTTGTACTCGAACCGCGCCACCTCGGCCCGGCTCAGCCCCAGGTCGGCCTGGGTGCGCTCGAGGTTCTCCAGGACGTACGCGTCCATGTAGGCGGGGTCGTCCGAGTTGATCGTGACCAGGATGCCCTCGTCCAGCATCCGGCGGATCTCCGCGCCCTTGATGCCGTCCACCACGAAGGAGTTCGAGACCGGGCACACGGTCAGCCCGAGCCCGCGCTCCTTGATCGCCGCGACCAGCTTCGCGTCCTCCAGCGCGTTCGAGCCGTGGTCGATCCGGTCCACGCCGATGTCCTCGATCGCCTGGCGGATGTGCTCGACGCTGTTCTCCTGGTCGACGTCGCAGTGCATGGTCAACCGGTAGCCCTCGGCCCGCGCCCGCGCGTACACGGCGGCGAACTTGGCCGGCGGATTGCCGCGCTCGTCCGAGTCGAGCCCGATCCCCACGATCCACTCCCGGTACGCCAGCGACTGCACCAGGGTGGCCATCGCGTACTCGGCCTGGAAGTCGCGCAGGAAGCACATGATCAACTGGGCCCGGATGCCCAGCTCGCGCCGGGCGTCACCGATCGCCCGGGTCAGCCCGCGCACCACCACGTCGAACGGCACCCCGCGACCGGTGTGCGCCTGCGGGTCGAAGAACATCTCCACGTACCGCACGTTCTGCGCGGCGGCCTTGCGCAGGTACGCCATCGCGAGGTCGTAGAAGTCCGGCTCGTGCACCAGGACCCGCATGCCCTCGTAGTACACGGTGAGGAACGACGCGAGGCTGTCGAACCGATACGAGGCGCGCATCTCCTCGACCGAGGAGTACGGCAGCTCGATCCCGTTGCGCTCGGCCAGCGTGAACTTCAGCTCGGGCTCCAGCGTGCCCTCGATGTGCAGATGCAGCTCGCACTTGGGCAGTCCGGCGATGAAGTCGCGCATGTCGCGGGCGTCTTGCATGGGAGCAGTCCTCCGGAGTCGTAGTGATGGTGCGCCGCCGAGCCAAGCACACCACCACTACGCACGCACTACGCGCATCACACACGGGCTGCGCGCGGACCACCCGCGCGGCACGCCCGCACCACACGCCTCACGCCGCGGGCGCGATCCGCACCATGCCGTTGATGATCCGGTCCATCGCGTCGCCGCCGCGCGGGTCGGTCAGGTTGGCCAGCATCTTGAGCACGAACTTCATCAGCATCGGGTGCGGCAGACCGTGCTTGGTGGCGAAGTTCATCACCCTCGGGTCGCCGATCAGCTTCACGAACACCCGACCCAGCGTGTAGTAGCCGCCGTAGGTCTGCTTGAGGATGCGCGGGTAGTCGTGCAGCGCGCGCTCGCGTCCCTCGGGGGTGAGCCTGGCCACCGCCTGGGTGATCACCTGGGCCGCGATCTCGCCCGACTCCATCGCGTAGGCGATGCCCTCGCCGTTGAACGGGTTGACCATCCCGCCCGCGTCGCCGACCAGCAACAGGCCCTTGGTGTAGTGCGGTTGACGGTTGAAGCCCATCGGGAGGGCGGCACCGCGGATCGGGCCCTCCTGGTTCTCGTCGGAGTAGCCCCACTCCTCGGGCATGCCCGAGACCCAGCCCTTGAGCAGGTCGCGGTAGTCGATGTCCTTGAACGCGGCCGAGGTGTTCAGCAGGCCCAGGCCCACGTTCGAGGTGCCGTCACCCATGCCGAACACCCAGCCGTAGCCGGGCAGCAGCTTCTCCTGACCGTCGCGGCGGTCCCACAGCTCCAACCACGATTCGAGGTAGTCGTCGTCGCTGCGCGGGGACTTGAAGTAGGTGCGCACCGCGACACCCATCGGTCGGTCCTCGCGGCGGTGCAGGCCCATCGCGAGGGAGAGCCGGGTCGAGTTGCCGTCGGCGGCGACCACGATCGGCGCGCGGAAGACGGTCTCCTCCTTCGAGCCGTTCATCCGCACGTTGACGCCCACGATGCGGCCGGTGCGATCGTCCAGGATCGGGCCGGTGACGTTCGCGCGCTCGTACAGCTTGGCGCCGGCGGACGCCGCCTGGCGGGCCAGGATCTCGTCGAAGTCGGCCCGCTTGCGGACCAGACCGTGCGCGGGATAGCTGGCCAGATCCGGCCAGTCCAGTTCCAGGCGCATGCCGCCGCCGAGGATCCGCAGACCCTTGTTCGGCAGCCAACCGGCCTCGACCGAGGTGTCCACACCCATCGCGATGAGCTGCTTGGTCGCGCGCGGGGTGAGCCCGTCGCCGCAGACCTTCTCCCGGGGGAACTCGGTCTTCTCCAGCAGGATCACGCTGACGCCGGACTTGGCCAGGTGGTACGCCGTGGTCGATCCGGCCGGACCGGCCCCGACCACGATGACGTCGGCCTCATGCGTCGAGTCGGCGCGCTTGGTGGTTGTGACGGGCGCTGCGTCGGTCACGGACGACTCCCCTGGAAGTCTCTGCGGCAGTACCGAAACCGGGACGGTTCCGGCCGGACAAGTCTATGAGGAGCGGGCGGCGGGCCGGCCTGTGGCCACTCGCCGGGCACGGGACCGGCCTGTGGTCCACCCCGCGGGATGCCACGCCGGCCCGCGCTCACCCGCGCGGGCGCGGGACCGACCCGTGGGTCACGCGGACGGCCGGAAGCCCCGATGCAGCGCGACCACACCGCCGGTGAGGTTGCGCCAGGCCGGGTTCACCCACCCGGCCCCGCCGATCAGCGCCGCGAGGCCGGCCTGGTCGGGCCACGCGCGGATCGACTCGGCCAGGTACACGTACGCGTCCGGGTTGCTGCTGACCGCGGTGGCCACCGGCGGCAGCGCGCGCATCAGGTACTCCACGTACACCGTCTCGAACGGACGCCACGTGGGCCGGCTGAACTCGCAGACCACCAGTCGGCCGCCCGGCCGGGTCACCCGCAACATCTCGCGCAGCGCGCCCTGGGTGTCCTCGACGTTGCGCAGGCCGAACGAGATGGTCACCGCGTCGAACGTGGCGTCCTTGAACGGGAGCCTGGTCGCGTCGCCCGCGGTGAAGGGTAGTTCGGGGTGCTTGCGCTTGCCCTCGCGCAGCATGCCCACCGAGAAGTCGCACGGCACCACGTCCGCGCCCGCGTCCCGGAAGGGCAGCGAAGAGGTACCGGTGCCGGCCGCGAGGTCGAGCACGCGCTCGCCCGGCCGGGCGTCCACGGCCCGGGCCACGGCCTTGCGCCAGGACCGGTCCTGGCCCATGGACAACACGGTGTTGGTCAGGTCGTAGCGCGCCGCGACCGCGTCGAACATCGACGCGACTTCACGCGGTTGCTTGTCCAGGGATGCTCGAGTCACCCGGCCATCATCTCGCGCCGGACCGGGCCCTTGTGCCGTGGGGCGGACAACGCACCGGGCGGGCCGCGTGCGATACGCGACCCGCCCGGAATCGATCGTGTCCTGCGTCTGCGTCACCGACGGCCGACGCCACCGCCGACGCCGCGCCGGTTCGCCCCGACGCCGCCACCGACGCGGCCGATCCGGGCGCCGATGCCGACGCCACGGCCGCCGCCGGTGCGTCGACCCCTGCGGCTCGGGGTGACGGCGCGAACGATGGAACGAATGCGGGTACCGACGGACATGATGTGCCTCCTCATCCCGGACGGACAGGGCCCGGGTCGGTAAGTGGCCTTTGCGAATACCGTGTCGTTCTGACCGAGCGCCTGCCCCGGGTCCGTGGGCGTATGCGCGACCATGCCGAAACGATCGTGCGACCTCCGCCGACCGAACGTCCGCCCGGCCCGCTCAGCGCCGATGCACCAGCCGCCCGCCGAGCACCGTGGCCACACACGACCCCGTCCCGTGCGTGACCAGCGCGGCGTACGGATCACCCTCCGTCGGCACGTCGAACACCGCGAGGTCGGCGAGTCCGCCCGGGCGCAGCGTGCCCGCGCCGGCCAGCCCACCCATCGCCGTCGCACCGCCGATCGTGACCGCCTCGACCAGGCGCCGGTCCAGGTCGTCCGCGCGATATCCCTGACGGACCGCCAGTTCCCGGACCGCCGCCGCTTCTTCCCACAGGTCCAGGGACGGCGAGGAGGCGAGCGAGTCGGTGCCCAGCGCGATCGGCGCACCCTCGGCCAGGTAGTCGGCGACCGGCGGCTCACCCGCCGCCAGGATCGCGTTGGAGCGCACGCACAGCGCGACGGCGGTGCCCTGTGCGCGCAGCAGCGCACGATCCTCGCCGGCCAGGTGCACCCCGTGCGCGACGTGTACGTCCGCGCCCAGGCCGGCGAACCCGTCGAGGTAGGCCGCCGGGCCGGCGCCGCTGCCGCCGTCGAGCAGCTCCAGGGCCATCCCGATCGCCCGGTTCATGTCCGCGAACCGGCCGGTGCCGTGTCGGATGAACTCCGCCTCGTGCGCGGTCTCCGCCAGGTGCGGGTGCAGTCGCAGACCGCGCTCGCGCGCGATCGCCACACACTCCTTGAACACCGACGTACCGACCGTGAACGGCGTGTGCGGCGAGACCCCCAACGCGCGCCCGCCACTCGCCCCGTCCAACGTCTCCAGGAAGGCCGCGCGCCGCCCGCCCGTCCACATCGCGTCGTCCGCGATCACCTCGACGTAGCTGATCCCGCGCAGCCCCGACCGCCCCACCGGCACCAACACACAGGGATCGGTGACCACGTCCGCCGCCGCCGTCGTCCCCGACCGCAGCATGTGATGCACCCCGCGCCGCGCGCTCTCCTGCCACATCACCTCGGAGAAGTCGGCCCGCCGCGCGGTCAGCGTGCGAATCCACTCCGGAAACGCCAGCCCGGACAACGCCAGATCCCCGAAGTCGGTGTACTGCAGATGCGCGTGCGCGTTCACCAGCCCCGGCGTGAGCACCCCCCGCCAGACCCGCTCGCGCGCCCCCGCCGACGCCAACTCCCCCCGTGAGCCCACCGCGACGATCCGGCCGTCCTCCACGAGCACGGCCCCGTCGCGGATGGGCTCCGCGTCGACCATCGACAGGACAACGGGCGCGACATGCAAGGTCAACGACATGCGCCCATCATCGCAAGCCGCTTTCAGCGCGCGTCGACGACCTTGAGCAGGGGGCGGGCGGTGCCGCCGTCGAGGGCGGTGGAGGAGAAGTGCGAGACGACCTTGTCGTCGACCGGGTCGTTCGCCGGGTCGTCGTGCACGATCAGGTGGTTGTAGGTGGTGTCGCGCTGGGCGGGGATCCGGCCGGCGGCGCGGATCAGGTGCAGCAGCTCCATCCGGTTGGAGCGGTGCTTGGCGCCGGCGGAGGAGACCACGTTCTCCTCCAGCATCACCGAGCCCAGATCGTCCGCGCCGTAGTGCAGGGTGAGCTGGCCGGCCTCCTTGCCCGTGGTCAACCACGAGCCCTGGATGTGCGCGACGTTGTGCAGGAACAGCCGGGCGACCGCGATCAGGCGCAGGTATTCGAGCAGGGTGGCCTGCGTCTGCCCCTTCAGGTGGTTGTTCTCCGGCTGGTAGGTGTACGGGATGAAGGCCCGGAAGCCGCCTGTGCGGTCCTGCACGTCGCGGATCATCCGCAGGTGCTCGATCCGCTCGGCGTTGGTCTCGCCGGTGCCCATCAGCATCGTCGAGGTCGACTCCACGCCCAGACCGTGCGCGGTCTCCATGATCTCCAGCCAGCGCTCGCCGGACTCCTTGAGCGGCGCGATCGCCTTGCGCGGTCGCTCCGGGAGCAGTTCCGCGCCGGCGCCCGCGAACGAGTCCAGGCCCGCGGCGTGGATCCGGGTGATGGCCTCCTCGATGCCCACCCCGGAGACCTTGGCCATGTGCGCGACCTCGGACGCGCCGAGCGAGTGGATCACCAGTTGCGGGAACTCGGCCTTGATCGCGGCGAACGAGCGCTCGTAGTACTCGACGCCGAAGTCCGGGTGGTGCCCGCCCTGGAACATGATCTGGGTGCCGCCGAGTTCGACCGTCTCCGCGCACCGGCGCAGGATGTCGTCGATCTCGCGGACCCAGCCCTTCTCGCTCTTGGGCGGGGCGTAGAACGCGCAGAACTTGCACGCGGTGACGCACACGTTCGTGTAGTTGATGTTGCGCTCGATGATGTACGTCGCGATGTCGACGGTGTCCGCGTAGCGCAGGCGCCGCGCGGCGTCGGCTGCCCGGCCGAGCGCGTGCAGCGGCGCGTGGACGTACAGGGCGAGTGCCTCGTCGGGCGTGATCCGCCCACCGGTGGCGGCCCGGTCCAGGACCGGCTGGAGATCGCTGCTCACGGGGAAGCCTCCGCATGGAACGAATACGAGTGGAACGAATGCCAGTGGAACAAAAGCTCGTGAACGAGCCTATCCGGCCCGCTCACGGCGTCGGCGGGGCGTCGAGCAGGGTCACCCGCACATCGGCCGGATACCCGGTGTCGTGCGCGGTTCGGCGGGCGAACTCGGCCATCCCCGCCAGGTGGCGCTCGCCGAGCGAGTAGTCCAGCGCCTCGGTGTAATAGCGCTCCAGGGTGGCCGCGTCGAACGCCTCCCACCGGGCCACGTGCTCGCAGACCTTGTCCACCTCCTGCATGCACAGGTCGCGGGACTCCAGGAAGGCGCGGTGCACCGCGTGCACCTCGGCCGGATGCGCGGCGAGGAACTCCCGGCGGGCGGCCCACACCGCGAACACGAACGGCAGTCCGGTCCATTCCTTCCACTCGTACGCGAGGTCGTAGACCAGCAGGCCCAGTCGCGGCGCGTCGTACAGCGTCGCGCGCAGCGCGACGTCGCCGATCACCACCGCGGCGTCCGCCTCCTGCATCATCAGGCCGAGGTCGGGCGCCGAGGTGAAGAACTTCGGCCGTACGCCGTACTTCTCCTCCAGCAGCAGCCGGGCCAGCCGGACCCCGGTCCGGCTCTGCGAACCGAGCGCGACCCGCGCCCCGTCCAACTGCTCCACCGGCACCTGGCTGACCAGCATGACCGACATCACCGGTCCGTCGGCGGCCACCGCGATGTCCGGGAGCACCACCAGGTCGTCCGCGTGGCGCAGGAACTCGACCACGCTGATCGGAGCGATGTCGAGGTCGCCGCGCACGAGGGCGTCGTTGAGGTTGTCCGGGGTGTCCTTGGTGAGGTCCAAGTCCACCAACGAGCCCGTACGGGCCAGACCCCAGTAGATGGGCAGGCAGTTGAGGTACTGGATATGGCCTACCCGGGGTCGCCGGCGGCCCGCTTGCGGCGCGTTGTCCACAGTGTCCATCCGAGCAGGTTATGCCCGGGTGCGCGGATCGCCGGTACCGACCCGGACCGTCGCACCGGGACGCTCCCGCGTCGTCGAACACTCCCGTGCCGCCGCCCGCCCGTGTCACCGAACAGGCACAACACCGGGCGGGTGGCAGTGGCAGCGGCGCGTGGGTGAGATTCTCGAAAGCCGGGCCGATTCCACGGCGGTCCGACCACGACGACGGAGGAAGCGCGATGCACTCGTCCCCGGGCTCGTATCCGGGCCAGGGTGGCGGCTACCCGCCCCCGCCCCCGCCCTACGCGGCCACGCCCGCCCCACCGCCGCCGTACGATCCGGGCGGTCCGTACCAACCCGGTGGACCCGGCGGCGGTGGCGGCCCCCACGGCCCGCCGTCCCGGCAGCCCTCGCGGCCCGCGTACGGCGCGCTGCGCGGCACCGTCGCCGGGCTCAGCCTGGTGCTGGCGGTGCTGCTGACGATCCCGGCGCTGTCCGCGCTGTGGCTGCGCTGGGAGGTGGTCTCCGAGCAGGGGTTCACCGACAACGCGGTGGCGCTGATCGACGAGTCGGCGATCCGCACCGAGGTCGCCCGGCTGATGACCGACGAGGTGATGAAGCAGCTCCCGTCGAACGTGCGCAGCCAGGTTCCGCGCGGTGTGGTGCAAACCGCGGTGACCGAGGAGATCGGCAAGCCCGCGTTCAAGGCGATCTGGAAGGACGGCATCGCCACCGCGCACGACGTCGTGATGTCCTCCCTGCTGGGCCGGGACAGCAAGAACGTCACCTCCGACGGCGACAAGGTCGTGGTCAACCTCAAGAGCCCGCTCGACGCGATCGTCGCGCAGCTCAACAAGTCCGGCATCCCGGTGTCGAAGGCTGGTCTGCCGACCACCATCCCGATCGACCTGGCCGAACTGCCGCACGCGTCCGAGGCCGAGCAGAGCCGGGACGCGCTCCAGGCCGTGGACGACGCGGGCAAGTGGCTGCCGATCCTGGCCCTGGTACTGCTGGTGGTCGGCCTGGTGGTCGCGGTGAACCGGTTCCGCGCGCTGGTGATGACCGGCGTCGGCCTGTTGGTCACCAGCGGCCTGCTGTTGATCCTGGTCTCCGCCGCGAGCAGTCCGGTCGCGGACGAGCTGGCCACCCGGAACACCTTGAACCGGGACGGCATCGAGGCGATCTACACCGTGTTCACCGACTCGCTGACCACGATGGCGTGGTCGGTGCTCGCGGCCTCGATCGTGGCGATCGTGGTGGGCGCGGTCGGGCTGGGCATGCGCGGCCGGCGGCGCTGACCGCGCGACGCGAACACGGGGAAAGGGCGGGCCCGGTGCGATCCGGGCCCGCCCTTTCCCTGTGCGTCGGGGCGACACGGCCCAAGGGCCGCGCGCCCGGGACTCAGGCCAGGTTGCGCGAGGACGTGTCGTCGTCGTCCTGCTCGATGTGGATGTCGTCCACGGAGATGTCCACCTCGACCACTTCGAGGCCGGTCATCCGCTCGATCGACTCGATCACGTGCTCGCGCACCGCCGCCGCGACCTCGGCGATCGGCGCGCCGTACTCGACGATCAGGCTCAGGTCGACCGCGCACTGCTTCTCGCCGACCTCCACACTGACCCCGCGCGCGACGTCGGGACGACCGCCGGGTACCGCCTTGCGCATCGCGGCGAACGCCCGCGAGACGCCGCTGCCGAGCGCGTACACCCCCGGGATCTCGCGCGCCGCCAAGCCGGCGACCTTGGCCACCACCCCGTCCGCGATCGAGGTCCGACCCCGATCCGTGGCCAGCGCGGTCACCTCGGTCAGGTGTCCGGAGCCGGTCTGTGACCGCTCCGGGCGGGCCTGGGTCTTCTCCGGTGTGCGGGCGGGTGAGTCTGCCATGACTGGAACCTCGTCTTTCGCCGCTTCGTGAGGGGTGGGGGCTCCCCTTCACATGAGGTCTGACCCCTTCCCGATCGGTTCGTCACGCAATCCGGACGAATTAATCCGATCGGCCGCACGGCTGCGGTGGAACATGTCTCATTTCACGTACCGCCAACCGTTCAGGAGGCTTGATCCCGCTGTACGAACAGCTTGTGATGGGACCCGTACACCCCGTCCAAGGAGGAAACACTGTGGAGCGGTTCCAGGATCGGCGCATCATCGTCACCGGTGGCGGCTCGGGCATCGGCCAGGCCACGGTGCTGCGGCTGCTGAGCGAGGCGGGCACGGTACACGCGGCGGACGTCAACGCCGACGGGCTGGAGAAGACCCGCGCGATGGCGGCGGAGAAGGGCCTGGAGGCCCGGCTGAGCACGAGCGTGCTGGACGTGTCGGACGAGGACGCGGTCGGCGCCGGAGTAGCCGAGATCGTCGAGCGCCTGGGCGGCCTGGACGTGCTGGTGAACGCGGCGGGGATCCTGCGCGCGGGACACACCCACACGTTCCCCCTCGAAAAGTGGAACCGGATCATCACCGTCAACCTGACGGGCACCTTCCTGATGACCCGCGCCGCACTGCCCCCGCTCCTGGAAACCGGAAACGGCGTGATCATCAACTTCAGCTCGACCTCGGCGAGCTTCGCCCATCCCTACATGGCGGCGTACGCGGCCAGCAAAGGCGCGATCGACGCCTTCACCCACGCGATCGCCCTCGAATACAGCCGTCAGGGCCTGCGCGCGGTCAACGTCGCCCCCGGCAGCATCTCCAGCGGCATAGTCGACGACACCCCGAACCAGGTCCCCGACGACGCCGACTGGGAACTCTTCGCCAAACTGATGCCCATCATCGGCGAAGGCATGGCCTCCCCCGACGTCATAGCCGGCATGATCGCCGCCCTGGCCTCCGACGACGGCAAATTCGTCACCGGCACGTCCCTCCGCATCGACGGCGGCACCCACGCCTGACCCCAAACCCACCCTCACCACCGGCCGGGCCCCACCGGCCCGGCCGGCACTTGAGGCCAATCAGCCCAGCCGGCGCTTGAGGCGAACCAGCCCGGCCGGCGCTTGAGGCCAATCAGCCCCGCCGGCGCTTGAGGCGAACCAGCCCCGCCGGCACTTGAGGCCAATCAGCCCCGCCGGCGCTTGAGGCGAACCAGCCCCGCCGGCACTTGAGGCGAACCAGCCCGGCCGGCGCTTGAGGCGAACCAGCCCCACCGGCGCTTGAGGCGAACCAGCCCCGCCGGCACTTGAGGCGAACCAGCCCGGCCGGCGCTTGAGGCCAAACAGCCCGGCCGGCGCTTGAGGCCAACCCAAAAGCCAGAGGGCGCCGTCCCGGGACCGGTTGCCCCGTACAGCGCCCACCGAAGGTGCGAATGTTCAGCCGTGGTTGATGCAAACGTTCCCGAACGCCGGGTTCAGCACGCCGACCAGGTTGACACTGTTGCCACACAGGTTGACCGGAACGTGCACCGGCACCTGGATGTTGTTGCCCGACGCGACACCCGGCGAGCCGACCGCAGCACCATCCGCCTCGGAGCCGGCGTGGGCCGCACCCATACCCGCGGCGAGAATGCCGCCGGCGGCGACGGTGATGAAGGCCGCCTTCTTGACCGTGTTCATACTTCCTCCATGTCACAGTGCCGCACGAACGGATGCGGCACGTGGGACAACGAAGGCCGCGACGATGGGCAACGCCCCGCCGTCCGGTTGGCCGCCGATTCACCCCTACGTGGACGAATGCCTCCGCCGTACGCCGGCGCCGGGCGCGGGCGCACCACCGCACCACCGCAACGGTCGGCGCCCCGCGGAGCGGACGCTTCGCGGGGCGCGGGGGGACGATCGGATCTGCGTACGGTCTGCGGGCATCGTGGCCGCGCCCGGGCGGCGGCGAGGCCCCGAGTCGATGGGACGTCAGGCGTCCTCGTCGTCCTCGTCGTCGTCCTCGGGCAGGTACTCGGCACCCTCGGACTGCCAGCCGGCCTCGCTCAGTTCGGTACCGGCGATGTCCTCGACGAGGCTGAACGGGTCGATCAGGTACGAGACGGACTCGGCCAGGTCGCTCTCGATCGCGGCGGTCGCGTCGGCCCGGTCGCCGGGCGACAGCTCCTCGTCCGCCTTGACGCTGTCCAGCGCCGCGGCACGCAGCGCGTCGGCGTCGGTGACCTCAAGCACGATTTCGAGGTTGAGCCGGATGTAGCGGGTCGTGGAGTCGGAGGAAGTCGCGTTGTCCATGAGCGCGAGCCTACGGGCCCGCGCCCGGCCGTCGGCGCGAGGACGCGCCGCACACTCAGCGGTGGCCGTAGGTCACCGCGGTGAACATCAGCGCACCGAACACCACGGAGAATCCCAGGATGTAGATCGCGATCCGGATCCACATCCCGGCCGCCCGGCTCTTCTCACTCTCCATCACGAACTCCTCGGACATGGGCGCGCTCGGTCATCGAGCTCGGACAGCGGTCGCACATCGTCAAGTACTCGGACACGCGCGCCACGCACCCACGCGCGCCGCTCACACATGCGCCGGCAGACACGGCGAGAACGCCACCAACGCGGGCGCCGCGTGGACCATCAGGAACTCGACCGACAGATACGCGTCGGCCGACTCCATCCGATGCGCGAGCCCGGAATCGAAGTGCGCCACATCGCCGGGCGCGAGCAGGTGGGTGGCCCCGTCCAGGGTCAACCGGAGCTGGCCGCTGAGCACGTACAGCCATTCCTCGCCCGGATGCACCCGCGCCGGCCCGTCCGCGCGCCCCGCCGGCACCCGCACCCGCAGTGCCTGCATGCCGCGCCGCGGGCTGCCCACGCGCCAATAGGTCCAGCCGTGCGCCTCGACCGGTTCGGCCGCGCGGGCCCGGACCACCGGCTCGGCCGAGGCGCTGTCCTCGCCGAGCAGTTCGGAGACCGTGGTGTTGTAGGCCCGGGCCAGGGTCAACAAAGCGGGCAGCGACGGCTGTCGGCGCTCGTGTTCGAGCCGGGAGAGATAGGCGACGGAGAGCCTGGTCAGCCGCGCGGCCTCGTCGAGCTTGAAGCCGTTCGCCCGACGGGCCGCGCGCAACCGCTCACCGAGGCCGGTCGGTACCGCCTCGGCGGATGCCGGGTCCGGCTCGTCCATGTCGTAGCTTGGGGTGGCGACCATGCTTCGAGGCTAGGCAGGCGCTGACCAATGAGGCAATTAACTTGCCTGAGAGGCAATTTTCTCCGGCCCACCAAGCCCCGAATCAGGCAAAGCGGCGGAAATCCCACCGCTCGCCGATCGCGTCAGGCGCAGCGGTCCGAAGCGAGCACCCCCGGCGGCACGTCGGCCGCCACGAGCACCACACCGTCCTCGTAGCCGCGCCGGCTGACCAGCCCGGCCCGATCGAACAGGGCGAGCATCCGCCGATTCCACGGCAACACGTGCGCGCGCACCTCGCGCACCCCACGCACGGCCGCGTGCTCGACCAGCGAGCACAACAGCGCGGTACCGAGCCCGTGCCGCTGCCACCCGTCCTCGACCAGCAACGCCACTTCGGCCACCGGCTCGTGCGCCGGGTGGAAGAGGGTGGCCAACGCCCCGATCGAACCGTCGGGCGCGACCGCCACCAGACTCACCCCGTGCTCCGGCACCAGCAGCCGACCCAGCGCGCTCTCCGGCAACCGGGGCGCCGACGTGAAGTAGCGCAATCGACGGGTCTCCGGGGAGCAGCGCTCGTGCATCGCGCGCACCTGCGCGGCGTCCTCCGCACGGGCCTGCCGCAACCGTACGTGCGACGGCCACTCGCCCGCGCCGACCTCGCTCACCGTGGTGAGCCGGGCCCGACCCCGCACCGAAATCGCCGTCATGTCCCTACCGCCTCTCGCCACCGGAGCGGTCCCCTCGTGGTCCGTTCCCCGTCGAACCCCACGGTGTCGAGGCGGTGTTACACATCGACTACGTGTGCGTGTCCGGAGCGAACCGATCCGATGACGTCGCCGCCCCGGTGGCGAAACACGGCGGCCTGCGCCGTGAGCGGGACTAGCCCGCCAGGTGGCCGAGCAGGTCCTGCCGGGTGACCACACCCTGCGGCTTGCCGTGCACCAGCACCAGCGCCGCGTCGGCCTGCTCCAGCACCCGTGCGAGCCGCGCGATCGGCTCGCCGGAGCCGACCACCGGCAGCGGCGCCGACATGAACTTCTCCAGCGGGTCGCCCGTGGCGGCCCGGCCGGACACCAGCGCGTCCAGCAGGTCGCGCTCGGCGATCGAGCCGACCACCTCGGCGGCCATCACGTCCGGGTGACCGGCGCCCGGCTTGACCACCGGCATCTGGCTGACCCCGAACTCGCGCAGGATCGCGATCGAGTCGCCGACGCTTTCCTCCGGATGCACGTGCACCAACGCGGGCAGGTCGCCCTGCTTGCGGGCCAGGATGTCGGCCACGGTGGCCTCGTTGGGGTCCGCGTCCAGGAAGCCGTAGTCGGCCATCCACTCGTCGTTGAAGATCTTGCTGAGGTAGCCGCGCCCGGAGTCCGGCAGCAGCACCACGACCACGTCGTCCGGCCCGAGCCGCTCGGCCGCGCGCAGCGCCGCGACCACCGCCATCCCGCACGAGCCGCCGACCAGCAGGCCCTCCTCGCGGGCGAGCCGACGCGTCATCAGGAACGAGTCCCGGTCGGACACCGCGATGATCTCGTCCGGCACCGCGCTGTCGTACGCGGTCGGCCAGAAGTCCTCACCGACGCCCTCGACCAGGTACGGCCGGCCGGAGCCGCCCGAGTACACCGAGCCCTCCGGGTCGGCGCCGACCACCCGCACGCCGCCGTTCGAGACCTCCTTGAGGAAGCGCCCGGTCCCCGAGATGGTGCCGCCGGTGCCGACGCCGGCCACGAAGCAGGTGATCCGACCGTCGGTCTGTTCCCACAGTTCGGGACCCGTGGAGAGGTAGTGCGACTCCGGGTTCTGCGGGTTGGAGTACTGGTCGGGCTTCCACGCGCCGGGCGTCTCGCGCACCAGTCGGTCCGAGACGTTGTAGTAGGAGTCGGGGTGCTCGGGGTCGACCGCCGTCGGGCAGACCACCACCTCGGCCCCGTAGGCGCGCATGACGTTGATCTTGTCCATGCTGACCTTGTCCGGGCAGACGAACACGCACTTGTATCCGCGCCGCTGCGCGACCATCGCCAGCCCGACCCCGGTGTTGCCGGAGGTGGGTTCGACGATCGTGCCGCCGGGACGCAGCGCGCCCGACTGTTCGGCCGCGTCGATCATCCGCACGGCGATCCGGTCCTTGACCGAACCACCGGGGTTGAAGTACTCGACCTTCGCCAGCACCGTCGCCGACAGCCCCGAGGTAACGGAGTTGAGCTTGACGAGGGGGGTGTCCCCGATCAGGTCGAGCATGGATTCGTGGTACCGCACGGAACCTCCGCCATGAGTGCGCATCAGCCGGGGCCGGATGGCCCAAAATCCTCACATTGCGCTAACTTCTCCCAGCCTAGTCGCCGCCATCGCGCCGGACGCGACACAGCGCACACGGCCCGCGCCCACGCCGCGCGCCCCACCGCGCCCCCTGCCGGCCGTCCACACACCTGACGGTCGGTTAGGGTCGGCTTGGAGTGCGCGACGGGGAGGAGCCCGAGGTCTTGTACACGACGGCCGGTCACGGGGTCCGACGATGATGCGTACGCGCATGGCCCGCCGAGTGGCCGCCGCGGCGGCCTTCGGCGGTGGCGGTGTGGGCGTGCTGACCGGGGCGATGTTCGCGGTGCTGTACACCGAGGCGAAGATGGCCCGCCGCACCGTGGGCGAACCCGACGGCGAACCGCCGACCGCCGACGGGATGTACGGCGATCTCCCGGGCGAACCGATCACGTTCGCGGTGATCGGCGACTCCACCGCCGCCGGTCTCGGCGTCGAGAACCCGATGCAGACCCCCGGCGCATTGCTCGCCTCCGGCCTGGCGGCGGTTGCCGAAGTGCCGGTACGGCTGGTCAACGTCGCGCTGTCCGGCGCCCAGTCCTCTGATCTGGAGCGTCAGGTCACCCTCGCGCTCCGGCACGAGCTCGACGTCGCGATGATCATGATCGGCGCGAACGACGTCACCCATCGGATGCGCCCGGCGGAGTCGGTGCGCCACCTGGAACAGGCCACCCGTCGGCTGATCGCCTCCGGCGTCGAGGTGGTCGTGGCCACGTGTCCCGACCTGGGCACGATCGAGCCGATCGCGCAGCCGCTGCGCTATCTGGCCCGGCAGTGGAGCCGCAATCTGGCCGCCGCGCAGACCATCGCCGTGGTCGAGGCGGGCGGGCGTACCGTCTCGCTCGGCTCGCTGCTGGGTCCCGAGTTCCTGGCCCGGCCCAAGGTGATGTTCGGCCCGGACCGCTTCCATCCCTCGGTGGAGGGTTACGCGACCGCCGCGATGGCTTCGTTGCCCTCGTTGTGCGCCGCGTTGGACCTGTGGCCGCTGGACGAGGTGAGCCCGGACAGCTTCCGCGGCGAGGGTGTGCTGCCGATCGCGCAGGCCGCGATCGAGGCCGCCGCCGAGGGCGGCACCGAGGTGACCGGCACCGACGTCGGCGGTCGCGAACGCGGCCCGCGCGGCCGGTGGGCGCTGCTGCGGCATCGGCGTCGCCGGCAGATCCCCACCCCCGCGACGGTGGACCCGGAGGCCGAGCCCGAGGCCGCCGCCGAGGGCGATTCCGAAATCGCACCGACTGCGCCGACCCCCTTCGAGGATGCCCGGGGTAATCTGACCGAAGAAATCTGACTGGTCGTCAGTTATGGCGTGGGGCAGGTCGCACGATCCGCCCCTCCCACTTTTGGCTACCAGGCAGTAACTTCAAGCGTCAGTTGCGCTTCCGTGACGACGAGAGTCCCTGCCGGGTCCTCGTACCGACGGCCGCGAAGACCACCAAGGAGTCCCGATGCCCGAAGCAGTCATCGTCGCCACCGCCCGCTCCCCCATCGGTCGCGCCTTCAAGGGTTCCCTGAAGGACCTGCGGTCGGACGACCTGACCGCGCTCATGGTCCGCGCCGCCCTGGACAAGGTCCCGGCGCTGGACCCCAAGGACATCGACGACCTGATGCTGGGCTGCGGCCTGCCCGGTGGCGAGCAGGGCTTCAACATGGGTCGCAACGTCGCGGTCATGCTCGGCTACGACCACCTGCCCGGAACCACCATCACCCGCTACTGCTCCTCGTCGCTGCAGACCACCCGGATGGCGATGCACGCGATCCGCGCGGGCGAGGGCGACGCGTACATCTCGGCCGGCGTCGAGATGGTCACCAGCACCCGGGGCAAGGGCAGCAGCGACTCGATCCCGGACACCAGGAACCCGCTCTTCGCCGGGGCCGCGACCCGCACCACCGAGGCCGTGGAGAAGGGCTCGACCTGGGCCGACCCGCGCGAGCAGGGCCTGCTCCCGGACGTGTACATCGGGATGGGCTTCACCGCCGAGAACCTGGCCCAGCACAAGGGCATCTCCCGGGCCGAGCAGGACGAGTTCGCGGTGCGCTCGCAGAACCGCACCGAGCAGGCGATCGCCGACGGCTTCTGGGCCAAGGACATCACCCCGGTCACGCTCGCCGACGGCACCGTGGTGGCCAAGGACGACGGCCCGCGCGCGGGCACCACGCTGGAGGGCATCTCCGGGCTCAAGCCGGTCTTCCG
>NZ_JBIWJT010000039.1:0-87769 GCF_044765325.1 Embleya sp. NPDC127516 | reverse complement strand
CGCGGTACGACCGATCAGGACGGTTTCCCAGGCGAGATTGCTCTGCCCGTCCTTGACCCGGACGACCAGGCGGTGCGATTCGACCTTGTCCACGGACGCGAGCTTGGTCTTGGACGTGGCCTCGGCCGCGCCTGCCGCCACCGTGGGGTGGATCTGCACGGCGATGCGGGCGTCGGTGGCGGACTGGGTCGCGCGGACCCGGCCCTGGCCGTCGGCGAGCACCACCGCGTCGCCGCCGACCACCGGAATGCCCCGGTAGGTGCGCTGGTAGGCGACCGAGTACAGGTCGTTGACCCACGGGGTGACCGACTGCCGTTCGTACTGCTCGTCGGGACCCTTGGCGAGGGTGTCGAGGCCGCTGGCCGCGGCTCGGTCGGCGGCGGAGATCGCCAGGGACTGTGCGCCGGGGGGAGGCGCCGGGTCGGCCGAGGCCGACTGGGACGTCGCGCTCACCGTGAGACCGGTGAGCATGGCCAGGACGGTCCCGGCCGTGGTTATTCTTCGATTCATCGAGGCTCCTTGAGTGGAAAGGCAGACCTCGACCACGAATCCGGCTTGTCCGCGCGCCTTGTGAGCGCCGCGGTCGACCGTGCACGCCGGGGTTCGTGCCCGAGCGAGCGAAACACTCACACGGACAGGGGTCCCGAGCGAAGGGATCCGGGAAGGCCAGCAAATACTGGCTAAATTCGCCCGACCCGACATGCCGAGCGCGCGGGCGTCCACCCGGCCGCCGAGGCGGCACGGGGGTGCCCGCGCATGGGGTCAGGGGCAGTTCGAGTCGCCGGCCGTCGACGGCACGGCGACCGCGTTCCAGGCGTTCCCGGTCTTCTTGAACAGCGCGCATGTGGGGTCGAGGGCCTTGGCGGCGAGCAGGGTCTGCCGCCGTACCTTCGGGTAGTCGGTGCCACTCGTCCGGAGCAGCAGGCCGCCGTAGAAGACCTTGCCGGCCGTCTGGATGCCCATTCCGGTGAGGGAACTGCTGTTGCACGTCGTGATGTTGGGCTTGCCACCCGCGAGGGGCTGAGCGTGCGCGAGATCGCCGCCCGGGTGTACCTGGCGGCCGGTACTGTCCGCAACCACCCGTCCTCGGCGATGATCAAGGTCGGCGAGCCGAGCCGGCACGCGGCGGCCGGCTACGCGTTCGAGCGGGGTTGGCTGTAGGACGTGGCGGGTGAAGCGGATGGGGGAGCGGTGACGGGAGCCGAGGCGGGTGCGACCGGGGGCTTCGAGCCGGCGACCGGGGCGGAGGTACGGCCGGCCGGGGCCGACGGGCCCGGCGGAGCCGCCGCGTCGCACGAGGAGCGGGCCGGCGCGGTTCGGGACGCGTTCGAGGCGCTGTTGCGGATTCGTGAGGTGGTGAACACGTCGGTCGTGGATCCGCGCGCGGTGCCCGCCGAGTGGGAGCGGGTCCGGATGGTGCGCGCGATCGCACTGGCGTTGCAGGCCGCCGGGGTGCCGCCGTCGGCGGTGGACGAACACGGCGAGCGGGCGGCGACCGGATACCTCGTCACCGCGACGGAGCATCCGAGGGTGGTCCGGGTGGAGTGGCCGGGTCCGCGCGGAAGCGGCGCGGGCCACGAGGCGGAATCGGCGCTGCGCGGCTGTGCGCGCGTGTTGGGCGGACTGGGCTGGGTGGTGCTGGAGTATCGGGGCAAGGGCGGTCGGCGCTACCTGGAGGTGGAGGCACCCGCTACGGTACGGCGTTGAAGTCGGCGGTCCGCCGGGCCCGAAGCGACCCGTGCGCGCCACGGCGTCGGGTGTGCGCTCACTCGATCGCGCGCTCGATCACCCGGTCGCTCGATCAAGCGCTCGGCAGAACGCCGTGGCGGGCGAGTGCGGTCGTGGTCGCCGTCTTCGTCGTACGGCGCTGGGTCGGTCACAGGCCGCGGTCCATTCCCGCCTGCCGCCCGCACAGGGCCATGCAGACCTGATTCGGCCCCTCGTACGGGCGCTCCGGCAACGCCGCCAAGGCCCGGGTGACCCGGACCTCCGCCCCGTTGACGGTCGCCGCCGCCGTCAGGGCTTCCGGCCGGGCCGGAAATCGCACACCGAAAAGGGCGCACTGCAGCGCCTCCGGCTCCACCATCGTCGATTCGCCACTGCTCAGCATGGCTCCTCCGTCGCACCACCCGACCGCGGGTGCGCGCACCCGACGATCGGCTTCGCCGAACGCACCGGGGACCGGCCTCCGTGTCACCCTGGGTCGCGCCAGGACACGAAGGGCCGCCTGTCGCACGAGCGCGAGGTGTCGGCCGCGGCTCGGGATCCCGGGGGCGCCGGCAGCATTCCGTTCAAGGGCTATAATACGCCGCGCCCGGCCGGTCGGCGGATCGAACTCAGCCGGGCGGGCCCTTTCGAGCCGGTCGGACCACGTCGGGCCGTGTCGAGGAAGTCGGACCGCCGCGAGCCGATCCACCCGGGCGGCGGCCGTCTCGCGTGACGTTTCGCCCCTGGCGTGCGCCGGCTCCGGGCGATCGGCGCAGGTTCAGGTGGTGAACCCCAGGTGCACGTGGTCGTGGTGGGTCGGGTCGGTGAAGAACGTGGCGCCGGGGAGTGCGTACGGGCCGCCCACGTTGTAGGAGCCGGCCGCCGCGCCGGCCCGCATGAAGCTCTCGACGAGCGCGCGGGGCGTGGCCGGGTCCACGACGGGGCGGCCGTCGATGCCCCATACGTCGACGGCGCGACCCTTCGGGTGGTCGCTGGGGCGGGTGGTGCCGAACACGTCGATCGGGTGGCCCGAGCGCAGTACCGTGACGTCGATGGTGTGGTCGACGGCCAACGTCTCCAACGCGGTGAGCACCGACGCGTGCACGGTGCCGGCCCGTACGTCGTCGGCGGCGGCGGGCGGCAGGACGATGCGCGAGTCGGCGAGCACGCGGGTCGCCTGTGCGGAAACGGTCGCGGCGGCCGGTCCGGGATCCGAGGGATGCAGCGCGGTGACCGTCCACCGGGGTGTGGCCCGGCTCAGTCGCACGTCCACGGTCGACCCGTCCGCCCTCACCGCTCCGTCGGCGGCGCGTGTCCACCGACGACAGGCGACGAGCACGCTCGCGGTGGTGTCCAGGATGCCGCCGTACTGCGCGTCGACCACCTCGAGCACTGCCTCGGGCGCGTCCACGAGCAGTGGTCCGGCCTGGTCGGCGAGTTCGGGGGCGAACCCCAGCGCGGCGAGCCGCGCACGGGCCGCGGCGAGTCCCGGTTCGCCCGGCGGCCACGCGCCGAGCGCGGACACCGCGTCGACCGCGCGTCGCTTCACCTCCGGCTGCACGTCACCCGGGTTGGGAGCCCACGCGGTGACCACCGGAAGTCCGGGCGCGGCACCCGTCGCGGTCGCGGCGGCACTCGACGAGGCGGACCCGTTCGCGGAGGCCGGTCCGCCGGTGGGCGATGGTGACGGCGACGCGCGCCGTCCGCCGGACGAAGAGCAGCCGATCGCCGTTCCCGCGATTCCGAGCAACACCGCGCGTCGACCCGGTGCATACCGGGCATATCGTTCGTCCACTCCGCCACGGTAAGCCCGCACCCCCGCCCAACCCCGGCAACCGGCAGCGCCGACAGGCGTGTCACCCGGCGAGATCCGGCCCCGTCTCGGCAGCCGGACGCGCGTAGCTCGGCGGATCACACGTGGTCTCCGCGGTCGCGATGAGGGTGCCCGCGAGCAGGGCGTCGAGGTAGCGGTCGGGCAGGGTGGGGTCGGTTCGGTCGGGGGAGCGGTGTACCGCGAACCCGAGTCCGCACAACAGCAGCAGGAGGTCGCCCGGACCCAGCGACGGGCGCAGGGTCTCGACGGCGGCGGCGCGTGCCAGCAGGTCCGCGGTCGCGCGCTGCAGGTGCTCGCGGAGCTGCCCGGTCTCCGGCGTGGCCGCGTCGGGGCCGAAGGCCGCCGCGGCGAACGCCTCGTCCTGGACACACGCGGTGAGTACGGCCTTGAGGAAGACGCGCAGGGCCTGCCGCGCGTCCGGCAGGTCGGCGGCTCGATGGGCCTGTTGGATCAACTCGGCGAACCGGTCGGCGGCCAGCGCCTCGAGCAGGGTCTCGGGCGTGGGGAAGTGTCGGTACACGGTGCCGACCCCGACGTCGGCGGCCAGCGCGACCGCGTTCAGTTGCGGCGGCCTGCCGCCGCGCACCAGCTCCCGTGCGGCGTCCATGATTCGGCGCCGATTGCGCGCGGCATCCTTGCGCAGCGCGGGTCTGTGGGGTGCGGCGGTGTCGTCCATGTGCGGACGTTATCGGCCAAGCGGATGAATGGTCCATGCGGACCATCCGCCCCGCGGCCGACGCGGATTCGCCGGATCGGGTGAAATCGCGGAGTTCTCGGCCTCGTCGCCGTGCCGCCGGCCGGATTCGGAGGTTCTCTCGGAGAGCGGTTCCGAGGGAGGTCAGGATGGCGCAGGTCGCGGCCGGGGGTGCCCCCGCCCGGCACGGCGTGTTCCGCGTGATCGTGTTGATCGCCCTGATGGCCCTGCTGCACGCCACCCATGTCCCCGGCGTCGGACCCCGCGCCGCGCCGATCCCGGATCGATGCTCGGTCGAGACCGCCGATCGCATCGCCTTCTCCCTTGTCGGCGACGTGCCCGCCGCCGCGTCCGGTGGCGCGCCCGACGAGCACGACGGGCACTCGGCGCGCGATGCCGCGCCGGCGGGCGACACCGGCGGTCGGCACGGTCCGGCGGTCGGCGGCGCGTGTACGCCGGCCACGGCCCGGCCGCGCCACCACGTTCCGGCCGCCTCGGCTCCCGCCCTCACCGACGTCCTCGGATCCCGAATCGCCGACCCGGCCGAGATCGGCGAGGGCTGCGCCCGCACGGCCACGAACACCCTCGGGCGAACCCCTTCGCGGACCGTCGTCCTGCGCTGCTGAGAGGTCACCGCCGCCGCGCCGCCGCCGAATCGGGCGAGTGGCGTGTCCGGCGTGCCGCGTTCGATTCCTCAGCCTCGCGAACCCGGGAGATCCCACCATGCCCATTGATGCCTACCTGCTCCTGAGCGCCCTCGTGCGCGCCGAAGCCGCCCGCTCCGCCGCCGGTGCGGCCGGCACGGACACCCCACCGCCCGCCGCCGCTTCGAGCCGGGGTGCCGCCGGACCCGCCGCCTGCGATCCCCCCGGCACCGATCGCGCCGCCGCCGATCGGGAGGCCGTGCCGGAGCACAGCCCGGACGCGGAATCCCCGGCGTCCAGGCAATAGCCGTACGCGTCCGCGCCCCGCATCGGTGTCCCCCGGCATGGCCATGCCGGGGGACACCGGCGTTCTCGGCACGGGCGGCAGACCATCGGCCCGGGCGCGGACCCGGTGTGGACACCCCATCCCGTAACTGATTATGGTTTTCATTATCGAATGGTCGAGTCGGCCCGCCGATCGACGCGTCGACACACCCCTGCCCGGAAAGAGCTCTCATGCGTATATCCACCCGCGCGGTCTTCGCCTTCGCCGCAACGGCCCTGACCGCCGGAACCCTCGCCGCGTGCGGTTCCGACGACAAGGACGACAAGGACGGGAAGAACGGGAACCAGGTCGGGGCCGCCGGTCCGGCCGCGGCCGCCGGCTCGCCGGCCGCCGGTTCCGGACCCCGGATCAAGGTGGTGGCGACCACGACGCAGGTCGCCGACTTCGTGCGCAACATCGGCGGCGACCGGGTCGAGGTGACCCAGTTGATCAAGGCCAACGCGAGTGCCCACGAGTACGAGGCGACCCCCGCGGACCTGAACGCGATCCGCGGCGCCAAGCTGGTCGTGGAGAACGGCGTCGACATGGAGAAGGCGTGGCTGCCCAAGGCGATCCAGGCCGCCGGCTTCAAGGGCCCGGTCGTGGACACCTCGGTCGGCGTACCCCTGCGCAAGGGCGAGTCGGACGAGGACCACGACCACGAGCACGAGCACGAGCACGGCGAGTACGACCCGCACATCTGGCACAACCCGCTCAACGCCAAGGTGATGGTGACCAACATCGCCAAGGCGCTGACCACCGCCGACGGCGTCAACGCGAAGGTGTACGAGAACAACCTCGCCGGCTACGGCGCCAAGCTCGACGCGCTCGACGCGGACACCCGGGCCAAGCTCGACACGATCCCGGCGGCCGCTCGCAAGCTGGTCACCAACCATGACGCGCTGGGCTACTACGTCGACCGCTACCGGCTGGAGTTCGTCGGCTCGATCATCCCCGGCTTCGACGACCAGGCCGAACTCTCCGGCAGCCGCATCGACGACGTCGTCGCCAGGATCAAGGCCACCGGCACCAAGGCCGTCTTCGCCGAGAGCGCGCTGCCGGCCAAGACCGCCGAGACCATCGCCCGGGAGGCGGGCGTCAAGGTGATCGCTGGCGACGACTCGCTCTACGCCGATTCGCTCGGCGCCCCCGGCTCCGCCGGCGCGACCTACCTCGACTCCGAGGCGCACAACACCGACACCATCGTCGCCGCGCTGCGGGGCTGAGCGATGACCGACGGCACCGAGGCCGCACCGGATCCGGTCCGCTTCTTGGACGCCACCATGGCCTACGACCGCACCCCCGCCCTCGCGAAGGTCGACGGCCGGGTTCCGGCCGGCCAGGCGGTGGCCCTGGTCGGCCCCAACGGCGGCGGCAAGTCCACGCTGATCAAGGCCGTCCTGGGCCTGGTCCCGGTGGTCGCCGGCACGGTCACCGTGGCCGGCCGGCGCCCGGCCGCGGCCCGCGCGTACGTCGGCTACGTACCGCAGGCGGCGAGCCTGGACCCGGAATTCCCGGTCACCGTACGGCAGGTGGTCCTGATGGGCCGCTATCGCCTGATCGGCCGACTGCGCCGCCCCGGCCGCCGGGACCGGGACGCAGCCGACCGGGCACTGGCCCTGGTCGGGCTCGCCGACCGGGCGAACGCCCGGTTCGGCACCCTGTCCGGCGGCCAGCGCCAACGTGTGCTGCTGGCCCGCGCGTTGTCCGCGCAACCGCCGATCCTGGTGCTGGACGAGCCGTTCAACGGGGTCGACGCGGTCAGTCAGGAGGCACTGATCAGCGCTCTCGTCGACGCCAAGGAAGCCGGTACCGCCGTCCTGGTCAGCACCCACGACCTCGCCGTCGCGCAACGCCTGTGCGAGCAGACGTGCCTGGTCAACCGCCGCCAATTCGCCTTCGGCAGCACCGAGTCCGCACTCACCCCGGAACTGTTGTGCGCCTGCTACGGCGGCCGGGTCCTCGAACTCGACGCCGGCCGACTCGTCGTCACCCCGGGCTGAGGCCGAGCATGGACACCACCCTGCTCCTGGAGCCCTTTCGAGTCCCCTATCTGACCCGCGCCCTGATCGAACTGACCATCCTGGGCGTCCTGTGCGGCGTCGTCGGCGCGTTCGTCGCGCTGCGCCGACTGGAGTTCGTCGCCGACGCGCTCACCCACACGGTATTTCCCGGCGTCGCGATCGGCTTCGCCCTCCAGGGCGTCGACGGGGTCCTCCCGGGCGCGTCGGTCGCGGCCGGCGTCACCGCCGTCGGGTTGACGCTGCTCACCCGCAACCGGCGCACCAGCGACGACGCCGCGCTGGCCATCGTGCTGACCGCGATGTTCTCGGTCGGCGTGGTGGTCGTCTCGCGCAGCCGCTCCTACACCGCCGACTTCCAGACCTTCCTGTTCGGCCAGATCCTGTACACCTCCCGCACGCGGATCATCGAGACCGCGGTGGTCGCGCTGCTGTGCCTGATCACGCTCGCCGCGCTGGGTCGGCAACTGTTCCTGCGCAGCTTCGACCCGGAGGCCGCTCGCGCGGCGGGATACCGCGTCGGCGCGCTGGACCTGGCGCTGAACCTGGTGATCGCGCTGACCGTGGTCGCCGCCGTACGCACCATCGGCACCGCCCTGGTCCTGGCCCTGCTGGTGGTCCCGGCCACCATCGGCCGCACGCTGGGCGGTCGGCTGGGCCCGATCGTGGCGATCGCCGTCGGTTCGGCCGTACTGTCCGGGTACGTCGGCCTGACCGTCAGCTACACCGCCTCGATCGACCACGACCTGGCGCTGCCCGCCGGACCCACCGTCGTATTGACCCTGGTGGCCGGCTACCTGCTCGCGCTCGGCGCGGCGATGGCGGTCGGCGTGGCCGGTCGGCGAAACCCGCGCCTGCCGGCCCGCGCGAAACGCCCGGCCGCACCGGTACCCACACCGGCCGTGACCGCGTCCCCCACCCCCTCTCGCACCCCGTCCCCGATTCCCCGCCCGACCGGGAGCGCCCGATGACCTGGTTCGACACCTACACCCATCGCGCCTACGCCGAAGCGGTCATGGTCGGGCTGCTCGCCGGCATCGTCGGCGTCCAGGTCGTGTTGCGCGGGCTCGCCTTCTACGCCATGGCGATGACCCACGCCACCTTCCCCGGCGTCGTGCTCGCCTCGATCCTGGGCCTCGACATCTATCTGGGCGGCGCGGCGGTGGGTGTGCTGCTGTCCCTGGCCATCGTCGGACTGACCCGGCGACCGGGCCGGACCGCGTCCGGCGCGACCGGGGTGATCCTGGCCGCCGGCTTCGCCCTGGGTGCCACGCTGGTGGCCGCCGGGCCGGCCTCGGACCGCAAACTGTCCGCGTTCCTGGTCGGTTCGATCGTCACCACCGACCACCACGACCTCGTGGTCACGGCCGGCGTCGGCCTGGTGGTGCTGGTCGTGCTCGGCCTGTGTGCCAAGGAACTCACCTTCGCCGCCTTCGACCACGAGGGCATGCGCGCCGCCGGGCACCCGGTGACGGCCCTGGACCTGCTGCTCCTGCTGATCGTCCAGGCGGTGATCGTGGTGCTCACTCCGGCGGTCGGCATCATGCTCACGCTGGCGCTGCTGGTCGCGCCCGCCGCCACGGCCCGGCTGTGGACCGACTCGCTGCGCCGCACCACCGCGCTGGCGGGCGTGCTGGGCGTCTGCAGCGCGGTGATCGGTCTGGAGATCTCCCGGCACTACGACGTGGCCGCCGGGGCGACCATCGCGCTGGTCGCCGCCACCGGGTTCGTCCTGTCCCTGCTGGTCTCCCCACGCCACGGCGCGCTCGCTCGCCTCCTCGAACGCCGACCCGCGGCCGGGACATCGACCGCGACGACCGCCTGAATCCCTGCCCCCGACTGGGAACCCGGCTATCTCCCGAGCACTTTCGTCCGCCACCGGCCCACCTGTCCCAGACCCCACGCACACACCCGGTGACCCAAGGAGGCGTCCGAGTGCCCCGTGCGGCGAGGCCGTGCCGGCAGCCGTTCACCCGGGTGGCCGATGGGCAGTAGGGCGGAGACGATGGAAAGGACCGCGTGCGGCGTCCGCGGCGCGGTCCCGAGCCCTGCGGTCGGCGGGCTGCCGACGGCGGGCACTGCGAGAGGTACCACCATGACCATGGCCAAAGACATCATGCACGAGGGCGCTCAGTGGATTCCGCAGACGGAGACGCTGCACCGGGCCGCGCAGTTGATGCGCGAACTCGATGTGGGCTCGCTGCCGGTCAGCGACGCCAACGAGAGGTTGTGCGGCATCATCACCGACCGCGACATCGTCACCAAGTGCGTCGCGGACGGCCGGGATCCCGCCACGGTTACCGCCGGCGAACTGTGTGAGGGCACACCCCGCTGGATCGACGCCGACGCCGACATCGCCGAGGTATTGCGCGAGATGCAGGTCCACCAGATCCGCCGACTGCCGGTGATCGCGCGCAAGCGCCTGGTCGGCATGATCAGCGAGGCGGACCTGGCGCGACACCTCTCCGACGAACAGATCGCCGCGTTCGCCGAGAACGTCTACGCGTCGCGATAACCGCGCGCCCGGTACACCCGCATCACCTGCACATACGTACCCCGAGCCGCCGACCCGCCGTTCGCCGCGAACCTGCACAGGACCGAAAGCGCGGCGTGCGGCGGGTCGCCGCCGTGTCCGCCCACGCGTTCGGAGGATCTGGCACCGGGACGATCAGTTCACCGGGACCACGGCCACCGGGCAATGCGCGTGATGCAGGACGGCGTGCGTGGTCGGGCCCAATCGCATCGGCAGCGGCCCGTGCCTGGGGTGCGCGGCGACGACCAGCAACGCGCCGTCGATCGACGCGCACACCAGGTCGCGCCCGGCCGACCCGTTCATCACCACGGTGTCCACCGGCAGTTCGGGGTCGCGGCGCCGGATCGGGCCGACGACCTGCTCGACCATCCTGGTGCGTTCGGCGGTGACCGTGTCGACGTCGAACATCGACGGCAACATCAGACTCGGCGCCAGGCCGGTCACCGGGAGCGCCCACGAGTGCACGGCACGCAGGCCGCCGCCCAGCAGTCCTGCCCGCTCGGCCGCGAACTCCGCGGCGGGCTCGTCCTCGGGGCCGCCGATGCCGACCACGACGCCGCTCGCGTCCTGGGCCGCCTCGGAGCGCAGAACCACCACCGGGCACGTGGTGTGCGCGCACACGCGCAACGAGACCGACCCCAGGAGCAGGCCGGCGAACCCGCCGTGACCGCGACTGCCCACCACCATGGTGTCGCACCGCGCGCCGGCGGCCAGCAGCGACTCGGCGGCGTCGCCCTCGCGTACCGAACCCTCCACCACCAGGCCGGCGAACCGCTCGCGGACGCGTGCCGAGGCGGTGTCGACCAGCGCGTGTGCCCGCTCGCGCACCTCGACCCGATGCCGGTGACCGAGCCCGCTGATGGGCACAACCGTGACGATATACAGCGGAACGTGCCGGGCGGCGGCGTCGCGCGCGGCCCAGTCCAACGCGTGCTCGGCGGCGGGGGAGCCGTCGTGACCGGCCAGAACCCCGAGCTCGACTTCGCTGTGTACGGGCGACATACGACTCACCTCGATGGGGACATCCAACAGGCTCATACCCGCTGCGACGGACGCCGACAGCGACCGCCCGGCAAAGCTCGCGCGCCGGACCGCGGGTTGTCGGGGCCGACCTCACATTCGGCGGCCCACGCGCGTCTACTTGTCGGGACGACCTGTTCGGTCGAGAGTCGGGACGAACACCGCGACTGAGGAGAGCAGCACGATGAACACACGTCATGCGATCGTCGACACCACCCTCGGCGGGCTGATCGTGGTGGCGGCGCAGGACGCCATCGTGGGGCTGTACTTCCCGCACCACTGGTACATGCCGCCCGAGGAGAGCCTGGGCGCGCGGGTCGAGCACCGCGACGACCCCCTGCTCGCGGCGGCGGCGACCCAGTTGACCGAGTACCTCGCCGGCGAGCGGACCTCGTTCGACCTGCCGCTGTCCACACACGGCGATCCGTTCCAGGAGCGGGTGTGGGCCATGCTCAGGGAGATCCCCTTCGGTGCGACCACCACCTACGGTGCGCTCGCCGAGCGGTTGGGCAACAGGGCGCTGGCCCAGTCGGTGGGCCAGGCGGTCGGGCACAACCCGATCTCGATCATCGTGGCCTGCCACCGAGTGGTGGGCAGCGACGGGAAGTTGACCGGCTTCGCGGGCGGACTCGAACGCAAGCGGCGGTTGTTGGACCTGGAGGAGTCCGAGAGCACCAAGGCGGCCCGGCTGTTCTGAGCGGTCGGCGCCCGCAGCGCGTCCGAACGGGCACGGGAAACGAGGACATGAAGCAGCCCTACGAACGGGTGGTCCGAGAGCACGCGGACACCGTGCTGCGCGTGTGCCGGGCGTTGCTGAGCCCGCACGACGCCGACGACGCGTGGTCCGAGACGTTCCTCGCCGCGCTGCGCGCCTACCCCGACCTGCCCGAGGACGCCAACGTGCGGGCCTGGCTGGTGACCATCGCGCACCGCAAGGCGATCGACATCGTCCGAGCCCGGGCGCGGCACGCGGTCCCGATGGGCGAACTGCCCGAACAAGCCTCGGTCCTGGGTCTGCCGGACGCGGTCGACCACGACCTGTGGCGCGCGGTCGCGGCGCTCCCGACCAAGCAGCGGCAGGCGGTCGCCTACCACCACTTCGCGGGCCTGCCCTACCGGGACGTCGCCGAATTGATCGGCGGCAGCGCGGCCGCGGCCCGTCGCGCCGCGGCCGACGGCATCAAGGCCCTGCGCACATCGCTGAGCGCCACTTCGAAGGGAGCGGTCCGATGACGGACGACAACCCCACCTCCACCCCCGCCATCCCGGTCCCCGCGGCCGGCGCGCCGAGCACGTCCGTGCTGCTCGCCCGCGCCCGCAGCGACCGGGAGGCGCTTGATCGACTGCACGACCGGCTGGTGGCGGCGGCCGCCCGGGACGGGCTCCTGGACGTCGCCTACACCACGGTGGACACCCCCATCGGGTCGCTGCTGTTGGCCGCGACCGACAAGGGCCTGGTCCGGGTGGCCTTCGCCGGCGAGGACCACGACAAGGTCCTGGACACGCTGACCGCCCGGCTCGGCCCGCGCATCCTGCGCGCTCCCGGACGCCTGGCCCGGGCCGCCCGCCAACTCGACGAGTACTTCGACCACTCCCGGACGTCCTTCGACCTGGATCTGGACCTGGTGCTGTCCACCGGCTTTCGGCAACTGGTGCAGCGCCGACTCCCCGAGATCGGCTACGGCCACACCTTCAGCTACGCCGATGTCGCCCGGATGGTCGGCAACCCCCAGGCGGTTCGCGCGGTCGGTTCGGCCTGCGCGAGCAACCCGCTGCCGATCGTGCTGCCCTGCCACCGCGTGCTGCGCAGCGACGGGACGCTCGGCGGGTACGCGGGCGGGATCGCCATCAAGTCCGCGCTGCTGAGCCTCGAGGCCGGCCCGTAGCCGAAGCCCCGGAGAAGCCGGTTACGAGACTTCGACTTACAGTGACATTTATGGACGAATTCTTCGGCGCGTCGGGCGACGAGGCGCCTGGGGACGCGTTGCGCGAACTGGCCGATCAGACGACCCAACCGGGGTGGACCGCGGCGGACCCCGCGGCGGACCTGCTGCCCAGGCTCCGGGTCGCCTGCAACCTCCCGGGCTCGCCCTGGCGACTGCGCGGCACCGAGGTGCTGCCGGACGGCGTCTACGCCGTCGACGTCGAGCACGCCCGCCCCCGCAGCCCACGCCTGTTGGCCGACGCCATCGAACTGCTCGCCGGCGTCGCAGGCCCCGCCTTCTTCGTACGGCACACCGACGCGGCCACCTTCGACTGCGTCACCGGCACCCTCCAGCGCGACACCCCGGGACCCGGCCGGGGGCACCTGCTGCGGCTGCGCCTGGTCGGCCCCGAGCGCGATCGCGGCTCCGTGCTCCGCGCCCACGCGGCGGCCCTGGTGCCGGCCCACTGATCCGGCGCACCGGTCCCGTCCGCCGGCCGCGCACCGATATCCGGTGGTCGGCCGACGTGGTGGGCTGGTTGGATCCGGGCATGGTCATACATCTTCTTCCGGACGGGTACGAGATCTCCACCGATCCGACCCGGCTCGATGCCGCGCTGATCCACCGCTGGTTGTCCCTCGACGCGTACTGGGCAATGGGCCGCCCGAGGGAGAAGCAGGACACGGCGATCGCACGGTCGCTCAACTTCGGGGTCTACGACACGGCGTCCGGGGCCCAGGTCGGCTATGCCCGCGTGGTCACCGACGGGGCCACCTTCGGCTGGCTGTGCGACGTCTACATCGACCCGGCCGTGCGCGGCAAGGGCCTGGGCACGGCGCTGGTCGCGGCCATCCGGGACCACCTCGAACCGGCCGGGCTGCGGCGTCTGATGCTGGCCACCGCGGACGCGCACGCGGTGTACGCCCAGGTCGGCTTCGAACCGATGGCCGACACCGACAAGTGGATGGTCCTCGGCGAACAGTGAGCCGTCCGCGAAGTATCGGGAACGGGCCGCGCTGCTCCGTGCGATCCGTCCGCGAAGGATCAGGAACGAAGAAGCGCGGCCCGTTCCCGGCACCGTAGCGTGAGGCGCGTGGTCATCGAACGCGATGACCACGCGGTCCCGTCCACCGGTCGCGCTACGCTGCCGGCGAGGCCGGCACCTCGCCCGTCTCCCTCGGGCCGGGCTCGGCGCGAGGTGGACGAGACGCCCGACCGCGCAGGCGGCCCCGCCCAACGGATGGAGACACGATGAGCCCGGTCACCAGGACGGACACGCAGTCGCCTGCGCCGGCCGTCGCCGACAGCCACGACCTGATCCGAGTGCACGGTGCGCGGGTGAACAACCTCAAGGACGTCAGCATCGAGATCCCCAAGCGCCGGCTGACGGTGTTCACGGGTGTCTCCGGCTCGGGCAAGAGTTCGCTCGTGTTCGGCACGATCGCCGCGGAGTCGCAGCGGATGATCAACGAGACCTACAGCGCCTTCGTCCAGGGCTTCATGCCCACGTTGGCGCGGCCCGAGGTCGACGTCCTCGAAGGGCTGACGACCGCGATCATCGTCGACCAGCAGCGACTGGGTGCCGACGCCCGCTCCACCGTCGGCACCGCCACCGACGCGAACGCGCTGCTGCGCATCCTGTTCAGCCGGCTCGGGAAGCCGCACATCGGCCCGCCCAGCGCGTACGCCTTCAACGTCCCCTCGGTCCGGGCGAGTGGTGCCATCACCGTCGAGCGCGGTGCCAAGAAGGCGGTCAAGGCGACCTTCAACCGCACCGGCGGCATGTGCCCGCGGTGCGAGGGTCGGGGCACGGTCTCCGACATCGATCTCACCCAGCTCTACGACGACTCCAAGTCGATCGCCGACGGCGCGTTCACCATCCCCGGCTGGAAGTCCGACAGTTGGTGGACCGTGCGGACCTACGCCGAATCCGGCTTCCTGGATCCGAATAAGCCGATTCGCAAGTTCACCAAGAAGGAGATGCGGGACTTCCTCTACCACGAGCCGGTCAAGGTGAAGGTCGAGGGCGTGAACCTCACCTACGAGGGGCTGATCCCCAAGATCCAGAAGTCCTTCCTGGCCAAGGACAAGGAGTCGCTGCAGCCGCACATCCGGGCGTTCGTGGAGCGTGCGGTGACCTTCACCACGTGTCCCGAGTGCGAGGGCACCCGGCTCAGCGAGGGGGCGCGGTCCTCGAAGATCAAGCGGGTCAACATCGCCGACGCGTGCGCGATGCAGATCAGCGACCTGGCCGAATGGGTGCGCGGTCTCGACGAGCCGTCGGTGGCGCCGCTGCTGGAGACGCTGGGCCAGACGCTCGACTCGTTCGTGGAGATCGGGTTGGGCTATCTCTCACTCGATCGGCCCTCGGGCACGCTGTCGGGCGGTGAGGCGCAGCGCGTCAAGATGATCCGCCACCTCGGCTCCTCGCTCACCGACGTCACCTACGTCTTCGACGAGCCCACCATCGGTATGCACCCCCATGACATCGAGCGGATGAACAACCTGCTGCTGCGGCTGCGCGACAAGGGCAACACGGTGCTGGTCGTGGAGCACAAGCCGGAGACGATCGTGATCGCCGACCACATCGTCGACCTCGGCCCGGGTGCCGGTACGGCGGGCGGGACCGTCTGCTTCGAGGGCACCGTCGACGGCCTGCGGACCGGCGGTACGGTCACCGGCCGCCATTTCGACGACCGGGCGTCCTTGAAGAAGACGGTGCGCACGCCCACCGGCGCGCTGGAGATTCGCGGCGCGACGCGGCACAACCTGCGCGATGTCGACGTCGACATCCCGCTGGGGGTGCTCGCCGTCGTCACCGGCGTCGCCGGCTCCGGCAAGAGTTCGCTCGTGCAGGGATCGCTGGTCAACGGTTCGGCGGCCGAGGGCGCGGGCGTGGTGTCGGTCGACCAGAGTGCGATCCGCGGCTCGCGACGGAGCAACCCGGCGACGTACACCGGGCTGCTCGACCCGATCCGCAAGGCGTTCGCGAAGGCCAACGACGTGAAGCCGGCGCTGTTCAGCGCCAACTCCGAGGGCGCGTGCCCGACCTGCAACGGCATCGGCGTGACCTACACCGACCTGGCGATGATGGCCGGTGTGGCCACCCTCTGCGAGGAGTGCGAGGGCAAGCGGTTCGACGCGTCGGTGCTGGAATACCACCTCGGCGGACGCGACATCAGCGAGGTGCTCGCGATGTCGGTGGCCGAGGCCCTGGAGTTCTTCGGTACCGGCGAGGCGCGTACGCCGGCCGCGCACACCATCCTCGGCCGGCTCGCCGACGTCGGGCTCGGCTATCTCAGCCTCGGCCAGCCGCTCACCACGCTCTCCGGCGGCGAGCGGCAGCGGCTCAAGCTGGCCACCCACATGGCCGAGAAGGGCGGGGTCTACATCCTCGACGAGCCGACCACGGGCCTGCACCTCGCCGACGTCGAGCAATTGCTCGGCCTGCTCGACCGGCTGGTCGACTCCGGCAAGTCGGTGATCGTCATCGAGCACCACCAGGCGGTGATGGCGCACGCGGACTGGATCGTCGACCTCGGCCCCGGTGCCGGCCACGACGGCGGTCGGATCGTCTTCGAGGGCACCCCCGCCGACCTCGTCGCCGCCCGTTCCACCCTCACCGGCGAGCACCTTGCGGCCTACGTCGGCGGCTGACCGGGCGTTTCGAGCCTCCCTCCCGTCCGGCCGCGATTCGTGCTGCGGCTCCTACCGTGGCCGCCATATAAGGGGCCCCGTAGCGGCCCTCCGCGGTTCGTGCCGGGGCCGGTGGGGGCCTCGAGTCCGGCTCGCGGTCGACGCCGTGGCGACCGTCGAGGCCGCCGATTCGGCGAGCCCGTGCGGAGGTTCGGGCCAACCGTTCATCTTTTCCTTGCGTGGGTCTATGAACTGTAGGGGGCCCTCGCTACCCTCCAGCGCATGATTTCCACGGTTGTCTGGGGTACCGGGAACGTCGGCCGCGCGGCCATTCGCGCCGTCGAGGCGCATCCGGCGCTGAAGCTCGCGGCGGTTCTCGTGCACAATCCCGACAAGGTCGGTCGCGACGCGGGCGAACTCGCGGTTCTCGACCACGAATTGGGGGTAGCGGCCGACGACGACATCGACGCGGTGTTGGCCGCCGGGCCGGGCGCCGTGGTGTACGCGGCGTCCGGCGACATCCGCCCCGACGAGGCGCTCGCCGACATCGTCCGGGCGATCCGGGCCGGGGCCGTCGTGGTCACGCCCGCCCTGTACGCGCTCTACGACCAGCGCAACGCCCCGGCGGAGTTGCGCGAGCCGGTGCTGGAGGCCATCGCCGCCGGCGGCGGGTCGTTGTTCGTCTCGGGTGTCGACCCGGGCTGGGGCAACGACGTACTGCCGCTGCTGATCAGCGGATTGGGCACCACGGTGGACGCGATCCGCTGCCAGGAGATCTTCGACTACTCCACCTACGACCAGGAGGACTCGGTCCGCAATCTGGTCGGCATGGGTCAGCCGATGGACTACGGCGCGCCGATGTTGTGGCCGGAGATGCCGACCATGGTGTGGGGTGGGCAGATCCGGTTGATGGCCCGGGCGTTGGGCGTCGAGTTGGACGAGATTCGCGAGACGATGGACCGCCGACCGCTGGAGACGACCGTTCGGACCACCACGATGGGCGAGTTCGAGGCCGGGACCCAGGGCGCGGTGCGGTTCGAGGTGCAGGGCATCGTCGGCGGCGAGCCGCGGATCGTGATCGAGCACGTGACCCGCATCCACCCCTCCTGCGCGCCCGACTGGCCGGTCCCGCCCAACGGGGACGGGGCGCACCGCGTGGTCATCGAGGGGCGGCCGCGGATCGAGGTCACGGTCGAGGCCACCGACGAGGGCACGAACCGGTCGGCGGGCGGCAACGCCACCGCGGTCGGTCGGCTCGTCGGCGCCATCGACTGGCTGGTGGCCGCCGAACCGGGGCTCTACGACGCGCTCGACATTCCGCTCCGTCCCGCAGTCGGCAAGCTCGGAAGGAAGTAACCATGCGCATCGACATTCCCGAGGACAAGGACCCGCTCGCCTACGTGTGGGCGGAGATGGTGCCCGAGATCGGGATCGCCGCCTCCACCTTCTCGATGAAGGTCTACGACGCCTCGAAGCTGGGGCTGCGCGAGTTCGAGGCCGCGCGGCTTCGGATCGCGCAGATCAACGGATGCATCTTCTGCCTGGACTGGCGCACCGAGCGGGACGGGGAGAAGGTCGAGGACGGGTTCGACGTCGCGGTCACCGAGTGGCGTACCACCGACGTCTTCGACGACCGCACCCGGCTGGCCGCCGAGTACGCCGAGCGGTACGCGGTGGACCACCACAACCTGGACGACGAGTTCTGGGCCCGGATGACCACGCACTACACCCAGGCCGAGATCGTCGAGCTGAGCATGGCCATCGGCTCCTGGCTGGCCTTCGGTCGCCTCAACCACGTGCTGGGCCTCGACTCGGTGTGCGTCCTGCCCGGCCACTGACCGACCCCGGGCGGCCCCCGGTCCCGTGTTCCGGGGATCGGTGGGCCGCTGCGGGGGAGCACATGGACCGCGGCGATTCCCGCGAGCGCGATGCCGAGGTCGGCGCGTGGACGCCGGCGCTCACGCGGGGACATCGCCGAGTGTGGCGGCGAGTGCCTTGATCACCTCGGCGGCCAGCACGGCCTGCCCCGACGTGGAGAAGTGGATGCCGTCCCGGCTCAGCAGATTCGGCCGGTCGTTGATCGGGTGGTCCCAGGAGTCGACGAGCACGGCGTGGTGTTCGCGGGCCAGTTCGCGGGTGATGTCGTTGACCCGGCACACCCGGTCCGGCCAGTCCGGGAATCCCGGGACCACGAAGGCCCGGCCGAGGGTGAAGACGGTCGTCCGCGCACCGGTGTCGGCGGCGATCTCGAACAGTCGCCGCAAGGACCGCTCGATGGTGGTGAAGTCGGGCGTCGCGTGGAACAGGTCGTTGGGGCCGCTGGGCAGGTGGATCAGGTCGGGGTCGAAGGCGAGCATGCGACCGGTCTGCGTCGCCAGCGTCCTGGCGGTGGTGGCGCCGACCTCGGCGAGATTCAGGTAGGCCAGGTCGGGTCGGACGTCGCGGAGAACACCCGCGACCCGGTCGGCCCAGCCCAGGGCGCCGTACCCCGGGCTCGGGTCGCCGACTCCGGCGGAGAGGCTGTCGCCGATGACGGCGAAGCGGCGCCACGGCGCGTCGGCGAGCAGGCGTGCGGCGTGCTCCGGGGACAGGCAGAACGGGTCGGATTCTTCGGTGAGGACGTGCGTGGTCTCGGTCACAAAGTAAACGTACGATCGTTCGTGTGGATTCTGCAAGAGCGTGGCAGGATGGACCCATGAGCGAGCCAGAGCAGCCGACGGCGGTCGCCGAGCCGACGTCGAGCACCTCCGATCGAGTCACCCCGGAGACCTCCGATCAGCGGCTGCTGCGCGGCGCCCGGGCCAGACGGGAGATCGCCCGGCACGCCGTCGAGGTGGCGTCGGCGGAGGGGCTCAACGGGCTCAGCATCGGTCGGCTGGCCGGAGACCTCGGGCTGAGCAAGAGCGGCATCGCGACCCTGTTCGGGTCGAAGGAGAAGTTGCAACTGGCCGCCGTCGCGTCGGCGGGCGAGGCGTTCGTGGACGCGGTCGTGCGGCCCGCGTCGAGCGCGCCGCACGGTGCGGCACGGGTGCGCGCCCTGATCGAGCACTGGATCGCCTACGCCGAGGCGCCGTTGTTCGCCGGCGGCTGTTTCTGGGGGGCGAATCTCGCCGAGTTCGACAGCCGCCCGGGCCCGGTCCGCGACGCACTGCTGCGGCAACACGGGGACTGGCTCGCGCTGCTCGCCCGCGAACTCCGGTACGCCGCGGACTCGGGCGAACTCGCCGGATCGGACGCCGACTTGGTCGCGTTCCAACTGGACGCGGTGCTCAAGGCGGCGAACATCGCCCTGCGCTGCGGCGACGACCGGGCCGGGGACCGGACCCGGCGCGTGCTCGACGGTTTCCTGACACCGCGCCGCTGAGGTCGACGGCGCATCCGTACACCGGACCCGGCGTTGCCCGGCTCGGTGCACGCGGGACCGCCTCGCGTCCCGCCGTCCGGCGAAATCCGGTGGCCCCGCCGCCGACCCGGCCCTAGGGTCGGCGCAGCGGGATTGCGCAGTTCCGCAGGTTGCGGTGCCGTGGCAGAGCGGCCCATTGCGATCGACGTGGCGGAGGTCTCCCGTCACGTCGACTGACGGGGGTACGGCGGGCCTGCCCGACCCTGTCCGCGGGTTCGAATCCCGTCGGTACCGCGACCGCCCGCCTTTGCCGGGCGTCGGGGACGCGCGCCGGCGAGTGTTCAGGTGCGCGGTTTCGCGCGCACGTGCATGCGTTCGCCCTGTCGGCCGAAGAGGCTGAGGATCTCCACCGGGCGCCCGTCCGCGCTGCCGAACCAGTGCGGCAGTCGGGTGTCCCACTCGGCGGCCTCACCGGGACCGAGAACCAGATCGTGGTCGGCCAGGACCAGTCGCAGTCGGCCGTCCAGCACATACAGCCACTCGTAGCCCTCGTGGGTGCGCAGATTCGGCTCGGTGCCCCGGTCGGCGATGATCATCTTGAATGCCTGGAGCGGGCCCGGACTTCGGGTCAGCGCCACCGATGTACCACCGCTGGGCAGCGCTCGCGGCGTCAGGCGGACCCTCGGGTCGCCCACCTCGGGAGCGCCGACCAACTCGTCCAGGGGCACGTGGTACGCGCCGGCCAGCGGCAACAGCAACTCCAGGCTGGGGCGGCGCTGTCCGGACTCCAGCCGGGACAGGGTGCTCTTGGAGATGCCGGTCGCCTCGGAGAGCGCGGCCAAGGTGAGGCCGCGTTGCGCGCGCAGGCGTCTGAGCCGAGGCGCGACCTCGTCGAGGACTGTTCGGTACGGCGGTGCTTTCTCCATGGGGGCATTCCACCCCGCCGTCCCGGGATTGGCAACAAGAGTTGCCGGAGCCATACCCCGGGTGCACCCTCCTCGGCATGAACCCACACGGCAGTGCCGACCCCGGATCCGGACACCACGACGTCGACATCGACTGGGAGCGCATGGCCGCCCACCTGGAGGCCGTCGGCGACGTGCAACTCGCGGTCCTGCGCCGGACGGCGGCCCGGCTGCGGGACCTGCTCGGCCCGACGCGGGACGTGCGGCGCGTGCTGGACATCGGCAGCGGGCCGGGCGTGATGGCCTGCGTGTTCGCCGAGGAGTTCGAGCGTGCCGAGGTGGTCGCCGTGGACGCCGCACCCGGGCTGCTGGATCGCGCGCGGGCGCGGGCCGAGCGACTGGGCCTGGACGGTCGAGTGTCCGTGCGATGCGCGCAGTTGCCCGAGGACGTGGTCGGCGGGGACCGGGTCGGGGCGGACGGTCCGGGCACGGCGGAGCTGGTCTGGAGCGGCATGGCCCTGCACCATGTGGGCGATCAGCAGGCGATGGTGGACGGGCTCGCCCGCGTGGTGCGGCCCGGCGGACTGCTCGCCGTGGCGGAGGCCGGCCTGCCGATGCGCTTCCTCCCGCGCGACATCGGGATCGGCAAGCCCGGCCTCCAGGCCCGACTGGACGCCGCCGGCGAGCACTGGTTCGAGCTCATGCGCGCCGAACTGCCGGGCAGCACCGATGTGATCGAGGACTGGCCCGCGATGCTCGGCCGTGCCGGACTCACCGACGTCGGCAGTTTCACCACACTCCTGGACGTACCCGCTCCGCTGAGTGCTCCGGCTCGGGCCTTCCTGAGCGGCCACTTGGACCGGGTGCGGGAGACGGTCGGCGAGTTCCTGGACGACGTGGACCGCACGACGCTCGACGTACTGCTCGACCCGGAGGCGCCGGAAGGCGTTCTGCGTCGGCCCGACGCCTTCCTGCTGTCCGTCGGCACGGTCTTCACGGGTGTGCGCCCGGCCCGCTGATCGTGCCGGACACGCGGGTCCCGCGCGGGCCGGACCCGGCCGGTCCGCGTGGCGGCCCGCACACATCGAACCCGGCCGGTGATCCGACCACATGGATTCGCAGCAGCCACCAGGAAACGGAGTTCACGGTGAAGGCAACCAGTGCGCAACCGTACGAGACGACCACCGCGGGCGCGATACGGACACCCCCGGTGCGATGGGCCCTGGCCGGTCTCTCGCTGTCCATGCTGCTGTCCTCACTGGGCGCCGGCGTCGCCAACGTCGCCCTGCCGACGTTGACGCACTCCTTCGACGCGTCCTTCCAGGCGGTGCAATGGGTCGTCCTGGCCTATCTCCTCGCGATCACCACCGTGATCGTCAGCGTCGGACGGCTCGGCGACATCATCGGTCGGCGCCGGCTGCTGCTGTCCGGGATCCTGCTGTTCACGGTGGCCTCGATGTTGTGCGGCAGCGCCCCCACGCTGTGGCTGCTGGTCGCCGCGCGGGCCGCGCAGGGGCTCGGTGCGGCCGTGATGATGGCCCTGACCATGGCGTTCGTGGGCGAGACGGTGCCCAGGGAGCGGACCGGCGGCGCGATGGGGCTGCTCGGCACGATGTCCGCGATCGGTACCGCCCTCGGACCGTCCCTGGGCGGCGCGTTGATCGCCGGGCCCGGGTGGCGGGCGATCTTCCTCGTCACCGTGCCCCTGGGTGTGGTGACGCTGGTCCTCGCGCATCGGTACCTGCCCGCCGATCGACCGGGATCCGGCCCGGTTCGGGCACGGTTCGACCATGTGGGCACGCTGTTGCTCGCCCTGTCGCTCGCCGCCTACGCGCTCGCCATGACGATCGGGCGCGGAAGCTTCGGCGTGCTCAACGCGGCCCTGCTGGTGGTCGCCGCGATCGGAGTGGGTCTGTTCGTCCGGGCCGAGGCGAGGGCCGCCGCGCCGTTGTTGCGCCTGGCGATGTTCCGGGATCCGGTGCTGAGCGCGAGTCTGGCGATGAGCACGCTCGTCTCGACGGTGATGATGGCCACGCTGGTGGTCGGGCCGTTCTACCTCGCCCGCACACTCGAACTGGACGATGCCCGGGTGGGGTTGGTGTTGTCGGTCGGACCGGTCGTCGCCGCGCTGACCGGGGTGCCGGCCGGCCGGATCGCGGACCGTTTCGGCGCGCGGCGGATGACCGTCGTCGGGTTGACCGGGATCGCGGGCGGCGCCGTCGTGTTGTCGGTGACTCCGGCGCGGTTCGGCGTCGTCGGCTACCTCGCGCCGATCGTGGTCGTCACCGCCGGATACGCGGTGTTCCAGACCGCGAACAACACCGTCGTCATGGCCGACATCCGGCCGGATCAACGCGGCGTGGTGTCCGGCATGCTCAACCTTTCGCGCAATCTCGGGCTGATCACCGGAACGTCGGTGATGGGCGCGGTGTTCGCGGTCGCGTCGGCGACGAACGACGTGGCGACGGCCCGGGGCGGGGCCGTCGCCACCGGGACGCGGGTCACCTTCGCGGTCGCGGCGGCGCTGATCGTCGTCGCACTCGCGCTCGCGATCGGTGGGCGGGTGCTCGCGCGGCGTATGTCGCGCGGGTGATCGCGGTGGCACCGATCCGCAGCCCGGCCGCCGAACCGATCCGGCCGCGAGGCCGATTCGGCCGCCGAATCGACCCGGATCCGGTGGCGGTTGCGGTCAGGCAGGCCCTTCTCCGGAGCGGGTCAGGGACCAGGCGTGGGCGAACAGGTCGGGCAGGGTGCGTTCGACGGTGGGTCGGGAGGTGATCACGCGGCCTCCGGGCATGAGCGTCACGCCGAGAAGACGTGCCTTCCAGGTCTCCATCGCTGGGATCTTCCTCGTCGTGGCCCCCACCCAGGCGCCGGGCAGGAAGAGCGTGCGTCCGGCGCGGGTGCGCTTGTCCTGGACGACGAGATCGGTGTCGGCCAGCGCGGCGCGGGCCTTGCGGTGGCGGGCCGGACTCCATTGGTTCCAGCGCCGGGTGTGGGCGTCGGTGGGCGACTCCAAGACCAGGAGTTGCAGGTACAGCGTGGCCGCGTCGGCGTGCAGGCCCAGTTCGTCGGCGACCCGCGCGACCAGGTCGGGGGCACAGGCACCGGGATTCGCCTCGTACTGGCCGGGGGAGAGATCGTCGGAGGCGACTCGCTTCGCGATGTCGTCGAAGTAGGTGCTGCGGATGCGGTCGACGGCCGTGATGCCTCCGGACGCCGGGTCGACGCGGCGCAGGATCCGCGAACGTGCGTCGTCGCCAAGGTGGGCCGGTCGGAAGTAGGCGGTCGGAATCGGGGTCCAATTCGAGTGTTTATGGGGCGGGTTGAGGAAGGCCACGGTGAGTCCGTCGTCGATCGACGGGCGCTGGAAGGGTTCGGGGCCGTGGTAGGGCGTTTTTCCGAACAGTTGCTCCAACGCCTCCATGGTGATCACGGATTCGTCGAACTTCGAGCTCGCGTACAAAAGTACGCCGGGGTGTTCGAGCCGGTTCCGCAGGGCCGTGATCACCGCGGGGATGCCGGACCGGACCGGGTCGCCGGCCGGCAACTCGGCGTACAGCACCGGGAGGAGATTCGCGACGTCCTCGATCAGGTTGTGGATGTGGAACGATCGCGTCCGATCCGCGATGTGCGCGCCGTTGTGACTGTCGCGCAGCGGCGTGTCCTGGTCGGTGCTCAGGATCGGTTCATCGGCGGGGCGCGCGAACGCCGCGCACAGGTCGGCCGCCGCCGTCTTGGCGCCCAGGCCGCCGACGTGGGTGAGGGTCTCGGGCGGGACCGGGTCGTGCTTTCCGTACGCGACCTGCCACGCGGCGGCGATGCGGCCCGCGAGGTCGCGGGGGCCGGTGGGCTCCCAGAGTGCCGCGGGGTCGTCGGGCAGCACGTTCGCGAACAGCTGCAACTGTGCCTGTGCGGTCAGCGATGCCAACTCCCCGAGTCCGACCTCACATTCGGTGACCTTGAGGGCCATGACCCGGCGTTCGTGGTCGGCGGCCCGCATGGTCAACCCGGTGTCACCCGGGCTGCCGGCCAGGATCAGCGCGGCTCCGGGGCGGGACAGGCCGGTGGCCAGGCTCAGTTCGTCCACCGCGGCGGGGTCCCACGGCATCGGACCCCGGGTGCGCACGAGGTGCACGAGGCGGCGCAACTGCTGTGCGGTGCCCCAGCCGCGCGCGGGCTCGGCCGCGTCCTCCAGGGTGCCCAGGCCGGGTGGCTCGGCGTCGCCGGCTCGCAGTTCGAGGGCGAGACGGAGGCCGTAGGGCGGCCCGACCACGACCGTCGCACCACGCTCGTCGCGCGCGCCGACGCCGTCGCGGACCCGGCCGATGCGCAGGCGGGCCTCGGGATCGGCGAAGACCGTGTCCGCCCACGACGCCAGGAACGTGAGGAGCCGTTCGCGGCGTTCGGGCCGGACGGCGGGTGTGGCCGCGCGGAGCGCGAGCACGCCGATCCGCCCGATGCAGCGGACCCAGTGCCCTTCCAGGACCACCGGGGGACCGCCCGTGCCCGCCGGTGGATCCCACGTGTGGGCGAGATAGCCGGCGGTGTGCTCGATACCGGTGAACACTCGTGTGAGTGAGCCGTCGGCGCCGCCGATCAGGCGCCGCAGTTCGCTGTCGGTGCGGTGGTCGTCCACTCGATCCGCTGGATGCGTCATGCGGATATCCCTATCGGACCGCGCCGACGCCGGGGACACCGGCGGCGCGGGACGCACCCTACGGGAGTTGGTTCAGTCGACGATGTACCAAGCGTTGCCGAGGTACTGGAGGGTGCTGTCGCCGATGTCGCTCGAAGTGAAGGTGGTGGAGGCCCGGATCGCCGCGGCCGGGATCAGCACCTTGTCGGAGGGGCGTACCGAGACCCGCTTCGGGTCCACCGTGGCGCTTTGCAGGGACTTCTTCTGCGGCGCGGAGATCATTCGGAAGACGACCGCGAAGCTGGAGGTGCACGGGCCGGCCCCCTCGGCCTCGGCCTTCTTCGCCCCGGGACCGGCGACGTCGCAGACCGTTGTGATGTCCTCACGCCCGAGGGCGTGCAGGTACTGCTCGTAGCGTTGGATCGCCGCCTCGGTCGTCTTGCCCTGGGCCGGCTGTGTTCCCGAGCCGGCCGATGGCGTCTGCGACGCGGACGTGGTCGGTGTCGCGGATGTCGGTGCCGTCGGTGGAGTCGAGGATTGCGCGGTCGTCGACGGCGGGGCCGCCGGGGAGGACGGCGCTGGTGGGGGCGAGGTTCGGTCCTTGGCGGAGTCGGAGTCGGAGTCGTTGCACGCCGCCAACAACAGGATGGCGGATACGGTCGCGCCCACGATTGCCCGCATGTGGTTCTCCCGTCGGTGAGATCACAGGCGGCCGATGCTACTTCCGTCGGCGGTCGGCCCGCTGGGGTCGGGCGGCTCCGCCGGGGGCGGGCGGGGCGCACGAGCGCGACGTTGGTGACCCGGATCGTGGCCGACACCCCCGGCTCGGACCCGATCCTGCTCCTCCGCTCCGTCCGGGCCCTGCCTGGGCCCTGTCCGGCGGACCCACCAGGATCCGTCGGACAGGCCCAGGGTTGCCCCGTGTTCGTGCCGGGCGGGTCAGGTCTGGGCGGTGAGGAGGGTCCACCAGGGGGTCGGTTGGGTGGGGTCGATGGTGGTGATGCGGTCACCGGGGCGGGGAATGGCCAGTTGTACGTCCTTCGCCTTGGCCTCGTGCCACAGGCGGTCGACGGGCTCGGCCCAGGGGTGCAGGGCCAGGTTGAAGGTGGCCCAGTGCACCGGGAGCAGTACCTTGCCGCCGAGGTCGAGGTGGGCGGCGATCGCCTCCTCCGGGTTCATGTGGATGTCGGGCCAGCTCGGGCTGTAGGCGCCGATCGGCATCAGGGTCAGGTCGAACGGGCCGTGGGCCGCGCCGATGCGGGCGTAGCCGTCGAAGTACCCGGAGTCGCCGGCGTAGAAGACCCGGTGCCGGGCGCCCGCGACGACCCAGGAGCCCCACAGGGTGTCGTTGCGGCGCAGGGTGCGGCCGGAGAAGTGGCGGGCCGCGGTGGCGGTGAAGCGCAGGTCGGCGACGGCCGCGTCCTCCTCCCAGTCGAGCTCGATGATCCTGGAGGCGGGCACGTTCCAGCGCTCCAGGTGCGCGCCGATGCCCAGGGGGACCAGGAACGGCGCGGTCTGGGTCGCGGTGAGTTCGAGGATCGTCGCCCGGTCGAGGTGGTCGTAGTGGTCGTGCGAGATGACCACGGCGTCCAGCGTCGGCAGCGCGGCCAGCGGTACCGGGAGCGGGTGCAGCCGTCGTGGGCCCACGAGTTGGGAGGGAGACACCCGCTCGCTCCACACCGGGTCGAACAGCACGCGGCGGCCCTCGATCTCGACGAGGGTGGTGGCGTGGCCGTACCAGATGGCGCTGAGGCCGTCGGTGGGCGGCAGTGTGGTGGGGGCGGTGACCAGGGGTACGGGTCCGGCGGGTCGGCGCTCGCTGCGGTTGCGGAGCATTTGCCCGATGAGTTGCGGTGCGCTGCCGGCCGCGAGCATGTCGGCGGGGACGGGGTTGCGGAACGTGCCGTCCCGGAACTGTGGCGAGCGCAGGAAGCGGGCGAGTCGTTCGCCCTCCGCCTTGCCGCCGAACTCCGCCGGTACGTCGCGCAGTGCCCATCCGGCCGCGGCCAGCGCCAGACCGCCCGCCACCAGTCGCCGAGCCGAAGTGTTTCCCGCCATCCGTCACACTCTCCTCGTGTCGTTCTCGGATGCTTCAACCGCCGGCGGGCGTGACACGTTCCCCGATTCGTGATTGTGGACACCGTGGGGTGCGGCCATTCGACGTTCTTGCCATCTCTATTGCTTGACTGCATCATGCATTTGATCGATCGAGTCAAGCGAAACGAGGCACGGCGATGAACCCCGATGAGCTGTTGGACGACCACGACGCGGTGGGGCTGGCCGGTCTCGTACGCCAAGGCGAGGTCAAGCCGGCCGAGATCCTGGACGCCGTGATCGCCCGGATCGCGGAGCGCGACCCGATTCTGCGCGCGTTCGTGTCCACGCGGTTCGAGGCGGCCCGGGCCGAGGCCGAGGGGGAGTTGCCCGACGGGCCGCTGCGCGGGGTCCCGTTCGCGGTGAAGGACCTCGGCTGCGACGTCGCCGGCATGCCGAGCACACAGGGCTCACGCCTGTTCGCCGACGCGGTCGCCGAGCACGACGGTGCGCTGGTCGCCCGCTATCGTCGGGCCGGGCTGGTGGTCGTCGGCAAGACCAACACCCCCGAGTTCGGCAAGAACGCCAGTACCGAGCCGCTCCTGCACGGCCCCTCGCACAACCCCTGGCGGCTCACCCACTCCACCGGTGGCTCCTCCGGCGGTTCGGCCGCCGCCGTGGCCGGCGGCATACTGCCCGCCGCACACGCCAACGACGGGGGCGGCTCGATTCGCATCCCGGCCGCCTGCTGCGGACTCTTCGGGCTCAAGCCCTCACGCGGACGTGTCCCCGACGACCACGGTCTGTCCGGACTGGCCTACCCGCTGTCCATCGCGCACGCGGTCACCCGTACGGTGCGCGACTCGGCCGCGCTGCTCGACGTCGTCGCCGGTCCGCTTCCCGGCGACCCGTACGCCGCGCTGCCGGCGCCGCCCGGCGGATCGTTCCTCGGCGCGCTGGACGCCGCGCCCGGCCGGCTGCGCGTCGGCTTCTCGACCACCAACGTGGACGGGGTCGCCGCGCACCCGGCGGCGGTCCGCGCGGTCGAGCGCACGGCGGCGTTGCTCGCCGAACTCGGCCATCGGGTCGAGGAGGGCGCACCGGTCTGGGACGGTCCGGCGACCGGCGCGGCCCTGGGCCAGGTGATGGCGGCGGCCACCCACACACAAATCGAGGACCGGCTCGTCGAACTCGGCCGCGAGCTGCGCGAGGACGACATCGAACCGTTCACCCGGGCCGTGCACGAGCGCACGGCCGCGATGCGCGCGCAGGACCTGGTCCGGGCGTTGCAGACGGTGGTCCGGACCGGCCGCGAGGTCGCGCCCTTCTTCGACGCCCACGACGTGTGGCTGAGCCCGACGTTGGGCGTTCCGGTCCCCGAACTCGGCGTCCTGGACACGAGCGACCCGGCGAGCATGTACGCGAACGCCGCCAAGATGACCTGGTTCACCTCGGTGTTCAACGTCTCCGGACTGCCGGCCGCGAGTGTGCCGGCGGGATTCGACGAGGCGGGGCTGCCGGTGGCGATCCAGCTCACCGGCCGAATGGGTGCCGAAGCGCAACTGCTGCGGATGGCAGCGCAGTTGGAGGAGGCAGCGCCGTGGGCAGGGCGGGCACCGTGGCCGCCGGCGGCGGTGGGCGGCTGACGGCGGCCGGTCGCCGGGTGCCCGGCGACCGGCCCCGGAGGCCGTACGTCGGGCCCGTCGTCGTGCGTTCGCGGACGACGACGGGCCCGTGACCGCGGGGTGGGGCAATCCGCGGGAGCCGCTCAGCGCTTGATGCCCACCCCGCCGTAGCCCCAGACGTTCTCGACCGCGTCCAGGGGATCGTCGGGTTCGCCGTCCGGGTTCCAGTGGGGGCGGATACCGGGGGGTTCGACCACCTCGAAGCCGTCGAAGAAGGACAACACGCGGTCGTAGCCGCGCATCGTCATCTCGGCCGAGGCGTTCTTCCAGCCCGCGGCCCCCGCCTGTCCGCGCGCGGGATCGGCGTCGAAGGAGGCGTGCGACAGGATGAGCATGCTGCCCGGGACGAGCGCGTCGCGCAGCGTCGCGACGATCTCGTGCGGGTTCTCCTCGTCCTTGATGAAGTGCAGGATCGCCACCAGCATCACGGCGACCGGCTCCGCGAAGTCGATCACCTCGACCACCTCGGGCGCGGTCAGGATCGCCTTCGGGTCGCGAAGGTCCGCCTGAGTGAAGGTGGTTCGCCCGGGGCCGCCGCCGGTCATCAGTGCCCGCCCGTGCACGAGCACGATCGGGTCGTTGTCGACGTACGCCACGCGCGCGTCCGGCGCGACCTGGTGGGCCGCCTCGTGCGTGTTCCCGCCGGTGGGGATGCCGGTTCCGATGTCCAGGAACTGGCGGATGCCGCGTCGTGCGGCATAGCGGACGCTGCGCTGGAGGAACAGCCGGTTGAGCCGCAGCGTGGTGGGCAGATCCGGAATCGCGGCGAGGATGTGCTCGGCTGCCGCGCGGTCCACCGCGAAGTTGCTTTTGCCGCCCAGCAGATAGTCGTAGATCCGGGCGGTGTGCGGGATGCTCGTGTCGATCCGCGCCGCGACGGATTCCTCCTCGACCTCGTCCAGACGCGGCAACCGCCACGCGTCCTCGTCGCTGCTCGATATCGACGTCACGCGCTCACCCTTCGCGAGGCCACTCCCACGGACCAACCGAGACTACTGCGCCCGCCCGGGAAACGGTCCACCGCCGCGCGCCGCGCGCCGCCGGTGAGCCCAAGTCCCTTGGCAACCACGGCCGCCGACCCTACGTCGACCGCCTTCGCGGCTCCCTGGCCGTTCCGGCTGCCGATGTGCCAGGTTGGCGAGTGTGGAACACCGAGAGAGCGCATGGGCCGGAGCGGCGGCCGGAGACGACGTGTGCGCACGCGGCCCGGCCGCATGGACCTTGCGGGGGCGGGCACTTCCGGGACCGATGGTCGACCTGCTCGCCGCATGCGGATGGCGGCATCCGGGGGACGAGGTGATGCGCGAGGTGGTGCCCTGGATCGAGGAGCCATGGCATCTCCCGGCCTATGCGGCAGAGACGCGCCGGGAATCGTGGTTGTTGGATCTCCTCGCCGACGACGAACGATCGTCGGCGCTGATGAGTGAGCCTTCCCATCTGGCGGCGGTCCGGCGCTCGTACGACACCGTTTCCGAGGCCTACGCCGCTGTCGTCAAGGCGCCGGCGGAGTTGGATCCGTTGTCGCGGGCGATGTTGGGGGCGTTCGTCGAGTCGGTGCGCGACGGTGATCGCGGGCCGGTCGCGGATCTGGGTTGCGGGCCGGGGAAGGTGACCGCGTACCTGGCCGCGCTGGGGGTGTCCGCGTTCGGCGTCGACCTGTCGCCGTGGATGGTCGAGACGGCGCGCCGGGCCTATCCGCAACTGCGGTTCGTGGTCGGGTCGATGACCGCGTTGGATCTCGCGAACGGTGAACTCGACGGGATCCTGGCCTACTTCGCCACTCACCACACGCCGCCGGAGTGGTTGCCGGTGGTGTTCGCCGAGTTCGCCCGCACGCTCGCCCCCGGTGGTTGGCTCATGCTGGGCGGCTACGTCGGGGAGGACGAGCACGTGCGACCGACCCGCGCGTACGGCGGCCATCCGGTCTCCTACGAGTCCTACTTCCTCCCGGCCGACCGGATCGCCGAACTGCTCGGCCGGGCCGGGCTCGTCGTCACCGCGCGCATGTTGCGGGAACCCGGCGACGGAAGCAAGCGCCGCGATGCCGTCTTCCTGGCCCACCGGCCGCAACCGGCGAATGCGGCGGAATCCCCGAGGTGACGGCGGGCGGAGGCGCAAATGCCGGGCGGTCGGTGCGGACGGCGTTGTCGGGCGAGTTGGGCGGGCGTACGGGCTGGGGCGATGGCGCGGGTATGCGTCGGGGGCGTGCGCATCGAAATGGCTCGGCGGCGGGTGGATCGGTGGAGTCTCGTCCCGGCTCGCATTCGATGCCCGGTGCGGCCGAGACGCGGCGGCGGGGGCGGGCGGCTCGGCTTCGCGGGGGCGCGCGGGGTGGGCATGTTCGGCGCGCGGTGTGTTTCGTCCGCCGGCGGTCGATGAAGAGCGGGACGTGGGCGCGATTCGTGTCGAGTATGCCGAACTCGATCGCTGGGGCTGCGTGGACGAGGTGTCGTCGGCTGAGCGTGGGTGGAGTCCGGGGCCGGGTCGGCGGGGTCGGTTGTGGAGGGTGCGCGGTAGGGTGGGCATCCCATGCGCACCGTCGATCCCGTCAAGCACGCCGCCAGGCGACGTCAGATCCTGGAGGCCGCCGCCTCCTGCTTCGCGGAGATGGGCTTCCACGGCACCCGGACCGCGGACATCTGCAAACGCGCCGGGATGAGTCCGGGCAACCTCTTCCACTACTTCCCGAGCAAGCACGCGATCATCGTGGAGCTGATCGACAGCGAGGGCGTGCAGACGGCCGCCTTCCTGGAGCGGCTGGCCGCCGAGGAGGACGCGCTCGGGGCGCTGTTCGAGCTGATGGAAACGGTTGTCGCGCTCGCCGCCGACCCGGAGTACGCCGGCCTCACCCTGGACACCGCCGCCGAGGCCCAGCGGGACGAAGGCATCGCCGCGCTCTTGGCCCGCAACGACCGCCGGCTCCGGGCCGGCATCGCCGACCTGCTGCGCCGTGCCGCCGCGGCCGAGCGGATCGACCCGGAGTTGGACGCGGAGGACGCGGCGACGTGGATCGCGGCCCAGATCGACGGGATCTTCGCCCGGGTGGCGACCGATCCGAGCTTCGCGCCGCGCGAGCAGGCGCCGATGCTCCGGCTACTGCTCACCCGCTTCCTGCGCGTCGATCCGGCCTGACCCCGCGTCCGCGTCGAATCGACGCGGACGCGGGCGTCGAACGGCCTCGCGGCCGGGCACCCGCCACCCGCGTGCGGCCTTCGGCCCGGGTCGCCCGGCCGCGCGCGGGTGCCGCGGGGACGGTTCAGCGTCGAGGACGGCCGAAGAGGAGGTCGTAGCCCGGCGGCAATTGCAGCAGCACGCGGTTCATCAGGTCGTCGTCGATGGCGTCGGCCACGACGCTGAGTACCGCTCCGACGTCCCATTTCGCGGTCTCGTCCGTGGCGCCCTCGATCCACGCGCCGGTCGCCCGGACGAACCGGTCGGCGCTGAGCGGCTCGTGCGCGGGGAGCGGGTTGAGCAGTACCAGGGCACAGGTGTCCGGCAGCCTGGCAGCCAGTTCGGTGCGCTCGCCGCCGACCAGGTGTGCGCCCAGGAGCGCGAGGACGACCCGAATGCCTCGCTCCGCCTCCGCGGGTGAGGAGTATTCGCCCCGCTCCTGAACTGCCGCGAGGAAGGGTTCCCATCGCATCGGCATCTGTATCGGCCCTTCTTCCGTCATCCGTCGACTGCGATCGGAGCGGGCTCGGGCGGGGCGGCCCCGATCCGGAGGGCACGCGGCGTGCCGGTCCGGTGACCGGGACGGGGTCGCCCCGGTGCGCCGGCGGTGGCATGGCCGCGCCGACCTCAACGCCCGACCGGTTCGGGGCGGATCGACGATGTGCGCTTCGAGGCCGCGAATCGGGTCGGTGCGCATGGGGTGCTCCCCACCTTAACGCTCCGTCGCACACTTGACGGCCTTCGACGAGGACCGACCCGCACGCGAGCCCGGAAGTGGCGGCTGTGCGATTTCGATCCATCACCCCTTGTGTCCGGAGCGGGTTCGGTGCCGGTGTCCGGTGCGGGGTGGTCGACCCCGAGGGGCGACCGTCCTCCCGGATCCACGACAGGCTTCGCGTACAGGCTTCGCGCGAGGAGGTCACTCGGGGTGGCGACGGAGGGACAGCGCGGATGCGGCGATCGAATGGTGCGTCGTGAAGGCGACGGTGCCGGGCCGGCGGCGATCCTCGCACCACTCGACGGGTACGCCTGCCGGGTATCGGTGATGCGGCGCCGTTCGCACCACAACGGCGAGTCCGCCGCGCAGCCGACCGGTCCGCGTCTCCGATCGGTTCCGCCGGCTCTTCCCGCGAAGCTCGCTCGCCCGTGCGTGCGTTCACGCGTCGGCCATCGATCGCCGGCCTACCGAGCCGAGTCGAGCTTCGCGGTGCGGCCCGTGCCGCCCAGGCCCAGGTTCGCCGTGGGCACCGTCACCACCTCGGCCGTGGCGTCGGGCGAGAGCGCGACCGTGCGCCTGGGCGGACTGTGGACCACCTCGGCCGGGCAACAGTCCGGCCAGGGCGTCACGTTCCGCTCCGGGTGACCTGCACACTGGTCAACGAGGGCACGGTGACCTACCACTTCACCGTCTTCCCGAACATCGCCCTCCCGTTCGCGGGCACCCTGCTCACCGTCGGCCCCGGCAAGAGCGCGACCTACGTGTGGGACGCCGCCGGTACCGACGGCGCCTACGACTTCAGCGTGCACGGCGCGGACGGCTTCGTCCGACGCTTCGCCGGCACCGTGGTCCGCGACCCGCAGCGCGACGTCGCCGTCCCGTCGGTCCGCGCCACCCCGCACGGACGCCGGCCCGATGCCGCCCGGCTGGACCTGCGACTGAGCAACGACGGCGACACCGACGTGCGCTTCACGATCCCGCCGAACGACTTCGGCGGGACGGCCCGGGAGCAGTGGGTGAGCGCCCGCGACCGGGACACCGTGGCGTGGCCGACCGACGCGTACGGCCGGTACGACGTCACCGTCGCGGTGGCGGACGGCCTCACCCGCCGCTACGCCGGTACCGTCCACCCGTCGAACCGGGACTGATCGGCACACCGTCCGCGGCACCGGGACCGACCGGCACAACGGCCCGCGTGTGCCGCTCGCTGGAGCGGCACCCGCGGGTTCGGGTTCCTCACTCCGGGCGGCGCCGGCGGATCAACACGAGGACGCTGTGCGCCTCGACCGCGCGCACGGAGCCCGCCTTGACCTCCACCTCGTCCGCGCCGTCGGGGTCGGTGGTGTCCACGGCGACGTGCCACACGTCGCCGTCCCCGAAGGACGGCACCCGTACGTCGACGCTCTCGTAGTGGGCGTTGAGCACGAACAGGAACGAGTCGTCCACGATCGGGCGGCCGCAGGAGTCGCGTTCGGAGATCGCGTCCCCGTTGAGGAAGACCACCACGGAGCGGGCGTTCGGGCGGTCCCAGTCCTTTCGGGTCATCTCCTTGCCGTCCGGACGCAACCACAGCAGGTCGGCCGGGCCGTCCGCGCCGTCGCCGCGGAAGAAGCGCCGCCGACGCAGCACGGGGTGTGCGGCGCGCAACCGGACGAGGCCGCGGGTGAACTCCAGCAGGTCCCGTCGGGCCGGGTGGGCGGCCGAGTCCCAGTCCATCCACGCGGTCTCGTTGTCCTGGCAGTACCCGTTGTTGTTGCCGTGCTGGGTGCGGCCCAGTTCGTCGCCGTGCGAGAGCATGGGCACACCCTGCGAGACGAACAGGGTGGTGAGCAGGTTGCGCTGTCGGCGCTCGCGCAGCGCGAGCACGCCGGGGTCCTCGGTGTCTCCCTCGACGCCGGAGTTCCACGATCGGTTGTCGTCGGCCCCGTCGCGGCCGTCCTCGCCGTTGGCCTCGTTGTGCTTGTCGTTGTACGACACCAGGTCGCGCAGGGTGAAGCCGTCGTGTGCGGTGACGAAGTTGACGCCGGCCAGCGGTCGTCGGTGCTCGCTGGTGTACAGGTCCGACGAGCCGGTGAGGCGGCGCGCGAACTCGGGCAGGACGCCGTCGGTGCCGCGCCAGAAGTCGCGCACGCTGTCCCGGTACTTGCCGTTCCACTCGCTCCACAATGGCGGAAAATTGCCCACCTGGTAGCCGCCCTCGCCCACGTCCCACGGCTCGGCGATCAGCTTGACCCGGCTGACCACGGGGTCCTGCTGGACCAGGTCGAAGAACGCGGACAGCCGGTCCACCTCGTGGAACTGCCGGGCCAGGGTGGCCGCGAGATCGAAGCGGAAGCCGTCCACGTGCATCTCGGTGACCCAGTGGCGCAGCGAGTCCATGATCAGTTGAAGCACGTTCGGGTGCCGCATCAGCAGGCTGTTCCCGGTGCCGGTGGTGTCGTAGTAGTGCGCCGGGTCGTCGTCCACCAGGCGGTAGTACGAGGCATTGTCGATGCCTCGGAAGGAGAGCGTCGGGCCCAGTTCGTTGCCTTCGGCGGTGTGGTTGTAGACGACGTCGAGGATCACCTCGATCCCGGCCGCGTGCAGGGCCTTGACCATCGCCTTGAACTCGGTCACCTGTTCGCCGCGCGTGCCGGAGGACGAGTAGGCGTTGTGCGGCGCGAGGAAGCCGATGGTGTTGTAGCCCCAGTAGTTGCACAGGCCCCGGGCGAGCAGCGATCCGTCGTGGACGAACTGGTGCACCGGCATCAGCTCGATCGCGGTCACGCCGAGCGTGGTCAGGTGCTCGATCACGGCGGGATGGGCGAGGCCGGCGTACGTGCCGCGCTGGTGCTCGGGAACGGCGGGATGGGTGCGGGTCATGCCCTTGACGTGCGCCTCGTAGATCACCGTCTCGTGGTACGGCCGGTTCGGACTGCGGTCGTCGCCCCAATCGAAGGTCGAATCGGTCACCACCGAGAGCATGGTGTGCCGCAGATTGTCCGCGGTGTTCTGCTCGTCGGGCGCCTCGGGCCGGTAGTCCAGCAGCGACAGGTCGCCGTCGGTGTTGCCGTCGATCGCCTTGGCGTAGGGGTCGATCAGGATCTTGGCCGGATTGCAGCGGTGACCCCGGTCGGGGTCGTGCGGCCCGTGTACGCGGTACCCGTAGCGCCGGCCGGGCCCGACGCCGGGGAGATAGCCGTGCCACACGTAGCCGTCGACATCGGGCAACGGCACGCGCTGCTCGGTGCCGTCGTCGTCGATCAGCGCGACCTCCACGCGCTCGGCTACCTCGGAGAACACCGCGAAGTTGGTGCCGGAGCCGTCGAACGTGGCGCCGAGGGGATAGGCCCTGCCATTCCATGCCTGCATGAAGTGACATTAACCGCTCATATAGGGCGGAAATTCGATCGTCGACACGGCGGGATGTCGTGTCCCGCCGCGGGTCCCGGGCGGAGCGGCCGGCCGTCATCGGGGTGGGCGCGTTCCGCCGGCCGTCACGCGCCGGGCGGTCGACGCGTTTGTCGGCGCGTCGAGGGCACTTCGTCGGAACCAATGGGACAAAGTAGGACGAGATTGTCGGTCTGTCTGTCTCTGTGGTCGTGGGTCGCCGCGTTGGGATTCGTGCGGTGGTTGCGACCTGTCGGTCGGTGCGGAGGGAAGCGGCTTGTCCACCTATCTGTTCCGGCTGGGGAAATGGGCGTTCCGGCGTCGCCGGTGGGTCCTGGCAGTCTGGCTCGCCATCGCGGTGGCCGCCGTCGTCCTCGCCACGGTCAGCGGCGGCAAGACCAACGACACCTTCACCATTCCGGGTACCGAGTCGCAGGACACGACGGACCTGTTGGAGCAGAAGCTGCCCGCGCTCGGCGGCGCGCAGACCCAGGTGGTGTTCGCCGTGAAGAGCCCGGCCAAGGTCACCGACCCGGGCCCGAGCGCCGGCATCGAGGCCGCAATCGCGCAACTGCGGACGGTGCCACAAGTGGCCTCCGTGTCGGACCCGTTCACCGATCAGGGAGTGGCGCCCGACCAACTGGTCGCGCTGGGCTGGGTGCAGTACACGGCGCAGCCGGCGGACGTCGAGGATGCCACTCTGGACAAGCTCGAGGACGCCGTGGCGCCGGCCGAGCAGGCCGGGGTCCAGGTCGAGTACTCGGGCACCGTGTACCCGGGCTGGCGGATCACCCCCTCCGAACTGCCGGAGCTGATCGGTCTGGCGATCGCGCTGGTGATCCTGCTCATCACGTTCGGCGCGGTGGTCGCCGCCGGCCTGCCGATCATCAACGCGATCATCGGTGTGGTGATCGCCCTGATGGGGGTGACCGCGCTCGCGTCGGTGGTGAACATCGCGTCGGCGTCCACGACGGTGGCCATCATGCTCGGTCTGTCCTGCGGGATCGACTACGGGCTGTTCATCCTGTTCCGGCACCGCAACAACCTGATCGGCGGCATGGCGCCGGAGGAGTCCGCGGCTCTGGCCCTGGGCACCGCCGGCAGTTCGGTGGTCTTCGCCGGACTCACCGTGATCATCGCCCTGTGCGGGCTGGCCGTCGTGGGTATCCCGTTCCTGACCCTGATGGGACTGTGCGCGGCGGCGGCGGTGTTGATCGCGTTGTTGATCGCGCTCACCCTGCTCCCGGCGGTCCTGGGCTTCGCCGGTCCCAAGCTCGTGTCGTTCATCGACACGCGGCTGCGGCCCGGACACCACGAGGAGGTCGCGCGGATCACCGCGACCGATCCCGCCCGCACGTTCGGCGCGGCCTGGGCGCGCTTCGTGGTGCGCTTCCGGATCCCGGTCCTGGTCGTCGGGGTCGGCCTGCTGCTCGTGTCGGCGGTGCCCGCGATGAGCATGGAACTGGGGTTGCCCAGCGCCGCCTCGCAGCCCGAGTCCTCCACCGAGCGCAAGGCGTACGACCTGACCGCCGAGAGCTTCGGGCCCGGCTTCAACGGGCCCCTGTTGGTGGTCGCCGACGGGCCCGTCGACCAAAGCGGCGTGACTGCGTTGGTGAACGCGCTGAAGCAGCAACCGGACGTCGTGGCGGCGGGTCCACTCGCTGTCAACAACGAGGTCGCCGTGGTGCGGGTGATCCCCGCCACCGGACCCAACTCCCAGACCACCGCCGACCTGGTGCACCACATCCGGGACAACCGCGCGGCGATCGAGGCCGGCGTCGGCGCGCCGATCCTGGTCGGCGGCAGTACCGCCTCCAACATCGACGTGTCCACGAAACTCCTGGACGCGCTCCCGGTGTTCCTGCTCGTGGTGGTCGGCCTGGCCTTCGTGCTGCTGACCTTCGCCTTCCGGACCATCCTGGTGCCGATCAAGTCGATCCTCGGCTTCCTGCTGTCGGTCGCGGCGGCCTTCGGCGCGCAGGTCGCGATGTTCCAGTGGGGCTGGGGTGAGGACATCTTCGACATCACCCCCACCGAGACGATCAGCTTCCTGCCGATCCTGATGCTCGCGATCATCTTCGGGTTGTCCAGCGACTACGAGGTGTTCGTCGTCTCGCGGATCAAGGAGGACTACACCACCACGGGCGACGCCCGAGGCGCGGTCGCGCGCGGCATCGGGTTGTCGGCGCGGGTGGTGACGGCGGCGGCGCTGATCATGTTCTCGATCTTCGTGGCGTTCATGTTCACCGACGACCCGACCATCAAGGCGATCGGCTTCAGCTTCGCGGTCGGTGTCTTCCTGGACGCCTTCGTGGTCCGGCTGACGCTGGTCCCGGCGACGATGGCGATCGTCCGGGCCAAGCTCTGGTATCACCCGCAGTGGTTCGCCAGGTACGTCCCCGACCCGGACATCGAGGGCAAGCGCCTGGAGGAACGCCTGGCCGGGTCCGCGCCCACCGGCGGCGCGGCGCACTGACACCCGCGAGGCCCGGGCCGACGCTCAGCCCGGCGCGGGTCCTTCGGCGACGTCGTCGCCGCCGATCGCGGCCAGGACCACCGGATCCGAGCACGCGCGGGCGAAGCGCGCGATGCGGTGTTCGATCTCACGCCGGAGCACCACCGTGCCGATGCGATCGGCGAGCGGCGCCAACCAGCGCGGGCGGCAGCCGAAGTTGTAACGCCACACCGCGCGTGTACGGTCCGGTTCGCCCTCGACGGCGGTGAACCGCCAGCCGCCGCCCATCTTCGCGAAGAACCACGATCCCTCGACCATCCGCATGCCCACGTTCGTCGGCGGGTGGTACGAGACGTATTCGCTGATCATCCGAAAGCCCGCGCGGTGCACCGTGAGCGTGCGCACCCCCTTGCCCGGCTCGGTGGCCCCGTCCAGGAAGCGCTGGCTGCGGATGAACGGGTCCCAACGCCTGCGCACCACCCCGGTCGTCTGCGACACGGCGAACGCCGTCGCGGCCGCGACGGGTACCTCCACTGACGCTTCCACCGTGGGCATGACGGTCATCCTGCCAGGGTTACTCGCGAGGCGCCGGGGGAGACGTTCGCCGGAGGCGTCGGCGTCTTTTTCCGCGGAGATGCAACTGACCGACCCCATCCGGGCGTTGATGAACATGACGCACCGTGTTTTTCGGTGGGTCGGACACCCACAGTCAGGAGAGGTCATGCCCGGTCCTTTGATTCTCGGCCGCAGGGCCCCGGTCCCCACCCGAGGCGCGCCCGCGCTGCCCCGGCATCACTACGATCCCGATCTGTGTGTCAACGTCACCCCTGGCGGGACGCTGCTGATCCACGCGGTGGACTCCGGTACCTACACCGGGACGCAGGAGCCCAGGGGATACAAGAAGGATGACTGATCACGACGCGAGCGTCGTGATCGTGGCCACCGAGGAGGATCTGACCGCCGACATGGTGGCGGCGCACCTCCTCGGCGGCCCGGTGGCCCTGCTCCGCCTGGACCCGGGCCGCCTGCGCGAACGTCCTTTGGTGACCGGCCGGTTCGCGGCCGGGCGCTGGCACACCGTGCTCACCTCCGGGCGGGCGACGGTGACGCTGGACGAACGTTGTGCGGTGTATTGGCGCAAACCCACCCGGCCCGACGCGTTCGGCACCGCGGAGGAGCGGTGGCGCGCGGACGAGAACACCACCGCGCTGCTGGGCCTGTTGCGCGCGCAGCCGCTGAAGGTGTGGATCGACGACCCCACGATCGTCGCGGCGTCGCTGCACAAGCCCACCCAACTGGCGTCGGCCGCGCGCGCCGGCTTCGCCGTGCCCGACACGCTGTTCACCAGCGATCCGCACGCGGCCCGCGCGTTCATCGCCGCGCACCGGGACAAGGTCGTGGTCAAGGCGCTCACCCAGCGGCACACCACGTTCATCCCCACCACGCGCATCCGCCTCTCGGACGACCTGAGCGGCATCGCCGGCACCCTGCACTATCTGCAGGCCCTGGTCGAGGACCGGCTGTTCGACGCGCGGGTGACCGTCGTGGACGATCGGGTGTTCACCGCCGCGATCATCACGAAGGGCGCGCTCGACTGGCGGGCGGTGCCGCTGGACGCGTGCGAGTACCGGGCGATCGAGGCGCCGGCGGAGATCGCGAGGGCGTGCGTCGAGCACGTGCGCGACCTCGGGCTGGGCTACGCCGCGCTGGACTTCGTGGTCACCTCGGCCGGATGGACGTACCTGGAGAGCAACTGCGTGGGCGAGTTCGGCTGGATCGAGAGCGCGACCGGGCTGCCGATCTCGGCGGGGCTGGCCCGGGTCCTGCGCGAGGGGCCCGCCCGCCGCGGGATCGTCGCGTGTTGCGCGTCCGCCCGAACGTGAGGATGGGTCCGCTGAATCGAGAGTGCGACCGGGCCGGCGATCCCGGTACGACCGGCCCGGCTCCCACATGCGGGGCCGAAGCACCACAGCGTCGGCGCGTCGGGGGCGTCGGCCAGAATGTGCGGATGGATCCGCTGCTCGTCGCCGCCTTGGAAACCCTCGGCGTCACCGAACGGCCGCGCCCGCTGACCTCGCACCACACCAACGCCTGGCGTGCCGGACAGTGGCGGATCAAGACCGCCGAGGGAGCGGACGTCGCCGCGCTGCATCACGAGGCGCGGGTGCTGACCATGCTGCGCGAGCAGGGCCTTTACCCGGTCGGCGGCAGGCACGGGCACGTGGGCGGCGGGCTGTGGACGGCGGTCGAGTGGCGCCCGGGGGTGACCCTGTGGCGCTGGTGCGAGTCGGCGCGCCGCAACGGGCCGGTTCCGGCGCATCCGTTGCCCCACCTGGCCCGGCGGGCGTTCGCGGCGCTCGGCCGGTTGCACGCGCTGGGCTGGCATCACGGCGACATCCAGCCGATGAACATACTGGTCACCCCGGGAGGCGGGATCGAGTTCATCGACCACGACCTGGCCCACCATCCGGACCGGCTCCCGCTGCCGAATCCCTACCGGGGCGGGATGGACCTCACCACCGCTCCCGAGATAGCCCGGCAACTCCTGGAGACCGGGCCCGGGCAGCACGTGCGCCTGACCGACGCCGCCGAGGTGTACAGCCTGGGCGCCTCGTTCCGGGCAGCCTGGACGGGTACCGCCCCGGCCACCGATCGGGCGATCGGCGGGCGGATCACCGCCGCCGACATCCTGGAGGACATCGCCACCGGAAGACACCGCCCGCCGCTGGAACTGGCACGCCCGTGGCCGGACCCCGACCTGGAGGCGCTGATCGAGGCGACGATGGCACTGGACCCGACCACCCGAGTCAAGGCACTCCCGACGGTGCCGTACCCGGATTGACACGGGGCGCCCGTGTCGCGTTCGCGGGGCCGGAGGCCGGGTGCCGGGTCCCCGCTTGCGGGGTGGACGTCGGGTGCCGGTTCCGCGCCCGTGGGGTGGAGACCGGGTTCCCGATCCCGGCTCGCGGGTGTGAAGGCCGGGCGCCCGTCCCACGCGCGACCCAGGTCGTCGTCATGATCGGGTGACTCCTTCGGGGCGGGGTGGTCGGGGTGAAGGTGGCGGTCAGGCCCGGACGGGCCGGGGGTCGCGAGTACGGCCGCCACCTGTGCCGCGGGCCCGCACACTCACCGAGGCGAGCGCGGCGAGGGCGAACAGCACCGCCGCGGCCTTGAAGGCGAAGGTGTAGCCGTCGGTGGCCGCCTGTTCGGGGGAGGGACCGGCGCCGGTGTGCGCGTCGGCGAGCGAGCTGAACAGGGCGATACCGACGGTGGGGCCCATCAGCATCGTGGTGTTGAACGCGCCGCCTGCCAGCGCGGCCTGAGTGGGCGGCACCCCACGGGTGGCGGCGACCACGGCGGCCGCGGCGGTCAGGCCGATGCCGATCGGCAGGGCGAGCATGGCCGCGAACGGGAGTCCGAGGTAGGCCGCGTCCGGGCTGATCCGGGAGAACAACAGGAAGGCGCCGGCCATCGTGGCCAGACCCAGCGCGGCCGTCCACCGCACGCCCCACCGGGCCACGATCAGCACGCTGCCGGCGCTGACCACGACCAGCATCAGCGTGTACGGGACGAAACCCATCGCCGAGCGCAACGCGGACCACCCCAGCACCCGTTGGAAGTACAGCGACATCAAGAACGCGGCGGTGGAGCCGGCGATCGGCGCGAGCATGCCGGTGGCGAGCGCTGCCACGCGGCGGCGGGAGGCGAGGAAGTGCAGCGGCATCAGGGGCGCCGCGACCTTGTTCTCGGCCACGCCGAACGCCACCAGCAGGACGACTCCGCCGGCCAGCGGCAGCAGCACCGCCGGGTCGAGCCAGCCGTGCGTACCCACCGCGACCAGGCCCAGGCTGAGCACCGCGACACCGCCGGTGACCAGGGCGGCGCCGAGCACGTCCACCCGGCCGGTGACCCGCTCCGGGCCGGTGGGCAGGTACCGGCCGGTGAGGGCGGCGACAACGAAGCCGATCGCCGCGAGCACCACGAACGACCAGCGCCAGGACGCCCAGGTGGCGGTCGCGCCGCCGAGTTGCATGCCCAGCGCCGCGCCCACCCCGGAGAGTCCGCCCCACGCGGCCATCGCCCGGCGGCGGGTGGCGTCGGTCGCGAACACGTCCCCGACCAGGGCCATGGCGGCGGGCGCGGCGAGCGCGGCGCCCGCGCCCTGGAGCAGGCGGGCGGTGATCATCCACGCGCCGCCGGGTACGAGGGCGCCGGCCAGTGACGCGGCGGCGAACAGCGCGGCGCCGGCCCGGAAGGTCTCGCGCCGCCCGCGCAGGTCGGCGACCCGGCCGCCGAGCAGCAGCAGGCCGCTGAACGCCAGCGTGTAGGCGGCGCCGGTCCAGACCAGACCGGAGGAGCCCAGATCGAGGTCGGCGGCGATGTCGGGTCCGGCGGCCGAGGTGATGGTGACCGAGGTGTTGAGGATGGCCTGCACCGCGGCGAGCAGCGCGAAGGCCGCCCCCGTTCGGGCCGGCCGCACGGTCGTCCGGACGTGTTCCATGGCTGATCCCCTTTCCGGAGAGTCGCTCGTCGAGAGGGCAGGCCGCTCGTAGAGCTGAACCATACAGTGCAGTTCAGATGAACTCAACGGTGCGGTTCAGTTGAACCAAACGGTATGGTTTCGATGAGCCGAGCGGTTCGGTTCGCACTCGTTAGACTGCGCGCGACGAACGGAGACGCCACGTGTGGGCAGCCGAGCAGACCCCCAAGCGCATTCCCTCGGGTGATCGGGCCGCGCGCAAGCGCGCGGCGATCCTGGAGGCGGCCACTGAGGCCTTCCTGCGCGAGGGCTATCAGGTGGGCATGGACACCATCGCCGCCGAGGCGGGTGTCGCGAAGGTGACCGTCTACAACCACTTCGGCAACAAGGAAGCCCTGTTCACGGCGATCGTCGGCGAGATCCTGGACCGCGCCCTGGCGGAGTCGACCCGCCTGATCGAGGAGCGGCTCGGATCCTCCACCGACGTCCGGGCCGACCTGGTGGCCATCTGTGAGGCGTGGGTGGCGGGCCACGCCACGCCGGAGGTGCTCACCCTGCACAATGTGGTGATGGGCTCGATGCCGCGCCTGCCCGAACTGGGACGCACCTGGCGCGAGTCGGGACCGGATCGTTTCCACGTGGTGGTCCGCACGGCCCTGGAGGAACTCGTCGAGCGCGGCGAACTCGCGATCGACGACGTGCCGTTGGCCGCGATCCAACTCTCCGGCCTGGTGCTGATGCCACACATCGCCTTCGGCTCCTCCGGCGCCGTGCCCGACGCGGATCTGACCGAGCGGCTGATCACCGGCGGCGTGGACATGTTCCTGGCCCGCTACCGCCCGACGGCGGCCCCGGCCTCTTCCGCCGACTCGGCCCTCTCCGCCGACTCGGCCCTCTCCAACCATCCGGCGCCGGAGTCGCAGGCGCCCTGACCCGGGCCGGGCCGCACGTCGCCCGCCGGGGGTCCCGCCCGCCACCGCGGGACGACGTGGCACGACTCGCCCGAACAGGCCGAACGGACGCACGCGGACCGACTCATCGACCGCGGAGTGGGCGCGACGCGACTCGCCCGAACGGACCGAATGTGAGGCGCGTCACGTGCCGGGCTGATAGGAAGGTTCAGGAGTCCGTTATGTCGGATTCATAACCTTTCGAGGAGGCGTCCTCATGCGCGCCACGTCCGGGAACCCCGCCGAGAGCTCGACCGCCGCCAAGCCGGTCGAAGAACCGACCCCGATTCATATCCTCTGGATCAACGCCGGTCTCAGCTGCGACGGCGACTCCGTCGCGCTGACCGCCGCGATGCAGCCGTCGATCGAGGAGATCGTCACCGGTGCCCTGCCCGGACTGCCGCCGATCGCCGTGCACTGGCCGCTGATCGACTTCGAGTGCGGACCGGTCCAGGGCGCGGACACCTTCATCGAATGGTTCTTCAAGGCCGAACGGGGCGAACTCGAGCCGTTCGTGCTGGTGGTCGAGGGATCCATCCCGAACGAGTCGATCAAGGCCGAAGGCTACTGGAGCGGATTCGGCGACGACCCGGCCACCGGCCAGCCGATCACCACCAGCGAATGGTTGGACCGCCTCGCGCCCAAGGCCACCGGTGTGGTGGCGATCGGTACCTGTGCGACGTACGGCGGCATCCACGCGATGGCCGGCAACCCCACCGGTGCGATGGGCGTACCCGACTACCTGGGCTGGGACTGGAAGTCCAAGGCGGGCCTGCCGATCGTGTGCGTGCCCGGCTGCCCGATCCAGCCGGACAACTTCGCCGAGACGCTGACCTACCTGCTCTACCAACTCGCCGGGTCCGCGCCGATGATCCCGCTGGACGACAAGCTGCGTCCGACCTGGCTGTTCGGCGCCACCGTGCACGAGGGCTGCGACCGCGGCGGCTACTACGAACAGGGCCAGTTCGCCGACGAGTACGGCTCGCCGCTGTGCCTGGTGAAGCTGGGCTGCTGGGGCCCGGTGGTCAAGTGCAACGTGCCCAAGCGCGGCTGGATCAACGGTGTCGGCGGTTGCCCGAACGTCGGTGGCATCTGCATCGCGTGCACGATGCCCGGCTTCCCGGACAAGTTCATGCCGTTCATGGACGAACCGCCCGGCGGCAAGGTCTCCTCGGTCGCCAGCGGCGCGTACGGCCTGGTGATCCGCAAGCTGCGCTCGATCACCGCGAAGACCGTGGACAAGGAACCCAAGTGGCGCCACACCGGTCGTGAGCTCACCACCGGCTACCGCCCGCCCAGGTGAGCGGATCGCCTTCGCGCAGTTCCCGACCCCGCGGCCGACCTCACGCGTGCCGCCGTCCCCACCGCAGAAGGGCACGACACACGATGGCACCCTCGACCAAGACGGCCGCCGATGGCAGCGGCCTGACCGAGATGTCCTGGGATCCGATCACCCGGATCGTCGGCAGTCTGGGCATCCACACCAAGATCGACTTCAAGCAGAAACGGGTCGCCGAGTGTTACAGCACCTCGTCGGTCTTCCGCGGCTACAGCGTGTTCATGCGCGGCAAGGACCCCCGCGACGCGCACTTCATCACCAGCCGGATCTGCGGCATCTGCGGCGACAACCACGCCACCTGCTCGGTGTACGCGCAGAACATGGCCTACGGCGTGAAGCCGCCGCACCTGGCCGAGTGGATCATCAACCTCGGTGAGGCCGCCGAGTACATGTTCGACCACAACATCTTCCAGGAGAACCTGGTCGGGGTGGACTACTGCGAGCGCATGGTCCGCGAGACCAACCCCGGCGTGCTGGATTTGGCCGAACGCACCGAGGCGCCGCACGCCGCCGAACACGGCTACCGCACCATCGCCGACATCATGCGCTCGCTCAACCCGATCGAGGGCGAGTTCTACCGCGAGGCGCTGGCGGTCAGCCGCTACACCCGGGAGATGTTCTGCCTGATGGAGGGCCGGCACGTACACCCCTCCACGCTCTACCCGGGCGGGGTGGGCACCGTCGCCTCGGTCCAGTTGTTCACGGACTACCTGTCCCGACTGATGCGCTACGTCGAGTTCATGAAGCGCGTGGTCCCGCTGCACGACGACCTCTTCGACTTCTTCTACACCGCCCTGCCCGGCTACGAAGAGGTGGGCCGGCGGCGGGTGTTGCTCGGTTGCTGGGGCGCGCTCAACGACCCCGACCACTGCGACTTCACCTACCGCAACATGACCGACTGGGGCCGGCGGATGTACGTCAGCCCCGGCGTCGTGGTCGACGGCAAGCTGATCACCAACGACCTGACCGAGATCAACCTGGGCATCCGGATCCTGCTCGGCAGCTCCTACTACCAGGACTGGGAAGGCCAGGAGCAGTTCGTCACGCACGACCCGCTGGGCAACCCGGTCGACCCGCGCCACCCGTGGAACCAACACACCATCCCCGCACCGCAGAAGCGGGACTTCGAGGGCAACTACAGCTGGGTGATGTCGCCGCGCTGGTTCGACGGTACCGACTACCTGGCCCTGGACACCGGCGGCGGCCCGCTTGCCCGGCTGTGGTCCACCGCGCTCAACGGCCTGGTCGACACCGGCTTCGTCAAGGCCACCGGGCACAGCGTGGTGATCAACCTGCCCAAGTCGATGACCAAGCCGGAGACCACCTTCGAGTGGAAGATCCCACAGTGGAGCAACGCCCTTGAGCGGAACCGGGCGCGCACCTACTTCCAGGCGTACATGGCCGCCATGGCGGTGTACTTCGCCGAGAAGGCGCTCGAGGAGGTGCGCTCGGGCCGGACCAAGACGTGGGAGAAGTTCGAGGTGCCCGACCAGGCGGTCGGTGTCGGCTTCACCGAGGCCGTGCGCGGGGTGCTCTCGCACCACATGGTGATCAGGGACGGGAAGATCGCCAACTACCACCCGTATCCGCCCACTCCGTGGAACGCCAGTGTCCGCGACACCCTGGGCACCCCCGGGCCGTACGAGGACGCGGTGCAGAACACGCCGATCTTCGAGGAGAACTCCCCGGAGAACTTCAAGGGCATCGACATCATGCGGGCCGTGCGCAGCTTCGACCCCTGTCTGCCGTGCGGCGTGCACATGTACCTCGGCGACGGCAAGACACTGCAGAAGCTGCACGTACCCACCGGGCTGAGCGGGCTGAGCGGATGAACGCCGAGCAGACCGGACTGCGGGTCGAGGAGATCCTCACCCGCCTGGACGACGGCGCCGACCCGGGCGTTCGCGCCGGGGCCGAGGAACTGGTCCGCGCCCTGATGGACTTCTACGGCGCCGGTCTGGCCCGACTGGCCGCGCTGTTGCGCGACGCCGACGCGGATCGGCGCGGCGTGCTCGACGACGAACTGGTCACCACCCTGCTCGTCCTGCACGACCTGCACCCCGACGACACGCCCACCCGCGTCGCGCGCGGCCTCGCGGCGCACCCCGAACACCGGGCCGAACTCCTCGACTACGACGAACACAGCCGGACCGTGCGGCTGCGGATCGCCGCCGCGAGCGGCGGCTGTGGATGCGCGAGCGGGGGCGCCCAGGGTTCGCGCGAGGGCGTGGAAGGCCTCCTGGCCGGCTGCGCGCCCGAGATCGAGCGGATCGAGATCGAGGAGATCCCGGCCGCGCCGCCCGAACCCGCGCTGCTCCAGATCGGCATCCGACCGGCCGATCCGGCCCGGGCCGCACGGTGAGCGCGCCACCCCCGACGACCGTGCGGCCGGCGGGTGGGCTGCGCCGATTCCGGCGCCCCACCGGGCCACAGCCGGAACGTTGCGAGCTGTGCGCCCAGGAGGTCGGCGCCGGACACCGCCATCTCGTCGACACCGACGCGCGGGTCCTGGCCTGCGCCTGCCGGGGCTGCGCGATGTTGTTCGAGCGGCGCGGCGCGGCCGGCGGTCGCTATCGGGCGGTGCCCGAGCGCTACCTCGTCGACCCCGAGCACAGCCTGGACGACGGCGCCTGGGACGCCCTGCAGATCCCGGTCGGCCTGGCCTTCTTCCTGCGCAACGCCGCGCTCGACCGGCTGATCGCGCTCTACCCGAGCCCGGCCGGCGCCACCGAGAGCGACCTGGACCCCGAGCAGTGGCAGGCGGTGCTCGGCGAGAGCCGGCTCGCCGGACTGCTGCGCCCCGACGTCGAGGCGCTGCTGCTGCGCCGCACGGACGACGAGAGCGAGTGCTTCCTGGTCCCGATCGACGTCTGCTACGAGCTGGTCGGTCGCATGCGACTGCGCTGGCGGGGCTTCGACGGCGGCGCCGAGGCCCGCGAGGACCTGGCCGCGTTCCTCGCCGACGTGCGCTCGCGTGCGCGGGTGCCGGGAAGGGACGACGCGCCGTGACCGAACTGGACTTCTCCTGCGTCGGCGTGCGCGCGGACGGCTACGCGGCGGGGCCCACCCTGGTCTTCCGGCTGCGGATCACCGCCGCCGAGCAGGCCCGGGTGCACGCGCTCGCGTTGCGCGTGCAATTGCGGATCGAACCGGCCCGGCGCCGCTACGGGACGGCCGAAGGCGACCGGCTGGGCGTGCTGTTCGGGGAGCGTTCCCGCTGGGGCGGCACGCTCCACCCGATCGAGTTCGCCCAGGTGGCGTTGACCGTGCCGGGCTTCACCGCGGAGACCGAGGTGGACCTGGTGGTGCCGTGCACCTACGACATGGACATCGCCTCGTCCCGCTACTTCCACGCGCTGGGCGAGGGAGAGGTGCCGTTGCTGATGCTCTTCTCCGGAACCGCGTTCACCGGCCCGGGCGGTTTCCGGGTGGAGCCGGTGCCCTGGCACAAGGAGGCCGCCTACCGGATGCCGGTCACGGTGTGGCGGGAGATGGTCGAGCAGCACTTCCCCGGCTGCGGCTGGCTGCGACTGCCGCGCGAGGCGATGGACGCGCTGCTCGCCTATCGGGCCCGGCACGCGCTGCCCTCCTGGGAGGCCACGATGCGGGCGCTGCTGGCGACCGCGGAACCGGCCACCGCGGCCGATCGGGTGCTCGGCGTTCCGGGCAACCGCACCGGCGGGTCGGACCGGACCGGCCCCACCGAGGAGAGAGTGCCATGACGCTGTTCGGACTCGCGATCCAGGAGCGGTTCGCCGCCGCGCGACAGATCGCCGACGCCGTGCTGTTCGAGGGCTACGTGCTCTATCCGTACCGGGCCTCGGCCGCCAAGAATCGCATGCGCTGGCAGTTCGGCGTGCTGGTGCCGCCCGCCTGGGGGCAGGGCAGCGGCGAGCACCACGACCAGCGCACGGAGTGTCTGATCGAACCGCGTGCGGACGCGAACCTCTCGATCGAGCTGCGCTTCCTGCACGCCCAGCGGCGCACGGTGCAACAGGTCGGGCCCGACGGCGGGTTCGCGGCGGTGGACGCGCTGGAGCTGCCGGATCGGGTGCTCGTCCCGTGGGACGAGGGCGTCGAGGAACGGGTCGAACTCGTGCTCCCCGTCGCGGCGTCCGCCGGGGCCGGGCTGGTCCTGCCGTTCGATCGGGCCGAGCACCAGGAGACCGAGGACGTCGAACTCGACGGCCGTGTGTGTGGGCGGCTGGTCCGCCGGCGGGCACGGATCGAGGGGGAGATCCGGGTGCGGACCACCGAGATTCCCGGCCCGTACCGCACCCTCAAGCTGACCGTCGAGGTGGCGAACACCAGTGGGTGGAAGCCGGATCCGGGTGTCGACCGGGACGCCGCGCTGCCGTACGCGCTGGTGTCGGCGCATGTGCTGCTGGGTCTGGACACCGGCTCCTTCCTGTCCATGACCGACCCGCCGGAATGGGCCACGGGCGCCGCCGCGTCGTGTGCCAACCTGCGGACCTGGCCGGTGCTGGTGGGGGAGCGGGACGACGTGGTGTTGTCCTCGCCGATCATCCTGGAGGATCACCCGCAGGTGGCCCCGGAGAGCCCGGGCGCGCTCTACGACGCGACCGAGATCGACGAGATCCTCGCGCTGCGCACCTCGGCACTGACCGAGCGGGAGAAGCGCGAGGCCCGTGGCACCGACGCCCGCGCGGGCGCCGCCGTGGACCTGGTCGACTCGCTGCCCCCGGAGGTGTGGGATCGGCTGCACGGCACGGTGCGGGCGCTGCGGGAGAACACCGGGCCGAGCGGGGCGAGCGGGCCGACGACCCTGATCGAACCGGGGGTGCCGGGTGAACAGGGCGAGTCGGGCGAGCCGGGTACCGACCGGCCCTGGTGGGATCCGGCGAGCGACGCCGGGTTCGATCCCGCCGCGGATCGGGTGCTGGTGGACGGGCGCTCGATCGGTGCCGGCAGTCGGGTGCGGCTGCGACCGGGGCCGCGCCGTACCGACGCCCAGGACCTGTTCCTGCACGGTCGGGACGCGCTGGTCGAGGCGGTGCTGCACGACGTGGACGGCGCGGTGCATCTCGCGGTGATCGTGGACGGCGACCCCGGCGCGGACATCCGGCGGGCCCAGGGCCGGTTCCTGTACTTCCAACCGGACGAACTCACCCTCCTGGAGGACGCGTGACCGGCCAGGGCCCGCCGGCCGACCGCGTCGAACGGGTGCTCGTCGCCGGAGTCGGCAACATCTTCCTCGGCGACGACGGCTTCGGGGTGGAGACCGTCGCCAGGCTGGCCGGGCACCCGCTGCCGGCCGGCGCCGAGGTGGTCGACTTCGGCGTACGCGGCGTGCATCTGGCCTACCAACTCCTGGAAGGCTACGAGACGTTGATCCTGGTGGACGCCACCGCGCGCGGCGGCGCACCGGGCACGGTGTACCTGATCGAGGCCGCCGTACCGGGATCGGTCGAACCCGGGGCGGCCCTGCTGGACGGCCACCGGATGGGGCCCGACGCGGTGCTCGCGCTGCTGGGCACGCTGAGCGCGGGTACCGGCGGGACGCCGCCGCGCCGGGTGCTGGTGGTGGGCTGCGAACCCGCCGACCTGGACGAGCGCCTGGGCCTGAGTCCACCGGTCGCGGCCGCAGTGGACGAGGCGGTCGCGCTGATCCTGCGGGTGCTGCGCGGGCAGACGCCCCTGGAACCACCGACCGGCGCGCCGAACGCGCCGGATGCGGTCGATGTCCGACCCGCCGCCGTGGACGCGGCGCGCGGTCCCGAGCCTGGAGAGGTGCCGGCATGCGAAGGATTCTGATCGGCGGAGTGGCCCTGTTCGGGCTTGTCGTGCTCGCGAATCGAGCGGACATCCTGCGCTACGTGCGGATGCGTTCCATGTAGCCCGTTCAGCGACGGGTCCCGGGGCGGAGCCCGGCGCGCTAGGGCGAATGGCGTACGCGCGGCGTCGTACACGGCGTGGGTGCCGGGACGCGTCGCCGGTGGTGCCTGTAATGGAGCGTGGGCTCGTCGAGTCGGTGGGCTCCCAGTGGTGGACGTCGAACCCGGGAGAGGGCCGATGCACGAGATGTCGATTGCGCTGGCCGTCATCGAGCAGGTCGAGGCGGCGGCGCGCGGCGGTGAGCGCGCCGCGCTGACCGTCCGGCTGCGGGTCGGCGAACTCGCCGGGGTGGTTCCCGACGCGCTGGCCTTCGCCTTCGAGGTCGCGCGGGTCGAGACGGTGCTGCGCGACGCGGAGTTGGTGGTCGAGAGCGTCCCGGGCCGGGCCCGCTGCGCGGGGTGCGCCGTCGAGTGGGCGGTGGGCATGCCGCCGGACCTGTGCTGCCCCACGTGTGCGGGCGCGACCGCCGAGCTGTTGTGTGGACGGGAGTTGCAGATCGTCGACGTGTGCTGGGCCGATCCGGTCGAGGACGTCGGATACGCCGAGGCCACTCAGAAGGGTTGAACCGTCATGTGCCGAGTCGACGAGTTGCGGCAGGCCGTACTCGCTCACAACGATCGCGGCGCGAGCGACCTGCGCGCCGAACTGGCCGCGCGCGGGGTGATCGCGGTCAACCTGCTTTCCAGTCCCGGCAGCGGCAAGACCGCCCTGCTGGAGGCCGAACTGCGGCTGGCCGGCGAACGCGGGGTGTCGGTGGCGGCGTTGACCGCCGACCTGGCCACCGACAACGACGCGACCCGGTTGGCCCGGGCCGGCGCGCCGGTCAAGCAGATCCTCACGGACGGGTTGTGCCACCTGGAGGCGGCGATGTTGCGTCGACAACTCGCCGGCTGGTTGCCGGCGAGGACGCGGCTGCTGTTCGTCGAGAACGTCGGCAATCTGGTTTGCCCGGCCTCCTACGACCTGGGCGAGAGCCTGCGGGTCGCGCTCGCGTCGGTCACCGAGGGGGAGGACAAGCCGCTCAAGTATCCGTCCGCGTTCGGTCTGGCGAACCTGGTGGTGGTGACCAAGATCGACCTCGCCGAGGCGGTGGAGTTCGACGAGGGCGCCTTCCTGGCCAACGTCCGGCAGGTGAACCCCGGGGTCGAGGTGTTGTTCACCTCGGCCAGGACCGGTCGCGGGGTGGGGGATCTGTTGACGCGCGCGGTCGCGGTGCTCGACGGTGCGGCGGTGCACACGCCGGTGATGGCGCGGCACGCGGCCGACGGGCACACCCACGCGCACACCCACGCGCACGGATCGCCCGGGAGCGAGTCGGAGAACGAGTCCGGTCACGGGCACCGGCACGCCCACCCGCACGAGCCCGGGCATTCCCATGCCCACTCGCCCGAGGGCGTACGCGCCCATGTCCACACGCACGGGATCGACCCGCGGTCGGCTCCGGTGCGGGAGTCGTCTTGACCACCGGCCGACCGCCCGAGGTCGCGCAGCGGCGCCGGATCATCGTGCGCGGCACCGTACAGGGCGTGGGCTTTCGGCCGTTCGTCTACACGCTGGCCACCGAGTTGGGCCTGGCCGGACATGTCACCAACACCGGTGCGGGCGTGCTCGTCGAGGTCGAGGGCGGGTCCGCCGAGGTGGCCGCGTTCTGCCGGCGGATCGACACGGACGCACCGGCGCTGGCCTCGGTCGAGTCGATCACCCACGAGGAACTCGCGATCGGCGGCGACACCGGGTTCACGATCGTGGCGTCCGTGCCACCCGAGCCGGGCGCCGCGCACCGTACCCGGATCCCGCCGGATGTCGCCACGTGTGATCGCTGCCTGGCCGAACTCGAGGACCCCGCGGATCGCCGGCACCTGCACCCGTTCATCACGTGCACCGACTGCGGTCCACGCTTCACCATCGTCACCGCGCTGCCCTACGACCGGGCGCACACCACGATGGCCGACTTCCCGATGTGCCCGGACTGCGCCCGGGAGTACGGCGATCCCGGCGATCGGCGCTTCCACGCGCAACCCATCGCGTGCCACGCCTGCGGCCCCCGGTTGTCCCTGGTCGACGCCGACGGGGCGCCGATCGGCTTCGGCACCCTGGACGAGGCCCGCCGGATGCTCGCCGAAGGGGCGATCCTGGCGGTCAAGGGCATCGGCGGGTACCACCTGGCCTGCGACGCGGCCGACCAGGACGCGGTGTCGCGGCTGCGCGAGCGCAAGGGACGCGGCGACAAACCCTTCGCGTTGCTGGCCCGCACCCTCGCCGAGATCGAGCCGTACGCCGAGATCACGGACGCGGAACGGGAGTTGCTCACCGGCGCCGCCCGGCCGATCGTGCTGCTCCGGCGCCGTAGGGCGGCCCGGGCCGCGCTGCCGGAGGCGATCGCCCCGCGCTGCCCCGACCTGGGCTTCATGTTGCCGTACACGCCTGTGCACCACCTGCTCCTGGGACTGCTCGACGACCGGCTCGGGCCGCGCCTGCTCGTGCTCACCAGCGGCAACGCGGCCGGCGAGCCGATCGTGACCGAGGACGCCGAGGCGCTGACCCGGCTCGCGCCGCTGGCGGACGGCTGGCTCACCCACGACCGACCGATCCGGGTGCCGCTGGACGACTCGGTGGTGCGGGTCGTGGACGGCGAACCCCTGTTCGTCCGGCGCTCTCGGGGCTGGGCCCCGCTGCCGATTCGGCTGCCGCTGGCGGTGCCCGCGACGCTCGCGGTCGGCGGGGACCTGAAGAACACGTTCGCGCTGGCCGAGGGCCGCGAGGCGTGGTTGTCCGGGCATGTCGGCGACATGGACGACCTGGGCACGCAACGTGCGTTCGAGCACGCGGTCGGGCACCTGGGCGCGATCACCGGCGTGCGTCCCGACGTGCTGGTCGCCGATCGCCATCCGGGCTATCGGTCCACCGGCTGGGCCCGGCGCACCGCGGCCCGGCGGCCGGTGCGGCTGGTCCAGCACCATCACGCGCACATCGCCGCCGCGATGGCCGAACACGGCGCGGACGGCGCCGCGCCGGTGTTGGGCGTCGCCTTCGACGGGACCGGCTACGGGGAAGACGGCGCGGTGTGGGGCGGCGAGTTCCTGCTCGCGGACTACGCCGGCTTCCACCGGGTGGCGCACCTGCGCTACGCGCCGCTGGCCGGCGGCGACGCCGCGGTGGCCCGGCCGTATCGGATGGCGCTGGCGCACCTGCACGCCGCCGGGATCGAGTGGGCGGACGATCTGCCCTGTGTGCGGGCCGGATCCGACGAGGAACGCCGGGTGCTGGCGCGCCAACTCGAACGCGACCTGAACTGCGTGCCCACGTCCAGCATGGGCCGGCTCTTCGACGCGTTCGCGTCGCTGATCGGCGTCTGTCACCTGGCCGGCTACGAGGCGCAGGCGGCGATCGAGTTGGAGGGCGCGGCCGTTCGGCGGCCCGGCCCGGTCCCCGGGTACACGTTCGCGCTGCTCCCTGGGGACGGTGAGGGTGATCCGCTGATCGCCGACCCGGGCCCGGTGTTCGCGGCGGCGATCGCCGACCTCCGCGCCGGATGCGACCCGGAACTGCTCGCGGCGCGCTTTCACCACGCGGTCGTCGACCTGGTGGTCGCGGTGGCCGAGCACACGCGTGAGCGGCACGGGCCGACGCCGGTCGCGCTCACCGGCGGCGTGTTCACCAACGCGATCCTGTCCTCGGCCTGCGGACGGGCGCTGCGCGCACGGGACTTCACCGTGCTGCGGCATCGCCTGGTGCCGCCGAACGACGGCGGGCTGGCGTTGGGCCAAGTCCTGGTCGGGGCGGGTCGGCGGGTGCCGAGCGGGACGGGCGGCCCGTGACGGGCGCCCGCAGACCCACGAGTGGACGGCCCGCGGGCCGCGGTCGTTGTCGGATGACGAGGAGAGACCGATGTGCCTGGCGGTGCCCGGCAGGGTGACGAAGATCGAGGAACGGGACGGAACCCGGATGGGCCTCGTCGATTTCGGCGGCGTGGTCAAGGAGGTGTGCCTGGAGTACGTGCCCGACCTGAGGGTGGGCGAGTACGCCATTGTGCACGTGGGCTTCGCGCTGCAACGGCTGGACGAGGAGTCGGCCCTGCGCACGCTTGCCCTGTTCGACGAGATGGGGCTGCTCCAGGAGGAGTTCGGCGACCCCTGGGAGGCGGCCGGCGCGGCGTCGGGGGAGTTCGTCCGGCCCGAGCCGGTGGTTGTTCCCGACCCGATTCCCGGTGGTGTGTCCAAGGAGGTCCGGCGGTGAAGTACCTGGAAGAATTCAGCAATCCGGAGGTCGGTCGCCGACTGCTGGACGAGATCCGGGCCACGGTGACCCGGCCGTGGTCGATCATGGAGGTCTGCGGCGGGCAGACGCACACCATCATCCGCCACGGTATCGACCAACTGCTGCCTCCCGAAGTGGAGTTGATTCACGGGCCGGGCTGCCCGGTGTGTGTGACGCCGCTCGAGGTGATCGACAAGGCGCTGGCCATCGCGGCCCGCCCGGGGGTGATCTTCTGCTCGTTCGGCGACATGTTGCGGGTGCCGGGCACCGATCGCGACCTGTTCCGGGTGCGCGGCGAGGGCGGCGACGTGCGGGTGGTCTACTCGCCGCTGGACGCGCTCGCGATCGCCCGGGACAACCCCGACCGCGAGGTGGTGTTCTTCGGCATCGGCTTCGAGACCACCGCGCCGCCCAACGCGATGACGGTGTATCAGGCCAGGCGGCTGGGCATCCGCAACTTCAGCCTGCTGGTGTCGCACGTGCGGGTGCCGCCGGCGATCGAGGCGATCATGAATTCGCCCGACTGCCGGGTGCAGGGCTTCCTGGCGGCCGGTCACGTGTGCAGCGTGATGGGTGTGGAGGAGTACCCGGAGTTGGCCGAGCGGTATCGGGTGCCGATCGTGGTCACCGGATTCGAGCCGTTGGACATCCTGGAGGGCATCCGGCGTACGGTCCACCAGCTCGAGCGGGGCCGGCACGCGGTGGACAACGCGTACGCCCGGGCGGTGCGGGCGCAGGGCAACCCCGCCGCGAAGGCCATGCTGGCCGACGTGTTCGAGGTGACCGACCGGGCCTGGCGCGGCATCGGGGTGATCCCGGACAGCGGGTGGCGGTTGTCCTCGCGCTATCGCGACCACGACGCCGAGTACCGCTTCGACGTGACCGGGATCGACACCGTGGAACCGGCCGAGTGCCGCAGCGGCGAGGTGTTGCAGGGCCTGCTCAAGCCCAACGAGTGCGCGGCGTTCGGCACCACCTGCACGCCGCGCAATCCGCTCGGCGCCACGATGGTCTCCAGCGAGGGCGCGTGTGCCGCCTACTACCTCTACCGCCGGCTCGACGCCGCCGGCACCGTGCCCCGGGAGGCGACCCCCGTTGTCTGAGCTCACCGACCTCGCCCCGGTCACCGGGTCCGCCCCGGCCGCGATGCCCGATGCGCCTGCCGCGCCGGACTTCTCCGGGTGGACCTGTCCGGCCCCGTTGCGCGACCATCCGCGGATCGTGACCGGGCACGGCGGCGGCGGCGCGCTGTCCGCCGAACTCGTCGAGCACGTCTTCGCGCCCGCGTTCGGCGGACCCCTGCTCGCCTCGCTCACCGACTCCGCGGTGGTCACCCTCGGCGGGGCCCGACTGGCTTTCTCCACCGACTCGTTCGTGGTCCGCCCGCTGTTCTTCCCCGGCGGGAACATCGGCGAGCTCGCGGTCAACGGGACGGTCAACGATCTGGCCATGAGCGGCGCCAAGGCGGCCTATCTGTCCGTCGGGTTCATCCTGGAGGAGGGTGTGGAGACGGCGGTCGTCGCCCGGGTCGCCCAGGCGCTCGGCGGCGCGGCCCGCGCCGCCGGAGTCGAGATCGCCACCGGCGACACCAAGGTCGTCGAGGCCGGGCACGGGGACGGCATCTACCTCAACACCGCCGGGATCGGCCTGGTCCCGGCCGGCGTCGATCTGCGCCCGCAGCGCGCCGCCCCGGGCGACGTGGTGATCGTCAGCGGCGACATCGGCGTCCACGGGGTGGCCGTGATGAGCGTGCGCGAGGGCCTGGAATTCGACGTCGAGATCCGCAGCGACTGCGCCGCGCTGGGCGGGCTGGTCGAGGCCATGCTGGCGGTCACCCCGGACCTGCACGTGCTCCGCGATCCCACCCGGGGCGGCCTGGGCGCGGCGCTCAACGAGATCGCCGCGGCGGCCCGGGTCGGCGTGGAGATCGCCGAACGCGACGTCCCGGTGCCGCCCCAGGTGGCCAACGCGTGCGCGATCCTGGGCCTGGACCCGCTGTATGTGGCCAACGAGGGCAAGCTGGTCGCCTTCGTGCCCCGCGAGCACGCCGACGCGGTGCTCGCCGCGATGCGGGCGCATCCCCTGGGTGCGGGGGCGGCGGTGATCGGCGAGTGCGTCGAGGCCCATCCGGGGATGGTGGTGGCTCGTACCGGATTGGGCGGAACGCGGGTGTTGGACATGCCGATCGGCGAGCAACTGCCCCGGATCTGTTGAGCGGTGGCACCCATCGCGCGACGGCCGCCTCGGATGCGACGCGGCCGTCGCGCGCGGACCTCAGGCGGCCGGGGTCGGGACCAGGCGGGGCCGGCGGGCGGCGGCGATCAGGGCGCGGGCCACCCGGTCGTCCGTCCCGGACTCGGGATGCCACTGGACGCCCAGGACGAAGGTGTCGCCCGGGAGTTCCACCGCCTCGACGATGCCGTCCTCGGCCCGGGCACCGGGCACCAGGCCGCGACCGAGTCGCTCCACACCCTGATGGTGGTAGGTGGGTACCTCGTACGGTTCGGCCCCGAGCGAGGCGAACAGCGTGCCCGGGATCGGCGCGACGACATGCGCGGAGAGTCGGCCGGGCGGGCCGGTGTGCCCGTCGTGGCCGACCACGTCCGGCAGGTGCTGGCACAGGGTGCCGCCCAGCACCACGTTCAGCAGTTGCATGCCGCGACAGATCGCCAGGAGCGGTGTATTCGAGGCCAGCGCGGCCTCGATCAACGCGCTCTCCCACACGTCCCGGGCCTCGTTCGGGGGACCGGTGCGCGGATGGGGCTCGGCGCCGTAGCGGGTGGGCCGTACGTCCGGACCACCCGCGATCACCACCGCGTCCACCCGGGCCACCGTCTCGGCGGCGGCCTCCGGGACGTCCGGCGGCAACATCACCGCCAGGCCGCCGGCACGTTGGATGTGGGTCGGGTAGTCCAGGGGGAGCAGCACGGCGGGCAGGTGCCACACCCCCCATCGCACGGATTCCTCGTGGTAGGTGCTGATACCGATCAGTGGCTTGGGCATGGGGGGTCGCTCGGTTCCTCAGGGTCGCGGCGTCGGTGCGGGTGGAGGGTGGCGGGGTCAGTCCCGGCCGAGTTCGGCCTCGGCCGCGGCCAGTGCGGCGAACTCTTCCTCGGGGGCGTTCGCCACCAGATGATGCCGGCTGTAGAAGGCGAAGTAGGCGAGTGCGACGGCGTAGACGCCCAGCGCGATGAACGCCGCCCGCTTGTCCACCAGGAACGTCGCCGCCAGCGCCGAGCAGGCCAGCACGAACGCCACCGAGGAGGTGGCGACACCACCGGGGGTGCGGTACGGCCGGGGCAGGTCGGGCTCGCGGCGGCGCAGCACGATGTGCGACAGCGACATCAGCGCGTAGGAGATGGTCGCGCCGAACACCGCGATGTTCAGCATCCGGGCACCGTCCCCGCTCCACGCGGCCAGTGCGAAGCCCAGCGCGCCGGGCACCAGCAGGCCGAGGTAGGGGGCCTTGCGTCGGCTGGTCAGGGACAGGAAGCGGGGCAGGTAGCCGGCCCGGGACAGTGCGAACAACTGCCGGGACCCGGCGTAGATCAGCGAGAAGAACGAGGCGACCAGTCCGGCCAGGCCCGCGTAGTTCACGAAGCGGCTCAGCGGGGTCGGGTCGCCGTCGCCCTGGAGCGCGGTGACCAGCGGGTTGCCCGCCTCCTGGACCGCACTGGAGCCGTGCGCGCCGGTCGCGGCCAGGAAGGTGAGCACGGCCAGGAGCAGCAGCACGCCGATCGACAGGCTCATCGCCCTGGGCAGCGTGCGGGCCGGGTCCTTGGTCTCCTCGGCGGCCAGCGGCACACCCTCCACACCCAGGAAGAACCACATCCCGAACGGGAACGCGGACCAGATGCCGAGCAGGCCGAACGGAAGCCAGGAATTGGCGCCGAGCGCGTCGTGGTCGACCGGGATGTCGTTGAGCCCGCCGGCGTCGAATTCGGTGAAGGCGCCGACCGCGAAGATGAGCAGCGCGGCCACCGCTATTCCGGTGACCACGAAGCTGAACCGCAGCGCCTCGCCGACGCCCCACAGGTGGATGCCGATGAAGACGACGAAACAGGCGAGGTAGACCGGCCAGGACGAGGTCAGGCCGAACAGGTTCAGGGACTCGACGTAGTCGCCGATGAAGATGACGATCGCGGCGGGCGCAAGCACGTACTCGATCAGGATCGCGGTGCCGGTCAGGAAGCCGCCCCAGGTGCCGAGCGCGCGGCGGGCGAAACCGTAGCCGCCGCCGGCGGCGGGCAGGATCGAGGACAGTTCGGCCAGCGAGAACACCATGCACGTGTACATCAGGCCCATCAGGGCGGCGGCGATCGCCAGGCCGCCGAAGCCGGCCTCGGCCAGGCCGAAGTTCCAGCCGGAGAAGTCGCCGGAGACGACGTACGCCACACCCAGACCGGTGAGCAGGAGCCAGCCCGCGCTGCCGCGGCGCAGCGCCCGCTTCTCCAGGTAGTTCTCCGCCTCGGCGGACGCGCCGCCGCTGCCCTGCTTCGTGCGCGCTTGGATGTCGTCGACCACGAGCCACTCCTGACGGGAGGGAGGGGAGGGAGAATTATTGGTTCGAGCGCATACCTTTGCTCCTCGGGTCGACACGGCGCAAGGTTTCCGGGCGGATGTCTTTTCGGGCCCGTGTTCGCGCTCGGGCCCGCCGAGGGCCCGTCGAGGGTCGCCGGCGCGGACGGCTCAGGCCAGAAATCCGCGCAGCAGCGCGGCGGTTCCCGCGCAGTGTTCGCGCATCACCTCGGCCGCCGCGTCCGGGTCGCCGTCCAGGATCGCCTCGACCAGCGCGGTGTGCTGGTGCTGCGAGTGCTCCAGGTTGCGCACCAGCAGCGGGATGCAGTCCAGCAGGTCGTTCACCGTGGCCCGGACCGCCGCGTACTGGCCGGCCAGGGTCGGCGAGCCGCACAACTGGGCCAGCGTCAGATGCAGCAGCGTGTCCCGCCGCCGGTACTCCGCCAGCGGCGCGTCCCGGGTGTGGGCCAGCGCCGCCCGCAACCGCGCGGCCTGCGCCTGATCCAGGCCCTGCGCCGCGCACAGCCCGGCCGCGCCCACCTCCAGCACCTCGCGAAAGCGCAAGGTGTCCTCCACGTCCACCTTCGCGATCCGGCGCCGCAGCTCGGCGGCCGAACCGTCGCCGACCGGGTTCGGGCGCTCGCGTACGAAGGTGCCGCCGTAGCGGCCCCGGCGGCTCTCCACGATGCCCTGGTCGGCCAGCACCTTGAGCACTTCGCGCAAGGTGACCCGGCTGACCCCGAGCCGGTCGGCGAGGTCGCGTTCGGCGGGCAGCCGGCCGCCGTCGGAGACCAGTCCCAGCCGGATCACCTGGAGGATCTGCTCCAACGCCTCCTCGAAACCGTTGCCCGCGCGCACCGGCCGCAGCAGCGGCGACAGCCCGTCCTTGGGCTCCGCTGCGGATCGCTCGTTCACGATCCCTCCCCTCCGGCTCTTCCCAATCAATGGTTCTCCGCCATACCTTATGGCTTCCGGTTGGACCGACAGGAGGCATTCCCTTGGCAGACCGAACGCCCCCGCTGTCCGTCGACGAGCTGCGAGCACTCGTCGACGCCGGGGAGATCGACACGGTAGTCCTGGCCTTCACCGACATGCAGGGCAGGCTTCAGGGCAAGCGATTCGCCGCCCGTTTCTTCCTCGACGACACGCTCGCCCACGGCACCGAGGGCTGCAACTACCTGCTCGCGGTGGACACGGACATGAACACCGTGGCCGGGTACGCGATGTCGTCCTGGGAACGCGGCTACGGTGACTTCGTGATGCGTCCCGACCTGGCCACCCTGCGTCGCACGCCGTGGCACCCGGGCACCGCACACGTCAACGCGGACCTGCTGTGGCACGACGGCTCCCCGGTCGTGGCGTCGCCGCGACAGATCCTGCGCCGCCAACTCGACCGACTCGCCGAGCACGGCTGGACCGCGCACGCGGGCACCGAACTCGAGTTCATCGTCTTCAAGGACACCTACGAGGCCGGTTGGGACCGCGCGTACCGCGGCATGACACCGGCCAACCAGTACAACGTCGACTACTCGATCCTGGGCACCGGCCGGGTCGAACCGCTGCTGCGCCGCATCCGCAACGAGATGGGCGCGGCCGGGATGACGGTGGAGTCCGCCAAGGGCGAGTGCAACTTCGGTCAGCACGAGATCGCCTTCCGCTTCGACCACGCGCTGACCACGTGCGACCAGCACAGCGTCTACAAGACCGGGGCCAAGGAGATCGCCGCGCAGGAGGGCATGTCGCTCACCTTCATGGCCAAGTACGACGAGCGCGAGGGCAACTCGTGCCACATCCACCTGTCCCTGCGCGACAGCGACGGCCGGCCGGTGCTGGCCGACGACGGCGGCGCGTACGGGATGTCGAAGACGATGCGGCACTTCCTGGCCGGACAACTGGCCGCGATGCGCGAGTTCACCCTGCTGTACGCGCCCAACATCAACTCGTACAAACGTTTTCGGCCCGGCTCGTTCGCGCCCACCGCGGTCGCGTGGGGCCCGGACAACCGCACCTGTGCGTTGCGGGTGGTCGGCCACGGGCACTCGCACCGCTTCGAGAACCGCCTTCCCGGCGGCGACGTGAACCCCTACCTCGCGGTCGCCGGCATGATCGCGGCCGGTCTGTACGGGATCGAGCACGAGCTCGAACCGGGCGAGGCGTGCACGGGCAACGCGTACGCCGGCGACGCGCCGCACGTGCCCGGCACGCTGCGCGAGGCCGCCGAGCTGTGGGCCGGTTCGAAGATCGCCCAGGACGCCTTCGGCGCGGACGTGGTGGCCCACTACCTGCACATGGCGCAGGTCGAGCAGGACGCGTACGACACGGCAGTCACCGACTGGGAGCGGTTCCGCTCCTTCGAGCGCATGTGAGGATCAGAGCGTTGTCCCAGCACCACGAACAGCCGCACCGACCCGAGTCGGACGGTCCGCACGAGCACGCCATCCTCGACCCCGCCACCGAGGAGATCATCGCGACCATCCGGGCGAGTTCGGCGGCCGACGTCGACGTGGCGGTGCTCCGGGCCACCCGGGCCGCCGCGCACTGGGCGGCCCAGGCTCCCGGCGACCGGGCCCGGCTGCTGCGCCGATTCGCCGTCGTGGTGGACGAGCACCTCGAGGAACTCGCCCGGCTCGAGGTCCGCGAGGCCGGCCACCCGATCGGCAATGCCCGCTGGGAGGCGGGCAACGTCCGCGACCTGCTCGACTACGCCGCGGGCGGCGCGGAACGGCTGAACGGCCGACAGATCCCGGTGGCCGGCGGCCTGGACGTGACCTTCCACGAACCGCTCGGCGTGGTCGCGGTGATCGCTCCCTGGAACTTCCCGATGCCGATCGCCGCCTGGGGCCTGGCGCCCGCGCTCGCGGCCGGCAACGCGGTGTTGCTCAAGCCGGCCGAGACCACGCCGCTGACCGCTCTGCGGCTGGCCGAACTGGCCCTGGTCGCGGGGTTGCCCGAGGGCCTGTTCCAGGTGTTGCCGGGCGCCGGGCCGGTGGCCGGCCGGGCCCTGGTGGAGCATCCGGGCGTGGCCAAGGTGGTCTTCACCGGCTCCACCGCGGTCGGCAAGGACATCATGGCCAGGTGCGCGGCCGGTGTGAAGCGGGTGACTCTCGAACTCGGTGGCAAGAGCCCGAACATCGTCTTCGCCGACGCCGACATCGAGGCCGCCGCGGCCGCCGCCCCGGGCGGGTTCCTGGACAACACCGGGCAGGACTGCTGCGCCCGCACCCGCATTCTGGTGCAGCGCGAGATCTACCACCGGTTCATGGACCTGCTCGAACCGGCGGTCCGGGCCTTCAGGGTCGGCGACCCGGGCGACCCCGAGACGCAGATGGGTCCGCTCATCTCCGCCGCGCATCGCGAGCGGGTGCGCTCGTACGTACCGCAGGACGCGCCCGCCGCGATCCGCGGCGAGGTTCCCGAGGGCAAGGGCTTCTGGTACCCGGCGACGGTGCTCACTCCCGAGTCCGCCGACGACCGCGCGGCGGTCGAGGAGATCTTCGGCCCGGTTGCGGTGGTCCTGCCGTTCGACGACGAGGCGGACGCGATCCGCTTGGCCAACGCCACCGCGTACGGCCTGTCCGGCTCGTTGTGGACCCGGGACGTGGGCCGCGCGCTGCGTGTCTCGCGGGGTGTGCGGGCCGGGAACCTGTCCGTCAACTCGCACAGCAGTGTGCGCTATTCGACGCCGTTCGGCGGGTTCGGACAGTCCGGGCTGGGCCGGGAGTTGGGGCCGGACGCGTTGGCGGCCTTCACCGAGGTCAAGAACGTGTTCATCAGCACCGAGTAGCAAGTGCCGTTGGGCACCCAACAGTAGTCGGTGCCGTTCGGCACCGAGTCGTACGTGCCCGTCGGCATCGAGCGGTTCGACCGAGCGGTCCGTCGGCTCCGGGGTCATCGGGGGTATCGATGTCGTAGCACATCGATTTCCGGACGCCGACTTCACCGACACCGATTCACAGACACCGATTTCGTCGACACCGAGCCCTTCGGTATCGACTCCATCAGCATCGAGGAGCGTCAAGTGACCGAGCAGACCCCCGTGTGCCGCCGCCTGGTCGGCCGTACCGCCGTCGTCACGGGTGCCGGCAGCGGTATCGGCCTGGCCTCGGCCCGGCGGCTGGCCTCCGAAGGCGCGAACGTGGTGTGCGCCGACATCGACGAGGCCTCCGGCAAGGCCGCCGCCGCCGAGGTGGGCGGACTCTTCGTGCGCGTCGACGTCACCGACGCCGAGCAGGTCGAGGCCCTGTTCAAGACCGCGTTCGACACCTACGGCTCGGTCGACGTCGCGTTCAACAACGCGGGCATCTCGCCGCCCGACGACGATTCGATCCTGACCACCGGCCTGGACGCGTGGCGTCGGGTCCAGGAGGTCAACCTCACGTCGGTGTTCCTGTGCTGCAAGGCCGCGTTGCCGTACATGCAGCGCCAGGGCAAGGGCTCGATCATCAACACCGCGTCGTTCGTGGCCCGGATGGGCGCGGCCACCTCGCAGATCTCCTACACCGCGTCCAAGGGCGGCGTGCTCGCGATGTCGCGGGAGTTGGGCGTGCAGTTCGCCCGCGAGGGCATCAGGGTCAACGCGCTGTGCCCGGGCCCGGTGAACACCCCGCTGCTGAAGGAGCTGTTCGCCAAGGACCCCGAGCGCGCGGCCCGTCGACTCGTGCACATTCCGGTCGGCCGCTTCGCCGAACCCGAGGAACTCGCCGCCGCGGTCGCGTTCCTGGCCAGCGACGACTCGTCGTTCGTCAACGCCGCCGAGTTCCTGGTGGACGGTGGCATCGCCGGGGCGTACGTCACCCCGATGTAGGGGTCGTCGGGGTCGGCGACGCCGTCTGGATCACGCCCGAACGCCCGCGGTTCGGTACACGCCGCCGTGATCGTGGGTCCCACCGCCGCCGATCCGTCGCGCAACCCCTGCGCGACGGGTCGGCGGTGCGGCGGTGTGGCGGGTTCAGCCGAGCGACAGGCGTTGCCCGGGGCGGATCAGGTCCGGGTCCGGGCCCACGGTCGCGCGGTTCTTGCCGTACAGGGCCGGCCAACCGCCCGGCAGGTTGTGCGCCGCGGCGATGCCGCTGAGCGTGTCGCCGGGCCGGACGAGAATCTCCCCGCTATCCCCGGACGCCGGGAACGGCGCGGGGGAGGTGGCGAGTTCGCTTCCGCGATCGGTGGTCGACCCGGCCGGCGCCGTGGCCTTGGCGGCGCGCCGGCGGCGATCGGCCGTGGAGCGTTCGGCGCGTCGAGGCGCCTCGGCCCCGGTCAAGCCGGCTTTTCGGGAGCACACGGGCCAGGCGCCCGCTCCCTGTGACCGCAGGACGTTCTCGGCGACGCGGATCTGCTCGGCCTTGGGCGCGTCCTGCGCCCTGCCCTTGCCGCCGTTGGCTTTCCATGTGCTCTCCTTGAACTGCAGCCCACCGTGGTACCCGTTACCGGTGTCGGTGGACCAGTTGCCGCCGCTCTCGCATTGCGCGACCCGGTCCCAGGTGGCGTCGTCCGCGGCTCGGGCCTGGGTCACCGTCGCGAAGCCCAGGAGGGAGGTCGCGACGACACCGACGACGGCCGAGTCTCGCAGGCGACGTCGGCCGCAGGCTCGAAGCGATTCGTCCCGGTGCGAAGTGCTGTGAGAAAGCATGGATTCCCTTCGGAATTCCCCTGCGGGGCTCGACCGGCGGCGATCCACGAGGAATCCGTCCCGATCATCCGAAACGCCCGATCGCTGGTGATGAGCGTTTCGGTGCCTCCACCTCGCGACCAGGTCGCGAGTTCGGCCGTGACTGCACGGCGAAAACGGGGGTGCGGTCTGCACTTGGCGCAGACGCTAGACAAGTCGCGTCTCCGATATCAACGACCGATGACGTTTTCGCAGGCCACGTCGGCATTTCCTGCCTTACGGCGGGGCGTGTCGCGAACACGTCACGGATCACTGAATTCGCCGCATCCGCACCATTCGGAGGGCGACCATACGGGTGGATTTCGAGCGTGATGCGGATGCTTCGTCGGGTCGACCGGCTCGCATTCGCGGCCACCGATCGGGCCCGAGCAGCGATTTCGTCGAGAAAGGACTTGCAGTGGGTCGAGCAATGCGGAAGACGTCATAAACCTCGACCGGTTCCGCAAAGATTTCCCGGCGCGGGAGCCCGGAGGTTTCCGGGTGATGTTCCCCGCGCCCGGTACCCTTCGCGCGCGATCGGCGTTTCGTGCGGCATTGCCGAGAGGAGGAATCACCAAGGCGGATCGCATAATAGTAATTGATGGTGTGCCGCATATCGGGATTCCCACGCCTTGCCTGGAGAATGGTGGGCGGATGGTGTTCGGTCGCGAATGTCCAGGCATGCGAGTCGAGCATGGGTGACCTGCACAACATGCGTTGGTGCCATGGGGTTCGGGCGGATGAGGATGTCGCCATGACGAAGAACCGGCGGCTCACGCGAATTTCCTCGCCCGTGGGCGTATCGCCCGCGCAGGGCTACAGCCAGGTGGTGACCGGTTCCGGTCGGCTGGTCGTGATCTCCGGGCAGGTGGCGACCGATGAACGCGGCGAAACGGTCGGCGTGGGGGATCCGGACGCCCAGGCGCGGCAGGTGTTCACGAACCTGCGGCGGTGTCTCGCGGCGGTGGGCGCGACCTTCGACGATGTCGTCAAACTCACCCATTTCACCACCGATATCGCGTATTTGACGAGCATCGGCGCGGCCTGGGACGAGTTCGTCGATCCCGAGCACGAACCGGCCGGTTCGACGGTCCGGGTGGTCGCGTTGTCCCGGCCCGAACTGCTCCTGGAGGTCGAGGCGCTCGCCTTGGTGCGCCCACCCCGTAGCGGCGACTTCCCTTCCGCATAACGGAGTTCGCTATCTCCGCGCGTCCCGGCGGCTAGGATCGGCGCGACATTTCGACGCCGCTCGGCGACCTGGGGGATCTGTGCGTGAGCAGGGCGAAAGTCGGCGGGAGTGGGGCGCGCGCGGAGTCGACGTGAGCGTGCCCAGCATTGCGCGGGTGTACGACGCGGCGCTCGGCGGCAAGGACAACTTCGCCGCGGACCGGGCCGTGGCCGACCGTTTGCTGAGCGCGGTGCCCGGAGCCCGCGAGTGCGCGTTGTCGAACCGGGCGATCCTCGCGCGCGGCGTGCGTTTCCTGGTCGAACAGGGCATCGACCAGTTCCTCGACCTGGGTTCGGGCCTGCCGTCGGCGGAGAACACGCACCAGATCGCGCAGCGCCACCAACCGCTCTCGTCGGTCGTCTACGTCGACATCGACCCGATCGTGCTCGCGCACGGACGGGCTCTGCTCGCGGAGAACTCGCGCACCCGCGTGGTCACGGCCGACGCGCGTGACCCCAAGGCGGTGCTCGCGCTTCCGGCCGTCCGCGAACTCATCGACCTCGACCGCCCGGTGGGCCTGTTGATGGTCGCCATCGTGCATCACCTGGAGGACGACGAGGACCCGGCCGGCATCGTCCGCGCGTATCTGGACCAACTCCCGTCCGGCAGCTACCTGTTCCTGACCCACTTCTGGGCCAACGGCACGCCGGAGGCCGCGGTGATCGAGGAGGTGCTGCACGGCGCGCACAACACCGGGCGGTTCCGGTCCCGGGAGGAGATCGCCGGCTTCTTCGACGGCTTGGACCTGGTCGAACCCGGCCTGGTCAACCTCCCGTTGTGGCGTCCGGAGGAGAAGGTTCCCGACCCGCTGCCGGTGTCCGGCACGCTGTTGCTGGGCGGGATCGCCCGCAAGCCGTAGCCGGTCGCCTCCTCGGTCGCCCCCCCCGGTGGCCTTCCCCGCTCGGCGGCCCGGGCGGCGGTCCGGCTCAGTTCGTCGCGGTGGTGCGTGGTGGGCGCAGGGACGCGTCGAAGGCGTCGCGGGCGGGTTGTTCGCAGCGGTCGTGCAGTGCGTGGAAGGCGGCGGCCGAGCGGGCGGCGGGCCAGTCGGGCCCCAGGTGCGTGGCCGGCAGGCCCGGGTCGGTGCGCAGCAGGTGGATCCAGTCGGCCAGCACCGAGGCCAGCAGCGGCAGCGGGTCGCCGGTGTTTGGATCGTGTCGTTCCCAACGCGCGAGGAATGCCTCGTGGGCGGCGCGTAGCGCGTCCAAGTCCCAGGCGCGGCGGACCAGGCGGTGCATCCGTGTGGGCGGCAGCGGTTGGGCGGCGAACGCGTCGAGGAAGGAGTCCTCCGCGTCGGGCAGGTCCAGGCCGTCCAGGGCCTCGGTGATGTCGACGGTGCCGGGCGCGATCCACAATCCGTCCCGGGCGCAGCCGAATCCCGCCCATTGCAGCCGGGACCGCAACTGGTGGCGCAGGTCCCGGTGAGGTTCGGGGAGCGAGAAGGACAGCAGGGTCCACCGATCGTCGCGGTGTTCGAACGGGGTGCGGGACAACACCCGACCCTTGCCCTGGAGCAGCACGTTCCGGCAGGCCGCACTGATCGTGTAGACGGCTTCGCGGCCGTCGCGACCGCGGTGCAGCAGGTCGCGGTGCACCATGCGGTTCAAGGTCGCGCGCGCGGCGGGGGCGGCGACGTCCAGGCGGTCCAGCGCGTCGAGGAACACGCGCGAGGGCAACGGCTCGGTGTGCCGGTCCAGGACCACGCCGGCCAACAGGGCGAGCAGCAGTTCCTGCGGGCGCGACACGACCGGAAGCACGTTCGCGGCGGAGAGGGGCGCCGGGGTCGACGGCGGGGTGGTGCTCGACATCGCGGTGTGGGTTTCCCTGACTCTCGGGGCCTTCGCGGCACGGTGTTCGAGGCGGCCGCATCGTACGGCGCGAGTGGCCGGGCGGACCGGCCCGCCCGGGTCGACCGTACCAAGACCCACACCAGAACGTGAAACAAAATCTTGACGGGCGTGAGAATCGTGCCTAACTTCAGGGATGTGGCGGAGCGCCGAGGCAGGCTCCCGCCGTTCCCGTTCGCCATTCCCGAGCCCACGCCCGGTGCCCGACGGCACCGGCGGGCGGGCAATTTCCGAAGGACGTGCGCATGGACGCATCGAACCCGCTGGACCTGCACGGCAAGGTCGCCGTCGTCACCGGCGCGGGCCGTGGTCTGGGCCTGGCCTACGCGTCCGCGCTGGCCGAGGCCGGTGCGGCGATCGTGGTCAACGACCTGGACCCGGCCGTCGCCGAGGCCGCCGCGGCGCGGATCGTGTCCGCCGGCCACCGCGCCGTCGCCGCCCCGGGCCCGGTCGACTCCACCGAGGTCGCCGACGAACTGGTGGCCCGTGCGGTGCGCGACTTCGGGCGCCTGGACGCGATGGTCACCAACGCGGGCATCCTGCGCGACAAGGTGCTTTGGAAGATGAGCGACGAGGACTTCGACGACGTCGTCGCCGTCCACCTGCGCGGCACCTTCACCTGCGCCCGGGCCGCCGCCCGGCAACTGCGCGAACAGGGCGAGGGCGGCTCGCTGGTGATGGTCGGTTCCCCGGCGGGCCAGCGCGGCAACTTCGGCCAGACCAACTACGCCGCCGCCAAGGCCGGCATCGCCGCGATGGTGCGCACCTGGTCGATGGAACTGGCCCGGTCCGCGATCACGGTCAACGCCGTCGTCCCGATCGCCGCCACCGCCATGACCGAGTCGATCCCCGCCTTCGCGCCGTACGTGGCGGGACTGCGCGAGGGCGTGCCCTTGCCGGACTTCCTGCGCAAGGGCGAGGGGTTCGGCACCGTCGAGGACTGCGCCGTGCTGGTGCCGTTCCTGGTCTCGGACGCGGCGCGCACCGTCACCGGCCAGTGCATCGGCATCGGCGGCGACAAGCTGGCCCTGTGGTCGCACCCCCAGGAGGTCGCCGTCGCCTACGCGGACGGCGGGTGGAGCCCGCACGGCATCGCCGACGTGTGGGCGACCGGCCCCGGCCGCGAGCCGCAGACCGTCGGGGTCCCCGCCCCGCGCGTCCCGGACGGGGCGACCCGATGAGCACCACGCCCTACCGCCCCACGTTCGACCTCGACGCGCTGACCGCGATCGACGTGCACACCCACGCCGAGGTCTCCACCCGGGGTGCCGCGTCCCTGGCGGAGGACCTGCACGACGCCTCGTCCGCGTACTTCAAGGTGGCCGGGAAGCGCAAACCCACCCTGCCGGAGATGGCCGCCTACTACCGCGAACGCCGCATGGCGGCGGTGGTGTTCACCGTCGACGCGGAGCACGCCACCGGCACCGCGCCGGTGCCCAACGACGAGGTCGCGGAAGCCGCGGCCGCCAATGCCGACGTGCTCATCCCGTTCGCGTCCATCGACCCCTTCCGCGGCCGCGCCGGGGTGCGCGAGGCCCGACGGCTGATCACCGAATACGGCGTGCGCGGCTTCAAGTTCCACCCCTCGATCCAGGGCTTCCACCCCAACGACCGTATGGTGTACGGCCTGTACGAGGTGATCGAGGAACTCGGCGCGATCGCGCTGTTCCACACCGGCCAGACCGGCATCGGCGCCGGCCTGCCCGGGGGCGGTGGGATCCGGCTCAAGTACTCCAACCCGATGCATGTCGACGACGTGGCCGTCGACTTCCCGCACCTGAAGATCATCCTGGCGCACCCCTCGTTCCCCTGGCAGGACGAGGCACTGTCGGTCGCCACCCACAAGCCGGGGGTCTACATCGACCTGTCCGGCTGGTCGCCGAAGTACTTCCCGGCGCAACTGGTCCAGTACGCCAACACCTTGCTCCAGGACAAGGTGCTGTTCGGCTCCGACTACCCGGTGATCAGCCCGGAACGCTGGCTGGCCGACTTCGCGCGGCTGCCGATCAAGGACCACGTCCGTCCGAAGATCCTCAAGGACAACGCCGCCCGCCTGCTCGGTCTGTCCGGCTGACCCATCGCCGGTCGGGCACCGCCCCGCTCCGCCCGACCGGCCCTCACCTCTCAGGGGGAACCGTGCGCCACACCGCGCGCAACCAAGGACTGGGCTCGTGGACCGCGCGCCGCGCCCGCAGGAGTCCGGACCGCATCGCACTCGTCCACCAGGGTCCGGACGGCCGACCCGTCCGGCAGAGCTACGCCCGACTGCACGCCCGTACCCGCGCGATCGCAGCCGCCCTGCGCGAACGACACGGGGTGCGGCCCGGCGACCGTGTCGCGTACCTGGGCCCCAATCACCCGGCGTTCCTGGAGACGCTGTTCGCCACCGGCCGGCTGGGCGCGGTGTTCGTACCGCTGAACACCCGCCTGACCGCATCGGAGATCGCCTACCAACTCGCCGATTGCGGCGCGCGAGTGCTCGTGCACGCCCCCACCCACGGCGCGCTGGTGCAGGAACTGCCCACCGCACCGGGCTCGCCGACGTTGCTGCCGCTCGCCCGACTGGCGGCGACGGATTCGCCGCCGAGCGCCATGGACACCGAACTCGACGACGCGCCGGGCACGTTGGACGACCCGTGCATGATCATGTACACCTCGGGCACCACGGGCCGACCCAAGGGGGCCGTGCTCACCCACGGCAACATCACCTGGAACAGCTTCAACGTGCTGATCGATCAGGATCTGGCCGCGGACGAGGTCGCGTTGGTGTCCGCGCCGCTGTTCCACACCGCCGCGCTGAACATGCTCGCGCTGCCCGTGCTGCTCAAGGGAGGCACCTGTGTGCTCGCCGAACGCTTCGACGTGGACGCCACGTTCGACGCGATCGCCCGGCACCGGGTGACCGTGATGTTCGGCGTGCCCGCGATGTTCCGGCAACTGGCCGACGCGCCGCGCTGGGTGGACGCGGATCTGTCCTCGCTGCGGTTGCTCAACTGCGGTGGCGCACCCGTGCCCCCGGCGCTCATCACCGCCTACCAACGGCGCGGCCTGAACTTCTGCCAGGGCTACGGCATGACCGAGGCCGCGCCCGGAACCCTGTTCCTGGCCGCCGAACACGCCGTCGACAAGGCCGGATCCGCCGGTGTCCCGCACTTCTTCACCGATGTGCGCGTCGTGCGCCCGGACCTGACCGAGACCGCCCCCGGCGACGTCGGCGAGGTCGTGGTGCGCGGCCCCAACGTGATGCCCGGCTACTGGGGCCTGCCGCGCGAGAGCGCCGACGCGTTCACCGACGGCTGGTTGCGCACCGGTGACGCCGCCCGTACCGACGAGGACGGCCACGTCACCATCGTCGACCGGATCAAGGACATGATCATCTCGGGTGGCGAGAACGTCTACCCCGCCGAGGTGGAGAACGCCATCGCCGGCCACCCGGACGTCGCCGAGTGCGCCGTCTACGGTGTCCCCGACGCACGCTGGGGCGAAGTCCCCCACGCAACAGTGGTGTTGAGGCCGGGCACGACTATCGGTGGGGACGACATCCTGCGCTTTCTCGACGGCCGACTGGCCCGGTACAAGCTGCCCAAGGCCGTCCACGTACTCCCCGTGTTGCCTCGCAACGCCGCCGGCAAGGTGCTCAAGGCCGAGTTGCGCGGCGGGGGCGACTTTGCGGCGGACCGCTGAAGCGCCCGATCTTCCGGCGCGGTTCGCCGGGCCTGCACCGCCGGTTCGCGCTCTCGCGCCGGCACCTTCTCCCGATCCGCACTCCGGCTTTCGCCGGGTTCCCGACAACCGATGGAGCAATCCGTGACTCTGACCGTGCACTTCGACGAACTCGCCACCCTGGCAGGCAAGGATCTGGGCGCCAGTGCCTGGATCGACGTCACGCAGGAACGCATCGACACGTTCGCCGACGCCACCGACGACCACCAATGGATCCACGTGGACGTCGCCCGTGCCGCGGCCGGGCCGTTCGGCGGTCCCATCGCGCACGGCTATCTCACGCTGGCGCTGTTCATCCCGGCCTTCGGCGAACTGTTGGAGGTCGAGGGCGTCACCACCAAGGTCAACTACGGCCTCGACAAGGTGCGCTTCCCCGCCCCCGTTCCCGCCGGCGCCCGGATCCGGCTGACCGCCCGGGTCGCCGACGTCGAGGCCGTGGCCGGCGACGGCGTACAGATCACGGTGGACGGAACCATCGAGATCGACGGGGGCACGAAGCCGGCCTGCGCCCTGCGGAGCATTTCGCGCTTCTATCGCTGATCCCGTGGGCTCGCGTCGCACCCGGGGGCGGCGGGCCGAACGGCTCCTGGCCGCGGGCGTACCCGAGGATCAGGTGGAGTCGGTGCACGGGCCGATCGGCCTCGAGTTGGGCGCCCGCACCCCGGTCGAGACGACACTGGCGGTGTGCGCGGAGATCCTCGCGGTCCTCGACGGGCGCACCGGCAGGTCGCTGAGCGAGGCGACCGGGCCGATCAACGCCTGAGCGGCACGAGCGGGCGCTCACGGCACGCGGCTGCCCGGGCTTTCGGTGGGGGCGTTCGTGCCCGCGACGCGCTCGGCCGGTGCCGCCACGGGTACGAACGGCCGACGGTTCGGGCACGGCGGAAGTAGCCGCGGGCCGGTCGGCCGGCGCGTGTGGGTGGCGGGTGGTGGCTGCTCGGGGGTGAGCCGCGGAGCCCGGAACCGCGCTGACATCGGTGGGGCGCCGGTCCCGGGGCGGGTCAGGGGTGGCGGGGTGGGGCCGTGCTGGTGCGGATCACCAGTTCCGGGTGGAGCAGGTGGCGGGCGGCCTTGGTGCGTTCGCCGCGCAGGCGTTGCAGGAGGGTCTCGGTGGCCAGCCGGCCCATCTCCTCCCGCGGCTGGTTGATCGTGGTCAGGCCGATGTGTCGCAAGCCGGCGAGGTGGGTGTTGTCGTAGCCGACCACCGAGACGTCCTGGGGCACCCGCACGCCGGACGCGGACAGTTCGCCGATGATGCCCACCGCGTTGAAGTCGTTGGCGGCGACGATGGCGGTGGGCAGGGTGTCGCCCTCCAGCAGGGCCCGCGCGGCCCGGGCGCCGCCTGTGTCGGTGTATTCGCTCGGCACGACGCACAGGTGGCGGTGCAACGCCAGGCGCTCCATGGCCTGTTCGTAGCCGCGGCGGCGGACCGCGGCCTGCGACCCGGCGCCGCCGTCCACGTGCACGATGTCGCGATGGCCGAGCGCGGCCAGGTGTTCGACGGCCAGGGCCGATCCGGTGGCACCGTCGTCGTTGACGGTGTCCACCCGGGCGGACCGGACGCTCCGGGCCACCAGCACGGTGGGCACCTGGGCGCCGGCGTCCTCGATCGCGGCGGTCTCCACGACCGGGCCGAGCAGGACCAGCCCGGCGGGGTGGAATTGCAGCAGGCGTTCCAGGCTGCGGCGTTCGTGCGCGGGGCGGCGTCCGCCGGTGCCCAGGATGATGTCCATGCCGCAGGCGTGCGCCGCGGCCTCGACGCCGTCGACCACCTCGGCGAAGTACGGGTTGTGCAGATCCGAGATCATCACGCCCAGCGTGCTGCTGCTGCCGGTGGCCAGGGTGCGGGCGTTGAGGTTGGGGCGGTAGCCCAACTCGCGGGCGGCGGCCAGGACGGCCTGCCGGCGGGCCTCGCTGACCTTGGGCGAGTCGCGCATCACCAGCGACACGAGCGAGCGGGAAACCCCGGCGCGGGCGGCGACGTCCTCGAGGGTGGGACCGGACACTGATGCTCACCTTTCTCCCGATGCGGAGCCGTCGGTCGGATCGTTCGACACCGCGATGATCGGTGCAACGCCGGCCCTGGGGTTCGACGTTCGCCGATTCGAGGCGTACGACGACCCGGTGGATCCGCGACCCGCACCTCCGCGACCCCACCCCACGCGCTGCCGCACCTCGGCGACCCCGCGCGACCGGGCCGTCGGCGACCCCACGACCCGACGACCGACAGCCGTGGCATCGAGGTTACACGGATGGAGCGCTCCAATGAATGGAGCGCTCCACAAGGGTGCGGCACCGGTGCGGCCCAGGCGGCGCACACCGCTCGGCCATGTGGCTGTATTGCCCATCGATTCACGGGTTTCAGCGGCGTTAAGCGAACGTTACGAGTGACTCTTGACACGCTCGGACGACGGGTATCAGTCTTGGGGCGTTCTCGGATTGGAGCGCTCCAAAAGTGGAGCGCTCCAATCCGAAGGCTCGAGGAATCCCGCTCGTCGAACGGGTCGGCCGCCGGTCGGCCGCCGACAACCGACCGGGCAGCCCACTCTCGGCCGGCTGCCCACCGTCCATAGTCCACGGGAGAAATGAATCTGATGCGTATCGGAGTCGCAGGCGTGGGGCGGATCGGCGCGATGCACGCGCGGAACCTCACGAGCCTGGAGACGGTCGACAAGCTCGTCCTGTTCGACCCGCAACCGGGTCGCGCGGACGCCCTCGCCCGGGAACTCGGCGCCGAGGCGGTCGCCGACCTGGAAACCCTGCTCGCCGAGGTCGACGGGGTCGTGGTGGCGACCCCCACCGACACCCACCCGCAGATGTTGCGGCGGACCGTGGCCGCCGGCGTCCCGACCCTGTGCGAGAAGCCGATCGCCTCGGACATCGCCGCGATGATCGCCCTGATCGCCGACGTGGAGGCGAGCGGGGTGCCGGTCCTGGTCGGCTTCCAGCGCCGCTTCGACCCGGCCGTGGTGGAGTTGAAGCGCCGGCTCGACGCGGGCGAGACCGGTACGCCCTACCTGGTCCGCGCGGTCGGCCAGGACGCCGCGCCACCCGACTTCGGCTACCTGCCCGCGTCCGGCGGGATCTTCCGCGACCTGCTCATCCACGATCTGGACGCCGTGCCGTGGTTGCTCGGCGAACCGGTCGTCGAGGTGTTCGCCAGCGGCTCGGTCCTGGTGGACGAGGCGTTCGCGAAGGCCGACGACGTGGACAACGCGGTCGTGGTGCTGCGCTTCGCGAGTGGCGCGCACGCGGTGCTCACCGGCGGTCGGCACGACCCGGCGGGCTACGACCATCGGATCGAGGTGCTGGGTTCGGCCCAGTCGCTCGCGGTGGGTCTGGACCCCCGGACGCCGGTGACCTCGCTCGAGCCGGACGGCCCGCGGGCCGGTCCGGACGCCTACCCCGGCTTCCCCGAGCGCTTCGCCCTCGCGTACGGCAACGAGATGCGGGTGTTCGTCGAGGTGGTCGCAGGCCGGATGGCCAACCCGTCCCCGATCGGCGACTCGCTGGGCAGCCTGGTGCTCGCCGACGCGTGCGAGCGGTCCCGGCGCACGGGCCGGCCGATCGACCCGGCCGCCGTACTGGCCGCCGCGAGCGCGGATCCCGTCGCACCGATCGGCTCGGAGGTGGCGTGATGACCAACCCGACCACGCCGTCCGCCGCGACCGCCGCGAACACCTCGTCCGCCCCCGCCTCGCACGATGCGCGGCTCGCCGGTGCGCCGATCACCTGGGGGGTGTGCGAGGTGCCCGGCTGGGGCCCGATGTTGCCCGTGGACACCGTGCTCGGCGAGATGGCCGCCCTCGGCCTGACCGCCACCGAACTCGGCCCACCCGGCTACCTCCCGGACGACCCCTCGGTACTCAAGGGTGTCCTGGAAGGCCACAGCCTCACCCTGGTCGGCTCGTTCGCCGCACTCGTGCTGCACGACCGGGACCGCGTCGCCGAGTCGACGGCGAGCGCCGAGCGTACGGCCGAGTTGATCGCCGCCGCCGGTGGCGAGGTGCTCGTGCTCGCGGCGGCCACCGGGCTGGACGGCTACGACACCCGGCCCGAGTTGTCCGACGCGCAGTGGCGGTGCCTGATCGACACGGCCGCCCACGTCGCGCGGATCGCCGGGGCGTACGGCCTGCGCGCGACGCTGCATCCGCACGTCGGCACGCACGTGGAGACCGCCGCGGAGGTCGAGCGTTTCCTGCGGGACAGCGAACTGCCGCTGTGCCTGGACACCGGTCACCTGCTGATCGGCGGGACCGACCCGCTCGACCTGGTCCATCGGCACCCCGAACGCATCGGGCACGTGCACCTCAAGGACGTGCACGAGGACACCGCCGCGCTGGTGCGATCCGGCGCGCTGACCTACGCCGACGCCGTCGGGCGGGGCCTGTACCGCCCGCTCGGCGAGGGCGACGTCCCGGTCGCCGAGATCGTCGCGTCGCTGCGGACGGCCGGGTATCGCGGCTGGTACGTGCTGGAGCAGGACACCCGGCTGACGGACGATCCGGCCGACGCCGACCTGCCGCGCCACGACACCGCGCGCGGCCTGGCCCACCTGCGCGGCAACTGACGCCGCCGGTCGCCCCCCACACGTCGCGCGAGGCCGGCGGGTCGTCGCTCCCTTGCCGACCGCCCGGCTGGGTACGACATCCCCAGCGAACCGCCGCCCGCGCCCCTACCGCAGCAGCCCTCCACCCGCCGCATCCACCGCACCGGTCCACCCGCCGAACCGACCCGTACCGATCCCGGACCGACTCCCGACGCGACCCGTTCGTCCCGACCGCCCACCGTCTTGACGAGGAGTAATCGATGCCCCGACGTTCTCTCGGATTCGCCGCCGCCCTGGGCGTTTCCGCGCTCGTCCTCGCCGCGTGCAGCAGCCCGTCCGGCAGCGACCCGGATACCAAGAAGACTCCCGACGGCGCCCCGACCGCCGCGGCCAAGGGCAACAACACCGTGGCCGTGATCACCCACGGCTCGGCGGGGGACGCGTTCTGGAGCGTCGTCCAGAACGGCGCCCAGGACGCGGGCAAGAAGCTGGGCGTGGACGTCCAGTACCAGGGCAACGGCGACCCGGCCGGTCAGGCCCGGTTGATCGACAACGCGGTCACCCAGGGGGTGGGCGGCATCGTGGTCTCGATGGCCAACCCGGACGCGCTGGCCAATTCGATCAAGGCGGCCACCGCCAAGGGCATCCCGGTGATCACCATCAACTCGGGGCAGGCCAAATCCACCGAGTTCGGCGCGATCGCGCACGTCGGCCAGGACGAGTCGATCGCCGGTGAGGCGGCCGGTGCCAAGCTCAAGCAGGCCGGCCGGACGAAGATGTTGTGCGTCATCCACGAGGCGGGCAACATCGGCCTGAACCAGAGATGCGACGGCGCCAAGGCCGGCTTCGGCGGTGCGACGCAGACCCTCCAGGTGGACATCGGCAACCCCACCGACATCCAGGCCCGCATTCGCGGCGCGCTCCAGTCGGACTCCTCGATCGACGCCGTGCTCGCGCTCAACCCACAGGTGGCCGCGGTCGCGGTGGGTGCCGTGGGCGACGCGAACTCCAAGGCGCAGATCGCCACCTTCGACCTCAACCCGGACGTGGTCACCGGGATCAAGGACGGCAAGATCGTCTTCGCGGTGGACCAGCAGCAGTACCTCCAGGGCTACCTGCCGGTGACGATGATCAAGCTCTACCGGGACAACGCCAACACCGTCGGCGGCGGCAAGCCCGTACTGACCGGTCCCGGATTCGTCGACAAGAACAACGTCGGCGCGGTGGCCGAGTACGCGCAGCGGGGGACCAGATGACGATGAGTCCCTCGACACCCTCGACGCCGTCCGAGGCGGCGGGCCCCGCGCCCGGCGCACCCGGCAGCGCACCCGGCGCCGTGCCGCCCACCGCGTCCGGCAAGGACGAACGGGTCGCGCCGGCCACCCTCGTACACCGACTGCTGGTCCGGCCCGAGCTGGGCTCGCTGATCGGCGCCGTGCTGGTGACGTGCTTCTTCTCGATCGTCGCGGACGGGTTCTTCACCGCGTCCGGGGCGGCGACCTGGCTGGACGACTCGGCCACGCTGGGCATCATGGCGGTGGCCGTGGCGCTGCTGATGATCGGCGGCGAGTTCGACCTGTCGGCCGGCGTGATGACCGCCTCGACCGCGCTCATCACGGCGATGCTGGCGACCCGGGCGGGCTGGTCGGTGTGGCCCGCGCTCGCGGTGTCCCTGGTGTTCGCGCTCGCGGTCGGCGCGCTCAACGGCTGGCTCGTGGTGCGGACCGGACTGCCCAGCTTCATCATCACGCTGGGCACGTTCCTGGCCCTGCAGGGCCTCAACCTCGGCGTCACCCGGCACGTGACCAACAGCGTCCAGGTCAGCGGGATGCGCTCCACCGACGGCTACGAGTCGGCCGGGCGGTTCTTCGCCTCGACGATGGCCGTCGCCGGCACCGAGATCCAGGTCTCGGTGTTGTGGTGGCTGCTGCTGGCGGCGCTGGCGACCTGGGTGCTCGCGCGGACCCGGTTCGGCAACTGGATCTACTCCGTCGGCGGCGCTCCGGTCAGCGCGCGCAACGTCGGCGTCCCGGTCGACCGCACCAAGATCGTGCTGTTCATGACGACCGCGGGCGCCGCCTGGCTGGTCGGCTCGATCAACATCCTGCGCTACACCTCGGTCCAGGCCAATCAGGGCATCGGCCTGGAGTTCCAGTACATCATCGCCGCGGTGATCGGCGGTTGCCTGCTCACCGGCGGCTACGGGTCGGCGATCGGCGCGGCGGTGGGTGCGCTGATCTTCGGCATGGCCCGCCAGGGCATCGTCTACGCGAAGTGGAACAGCGACTGGTTCCAGCTCTTCCTGGGCGTGATGTTGCTGGCGGCCGTCCTGGTCAACAACTCCTTCCGGCGCCGCGCGGAGAGGTCCCGTCGATGACGAATCCGGAATCCGGCCGGACGGCCGAAGAGCAGACCACCGTCGAGAGCGCCGCGGCACAGGAGCCGGGCGCGACCGGGGCCGCCGTCGAGGCGGCGGGCGCCACACGGGCCGATGCGAGCACCCGGGCCGCCGGCGCGCACCTGCTCGAACTGCGCGGTGTCGGCAAGCGGTTCGGCAGTGTGATCGCGCTCGACGGGGTCTCCACCACGGTCGACGCCGGCGAAGTGACCTGCGTCCTGGGCGACAACGGCGCGGGCAAGTCGACCTTCATCAAGATCCTGGCCGGCGTGCACGCGAACGACAGCGGCGAATACCTCGTGGAGGGCGCGCCGGTCCGGTTCTCCTCGCCGCGGCAGGCGCTCGATCGGGGCATCGCCACGGTCTACCAGGACCTGGCCGTGGTGCCGCTGATGAGCGTGTGGCGCAACTTCTTCCTCGGCTCGGAACCGCGCAAGGGACGCGGTCCCTTCTCCCGGCTCGACATCGCACAGGCCCGAAGCACCGCCCGTCGCGCGCTGCTGGACATGGGCATCGACCTGCGGGACGTCGAACAGCCGGTGGGTACACTCTCCGGCGGCGAGCGCCAGTGCGTGGCCATCGCGCGGGCCGTGCACTTCGGCGCGAAGGTGCTGATCCTCGACGAGCCGACCGCCGCGCTCGGCGTCAAGCAGGCCGGCGTGGTGCTGCGCTACATCGCCCGGGCCCGCGACCGGGGTCTGGGCGTCGTGTTCATCACGCACAACCCGCACCACGCCTACCCGGTGGGAGACCGCTTCCTGCTGCTCAATCGGGGGCGCAGCCAGGGTTGTTTCGGCAAGGACGAGATCACCCTGGCCGAACTCACCCGACAGATGGCGGGTGGTGCGGAACTGGAGGCGCTCGCACACGAGTTGGGCGCGGGAGCGAAGACATGACGGCGCCCGAGCGAGTCCCCGCGTCCGCTCCCGCGGCCGGCGCCGGCATCGAGGTCCTCACCGTCGGGCGGGTGGGCGTGGACCTGTATCCGCAGCAGAGCGGCGTCCCGCTCGACCGCGTCGAGAGCTTCGCCAGATCGCTCGGCGGCACCGCCACCAACGTGGCGGTCGCCGCCGCCCGGCTCGGCCGCCGCTCCGCGGTACTGACCAAGGTCGGCCCGGACCCCTTCGGCACGTTCGTGCGCACCGCGCTGGCCGACTTCGGCGTCGACCCCGCGTGGGTGGCCACGCACGAACGGCTGCTCACCCCGGTGGTCTTCTGCGCGCTCGACCCGCCCGAGGACCCGCCGCTGTTGTTCTACCGACTCCCGGTAGCCCCGGACCTCACGCTCACCGACGAGGACGTGCCGTGGGACCTGGTCCGCGACGTGCCGGTGTTGTGGGTGACCGGCACCGGCGTGAGCACCGAGCCCTCGCGCGGCACCCACCGCCGGATGCTCGCCGTGCGCGGCAGGCGCACACACACCGTGCTCGACCTCGACTATCGGCCGATGTTCTGGCCGGATCGGGAGACCGCCGCCCGCCGGATCGGCGAACTCGTCGACGAGGCCACGGTGGTGGTGGGCAATCGCACCGAGGTGGAGGTCGCGGTGGGCACCGCCGACCCGGACGAGGCGGCCCGGCGGCTGCTCGACCGGGGCGTACGCCTGGTGCTGGTCAAGAAGGGCGCCGACGGCGTGCTGGTGGCCACCCCCGACGGCAGCGCCACGGTCACCCCGCGCCGGGTCGAGGTGGTGTGCGGACTCGGCGCCGGCGACGCCTTCGGCGGGGCCCTGGTGCACGGCCTGCTCGCCGGCTGGGAGCCGACCCGGATCGCCGAGTACGCCAACGCCGCCGGGGCGCTGGTCGCCGGCCGGCTCGCGTGCGCCGACGCGATGCCCACCGACGCGGAAATCGAGAAACTCGTGAACCACCCGATGCTGGAGACCCGAACGTGATCAGCGACCGCGACTGGACCAACCTGCTGGCGACCCGGGCGAATCGCCCCGACGCGGTGTTCGCCGCGTACGCCGAGCGCCGGCGCCGACCGCGACTGCTCTCCGCGCGGGGCACGCTCTTCCTGGTCGCCGCCGACCACCCCGGGCGCGGCTCGCTCGGGGTGGGCGCCGATCCGCTCGCCATGGCCGATCGGCGCGACCTGCTCGGCAGGCTGGTCGACGCGCTCGAACACCCCGACGTGGACGGCGTCCTGGGCACCCCCGACGTGATCGAGGAACTGCTGCTGCTGGGCGCGCTCGAGGACAAGGTGGTGATCGGCTCGATGAACCGGGGCGGGCTGGCCGGCGCCTCCTGGGAGATCGACGACCGCTTCACCGGCTACGACGCGGACGCCATCCGCCGCCATCGGCTCGACGGCGGCAAGATGTTGCTGCGCATCGTGGACCAGGACGCCGGCACGGTACCCACACTGGAGGGCTGCGCCCGGGCGGTGAGCGAACTGGCCGAGCACGGCATCCGCGCGATGGTCGAGCCGCTGCCGTACCGGCGCGACGCCTCCGGGCGACTGATCCTCGATCGGGGCACCGCCGCCAACATCCGCGCGGTCACCGTCGCCTCGGCACTGGGCACCACGTCCGCCTACACCTGGCTCAAGCTGCCCGCGACCGAGGAACCGGACAAGGTGGCCGGCGCGACCACCCTGCCCACCGTGGTGCTGGGCGGCGTGCCGTCCGCCGACCCGCAGGCCGACCTGTCCTCGTGGGGGCGCGCGCTGGCCCAACCGGCCGTGCGCGGCCTGGTGGTCGGTCGCGCGCTGCTCTACCCGCCCGACGGCGACGTGCGCGGAGCGGTGGACGCCGCCGCGCGGGTGTTGCGCGCGGCGAATCCGCGCGCGGTGGAGGTGATCGCGTGAACGACCCGACCCTGTTCCACCCCTGGGGCACCGCCGGCGCCGGCGACGACCCGTTGCTGATCACCCCCGAACTCGCCGGATGGCGCTACAGCGGTCTGCGGGTGGTGCACCTGCCGCCGGGCGGCGAGCGGGTCCTGGCGACCGGGGAGCACGAGGTCGCGGTGATCCCGCTGGCCGGGTCCGTGACCGTGCAGACCGAGGGTCGGCGGTTCGAACTGGCGGGACGCGAAAGCGTGTTCACCGCCGTGTCGGACTTCGCGTACGTGCCGCGCGACGCCGAACTGCGGCTGTCCGGCACGCACGGCTGCCAACTCGCACTCGCCTCGGCGCGGGCGACCCGGCGACTGGATCCGGCGTACGGCCCGGCGGCCGGCGTGCCGGTCGAGGTGCGCGGCACCGGGCGCGCGACCCGACAGGCGAACAACCTGATGACCCCCGACGTGTTCGAGGCGGACAAACTGATCGTCTGCGAGATCCTCACCCCGGACGGCAACTGGTCCTCCCATCCGCCGCACAAGCACGACACCGCGAGCGCGCACGAGAGCGTCAACGAGGAGATCTACTTCTTCCGGGTGGCCGGGCGGGACGGGCGCACACCCGACCGCACCGGCTTCGGTCTGCACCGCACCTACACCACCGACGGCACGATCGACGAGACGGTGACCGTGCGCGACGGCGACGTCTTCCTGGTCCCACGCGGCTACCACGGCCCGTGCGTGGCCACCCCCGGGCACCACCTCTACTACCTCAACGTGATGGCCGGTCCGGCCGACGAGCGCGCGATGCTCGCCTGCGACGATCCCGCCCACCACTGGATGCGCGAGAGTTGGGCCGAGGACGAGCCCGACCCCCGCTGCCCGCTGACCCCGCCGCCCGCGCCGAACGGAGGAACCCGATGAGCCCGCCCACAACCGGCGCGACCGTACGGCTGACCACGGCCCAGGCCCTGGTGCGCTGGATGGTGGCGCAGGAGAGCGAACTCCTCGACGGCGACCGGGCGCGACTGTTCCCCGGCGTGTTCGCCATCTTCGGCCACGGCAACGTGCTCGGCCTGGGCGACGCGCTGCACGAGGCGGGCGAGCGCATGCCGGTCTGGCGCGGCCAGAACGAACAGGGCATGGCGCTGGCCGCGGTCGGGTACGCGCGGGCCACTCGGCGCCGCCAGGTGTTCACCGCGACCTCCTCGATCGGGCCGGGCGCGCTGAACATGGTCACCGCGGCGGGCGTCGCGCACGCCAATCGACTGCCGCTGCTCCTGCTGGTCGGCGACACGTTCGCGAGCCGCGCCCCCGATCCGGTGTTGCAACAGGTCGAGCACTTCCACGACCCGAGCACGACGGTCAACGACGCCTTCCGCGCGGTCAGTCGCTACTGGGACCGGATCACCCGCCCCGAACAGTTGATCGCCACCCTTCCGCAGGTGGCCCGGGTGCTGACCGACCCGGCCGACTGCGGGCCGGTCACCCTCGCACTGCCGCAGGACGTGCAGGCGCAGGCGTACGACTTCCCGCTGAGCCTGTTCGAGCCGCGCCTGCACCGGATCCCGCGGCCGCGCCCGGATCTGACCGAACTTCGGCACGCGGCGGACCTGTTGCGCGGCGCCGAACGTCCGCTGCTGGTGGTCGGCGGCGGCGTGCGCTACTCCGGCGCGGCGGCCGAGGTGTTGCGGCTGGCCCGGGCGCACGGTGTCCCGTTCGCCGAGACAGTCGCCGGGCGCACCCTGCTGCCGCACGAGGACCCGCTGCACGCCGGACCGTTGGGGGTGACCGGTTCGGCCTCGGCCAACGCGCTCGCCGCCGACGCCGACCTGATCCTGGCCGTCGGCACCCGTCTCCAGGATTTCACCACCGCGTCCTGGAGCGTCTTCGCCGCCGACGCACGCCTGGTCTCGATCAACGCGGCCCGGTTCGACGCGGTCAAGCGGCACGCCGCACCGGTGACCGGGGACGCCCGCGAGGCGTTGCGCGAACTCACCCCACTGCTGGGCGCATGGCGGGCGGACCCGGCGTGGACCGCCCGGGCCGAGCGCGAACGGCGGGCCTGGGACGCCACGATCGACCGGCTGCGGGCGCCCGCCGACCCGGCCGAGCCGCCGACGTACGCGCAGGTGGTCGGCGTGGTGAACACACTGGCCGGGGCCGACGACTACGTCCTCACCGCGGCCGGCGGGCTGCCCGGTGAACTGGTCGGCGGCTGGCGGGCCTCGGGGGAGGTCGGGGCGGCGACGATGGACGTCGAGTACGGATTCTCCTGCATGGGCTACGAGATCGCCGGGGCGTGGGGCGCGGCGATGGCCCGGCCGGCGGGCGTGGTCACCACGTTGCTCGGTGACGGCTCCTACCTGATGCTCAACTCGGAGCTGTACTCGGCGGTTCTGTCCGGGCACCGGTTCGTCGCGGTGGTCTGCGACAACGGCGGCTACGCGGTGATCGCCCGGTTGCAACAGGGCCAGGGCGCGGCGCCGTTCAACAACATGATCACCGATTGCCGGGGTCCGGGCGCCGCCGCGGACGTTCGGGTCGACTTCGCCGCGCACGCCGCGGCCCTGGGCGCCGAGGTGTTCACCGCCGACACCGTCGAGGAGTTGACGAAGGCGTACGCGGCGGCGCGGGCGGCGCGCCGGCCGGCCGTGGTGGTCGTCCGCACCCGGCCCGATCGCTGGACCGAGGCCGGCGCGTGGTGGGAGGTGGGTGTGCCGCAGGTGTCGGCGCGAGCGGAGGTGACCGCGGCGCGCGAGCGGATGGACCTGGCCCGGGCCGAGCGGGAACGCAAGGGCTGAGCACGTCGCGGGCCCGTGATCGGTGGTCGTCGACCGATCACGGGCCCGACGCGTCGGCCGGGCAGCGGGTGCCGGCGATCAGGCGGCGAGTGGCCGGCTGGGCAGCCCGGCGCCGGCCCTGGCCTGGGCGAACGAACGCAGCAGGCGGTCGTGGATGGCGCCGTTGGAGGCCACCAACTCCCCGTCGCCGGGCTTCCAGTCCTCGCCCTCGAACGTGGTGGCCCGACCACCCGCCTCACGCACCAGGATCGCGCCCGGGGCCCAGTCCCACGGCCCGCAGCGCTGCTCCCAGTACGCGTCGAGGCGGCTCGCCGCCACCCAGGACAGATCGATGCCGGCGCAGCCCAGGCGACGCACGTCGCGGGTGTCGTTGACCACCGACAGGAACTCGGCCAGGTTGTTGTCCGGGTCGGTGGCCCGGGACGGCGGGAAGCCGGTGGCGATCACGCTGCGACCCAGCGTGCGGGTGTCCGACACGTGCAACCGCTTGCGTCCCTCGTACGCGCCGCGGCCGGCCTCGGCCCAGTAGGTGCGACGCCGGGTCGCGTCGGCGACCACCCCGAGCGCGAGCCGCTCGCCGTCCCAGAACGCGATGGCGCACGCGTAATGCGGCAGTCCGTGGGCGAAGTTGGTGGTGCCGTCGAGCGGGTCCACGAACCAGGTGGGTCGGCGCAGGTCCAACTCGGCCAACCCGCCGCCCTCTTCGCCGACCACCGCGTCCTGCGGGTAGTGGCTGCTCAGCCAGGCCCGGACCAGTTTCTCCACCCGCACGTCGGTCGCGGTGACCAGGTCCGCGGCGGAGGACTTGAGCCGGATCCGCCGAGGCCGCCCGACACGGCGGATGATCTGGGCGGCTTCGCGGGCGATCCGCAGGGCCGCGAGCGTACGGGGAAGGGGGAAGACCACGATTGTCGCTCCTTGCCTACGACGGTCGATGAGACCGATGCCCGATCGACCGGGGCCGTGGACCGGCCCGCGCGATCGGCCCGCGACCCTCGCCCCACGCGAAGGTCGTCCCTGCATCGGGTCGCCGTCGTGCAATAGATTGCCCCTGCATTATGTCGAGGCCCGCCACCGTCCACCACCAGGTTGGCCGCCCGCCCGGGCACGCGTCACGACGCCGGTCCGGTGGTCGGGAACCGGCGCCGCGCGATGGCGGGTCGGCCCATGACGGGCCGGTAGTGGCGGAAGTCGACCCCCAGGCGCGAGGGCGCCGACATCGGTGTGCAGCACCGCGCCGTCGGCGGTGGGCAGGAAGGCCGGACCCTCCGCCTCGGTGCACGAGGGCAGGTCACGGTCGAGCAGGTCGGCGACGGCGCCGGTGTCCGGGTCGATCCGGTGGATGGTTCGTGGTCGTCGTCGGCCGCCGGGGTGGGAGGGCATTCGCCACTCGGAGGGCGGAGTTCGCGGCGACGAAACGTGTGGTTGCGGTCACTGTCGGTGGGATGTGCGGGGTGGTTGGGCCGGTTGTGGTTGACATGGGGATGTGTGGGTCATATTCCGGAGGTAGTACCCGCACGGCCGCAAGGCACGAGAGCCCGGTGGCGGTCCCGTGGGTCGGGGGCGGTCGCGGCGTTCGGGGTGCCGGGGCGTGGGAGCGGGGTGAGCCACCGGAGCGCTCGACGTTCTAGGAGCGTCTTCATGGCACGTCCGGTCGGTATCGATCTCGGCACGACGAATTCGGTGGTCGCGGTTCTGGAGGCCGGTGAACCCACCGTGATCGCGAACGCGGAAGGAGCGCGGACGACGCCGTCGGTGGTGGCGTTCGCGAAGAACGGCGAGGTGCTGGTCGGTGAGGTGGCCAAGCGCCAGGCGGTGACCAACGTCGAACGCACCGCGCGCTCGGTGAAGCGGCACATGGGCGACAACACGTGGCACTTTCCCGACGTCGGCGACATCGACGGCAAGCGCTACACGGCGCAGGAGATCTCGGCGCGGGTCCTGCAGAAACTCAAGCGCGACGCCGAGGCGTATCTGGGCGAGAAGGTCACCGACGCTGTCGTCACGGTGCCCGCGTACTTCGACGACGCGCAGCGCCAGGCGACCAAGGAGGCCGGGGAGATCGCCGGTCTGAACGTACTGCGCATCGTCAACGAGCCCACCGCGGCGGCGCTGGCGTACGGCTTGGACAAAGTGCGCGACCAGATGATCCTGGTGTTCGACCTGGGCGGCGGAACGTTCGACGTGTCGCTGTTGGAGATCGGCGAGGGCGTCGTGGAGGTCAAGGCGACGCACGGCGACACCCACCTGGGCGGCGACGACTGGGACCAGCGGGTGATGGATCACCTGGTCAAGCGGTTCAAGAACGCCCACGGGGTGGACCTGTCCAAGGACAAGATGGCCCTCCAGCGGCTGCGCGAGGCCGCGGAGAAGGCCAAGGTGGAGTTGTCCAGCGCGACGGAGACCTCGATCAACCTGCCCTACATCACGGCCTCGGCGGAGGGCCCGCTGCACCTGGACGAGAAGCTCACCCGCGCCCAGTTCCAGCAGTTGACGGTCGATCTCCTGGAGCGTTGTCGCGGGCCGTTCCACGCGGCGATCGAGGACGCCGGCATCTCGGTGGGCGAGGTCGACCAGGTGGTCCTGGTGGGTGGCTCGACCCGGATGCCGGCCGTCACCGAGTTGGTGCGCGAGCTGACCGACGGCAAGGAGCCGAACAAGGGCGTCAACCCGGACGAGGTCGTCGCCGTCGGCGCCGCGCTTCAGGCCGGTGTGCTCAAGGGTGAGGTCAAGGACGT
>NZ_JBIWJT010000038.1:62844-97926 GCF_044765325.1 Embleya sp. NPDC127516 | reverse complement strand
CCTCGGACAACGTGATCGCCACAGCAGAAGGCCCCGAATGCGACATGACAACAGGGTACTTACTAACCCTCAGGATTTCTGGCGCATCACACTAGCGGGACGCCTCCTCTCGTGTTCTCCGGTAGGTGTGTCTTCAATCCGGACGAGCCGGACCGGAGGTCACGCCGGGAATTCGAGGAAGCCCTCACGTACGGCGGTGACGTCGTCCTTCACGCGGAGAATCTCAAGGACTGGCGCATCGACGGTCCGCCCGGTCTCCAGATCTCGGAGTCGTTCCCGGCTGTTGCAGGATGCGGGTGGGCCACCCCGGTGGTGCCGTCCGCCGGGCGTTCCTCGTCGGTGATGTCGACGCCGTCGCCGAGTCCGGCGGTGGCTCCGCAGTCGTCCAGGAGGGCGATTCACACGAGGCCGAGCGCCCGGGCCTGGTCGAACGTCATGTCGCGCTGGTGCCACTTCGGTGCGACGTTCAGCAGCCCGCCGCTGACGGTCGGCTCGCGCCGGGCCACGGCGACCACGGCGGCCCGGTGTGCGTTCCACCACGCGGCGGGGGCGCGGACGACGACGGGCAGGCGGAGGATCTCCGCCAGATATGCTTGTTCGCGCCCGTTCTTGTCGCCCGCCTCGGTGCGGTGAAGGTGGCGGCAGTGCCGTGCCAGGTGGTGGTGCGGGCCGCGCCGCCGGGCCCGAAGCCGGTCGCGACGTCGATGTCGGTGCCTGCCGGGAATGGGCCGGGGATGTGCAGGCGCGTGCCGGGCGAGCGCGATGATTACGGTCGAGGACCTACGCAGCATGGGAGCGCGCACGAATGAGTCGTCCGGTCATATCTGAACAGGCCGCGTCCGGTGAGGACCTGCGAGCGATCGACGAGGTCTTTGCGGAAATCCAGGCGGGGGTGAGCGAGTTCGACGCCGGCAGAGTCGGCGCGCGGTTCACCGCCAACGCGTCGTTCACGACGCCGGCCGGGCAACGGTTCGACGGCTGGGAAGCCATCAACGCCCACCACCGTCGCCAACTCGCGAACCCGGTCGAGGGTTTCCGCACGCACATCGCCCTTGAACGCGTGACCTTCCCGGCACCCGACATCGCAGTTGTGTTCGTGCGACAGAACGCGGCCACGGCGGCGGGCGACTTCGCCAACGCAGGCACCTGGGTTCTGGTCAAACAGGACGGCAGTTGGTGGGTGCAAGCGGTCCACAACACCAACGTCGCGACCACCGCCTGAGCCTCATACAGAGCGCCGCACGCGGCGGACGAGGCGAATCGACCATCGCGGCAGGCACGAATGACTCCGCCCGGGTCGCAAGACCGGCTCGGGCCGCCCGGGTACGCGGCCGCTGCCCGGCCGACGTTCGCCGGTTGGAGCTCCGCCCGCTTGTCTGCCCCGCAGATCCCTGCCGCGCGGGGGAGAGCGCACCGCGGGGGGACAGGCGTGAAGGGACCCCGGAAAGACGGGGATGCATTCCGGGATCGCCCCCACGGTGCGTCGAGCCGCTTCAACGGTCGCCCCGCCCCCGGCGGCGTCGGCCGCGCTCCGGGACACCGCGTGACCGGGCGTCCGGATGACCGGGCACTCTGCGCCGCGAGGAGACGACGAAGGTTGCCTTCTTCCCGACGGAGGTCGTGCTGGAGCGACGCGCGTGTACGGCTTGTTCGCGATGCCGGAGGCTTGTCAGTTGCCCGGCTCGGCGCGGGTGGTGCCGACCGCGTCCAGGGTCTCGGCTCGCCGGGCGGCGATGTCCCGCCAGTCGCGGTGCAGGTTCCGCGATGTAGGCGGGCAGTTCCCTCGCCGTAGCTGCATGCGCGGACGGCCTATACGAACTGCGCCTCTTCAGGCGGTGTTACGTCCAGCCCCCACAGCAAGCCTCGTCCCTCCGATGTCGCGAGCCGCGCGACGGCGCGGACCACGGCCGGCAGCGGCGGGCAGCTGTTTCCGTCGGTACACGCTCCCACCCCGGCGGTACGGGCGGCTCTGACGGCGGGCAAGGTCGCTTCGATGGACGGCGCGGGATCGCCGTCGAGCGCGTCGGCCAGCAGCCGGGTCTCGTCGGGGTCGAGCCGGCCGTATATGCCCGCGATGCAGTCGACACCGGCCTGTCTCCAGGCGTTGCCCCGGTTCTCCAACCATTCCAGCAATGTCCGAATGTCCTGGTCGTACCTGAGAGTCCCCCGCTGGTCGACGCAGATATCGAGGGCCCCCGGCAGCATGACGTTGCCTATGAAGGCGCCACTGCCGAGACACGTCTCCTCGACCGCCGTCTGGAAAAGCTCGCACAAGTCCAGCCAGGCGCCATGGTCCGGCGGCAGCACGTACTCGTCCGTGGCCGGGGGTGGCACCTGGCCCGGCTCACGGCGCGGGCGGCGCTTCGGGCGCGATACGGGTCGGGGGAACAACTCGGTGGGCACCTCGCCGGCGAGGTCACGCCCGGCCATCAGGCCGAAGGTCAGCTCCCTGAGGTCGGGCGTGAACTGCGGAACCGGTGTGGGCCGTGGCTGACGCTTGTTCCACACCGCTTCCAACCACGGCTCGGCCACTCCTTCGGCGTGCAGCCGTCGCATGGCCGGTACGACTTGTTCGTGGAATCGCCGGTAGTCGAAGAGGTATATGCCGGAATCGATGATCATCTTTCCTGCCGACTTGAAGGACGAGGAGACCACGCACTACCGCGGCCATCCCCCACCGAGGACTTCGTCGACGAGGTCGCCACACGGATCGTGTCGCACGGGCTCCCGTACTACGAAAGGCCATAGCGGCTCCTGTAGGCCGTCACGACAACGCTGTCGGCGATGGGCGCACACATCGGGTGGTCCGCTGATCTCCGAAGCGCCTCCCGGGCACGGCGCTGGGGGTCGGTCACGCGCGGAGTCGGCGATCGAGCGCCCAGCCGATGCCCTTGCCGGAGAGCCACATGGCCTCGTCCACGGCCGGCGCACCTTGGGGCCGGGAGTCCACGACGACCTCCAGAAGGGCGTCGCGCTCGTCGGCCTCGACCCGGGCCAGGAGGCTGAGTGCGGTGCCGAGGCGGATGCCCGCGTTGGTGTCGTCAAGGCGCAGTCGCAGCCATTTCTCGACGGCCGATCCGAGCTGGTCGTCGCCGTGTGAGCCGGCTCCGAGGTTGGCGACGGCCTCGACGGCTTCGATCTTCAGCGGTTCCTCGGTCTCGTGGTCGAAGAACTGCTGGAGCGCTGGAACCAGAACGTGGCGCTGCGCGGTTGCCCCACCGAGGAGAAAGACGCACGCACCTCGGAACGGTGTGTCCCCGGGGCCCTGTGCCAGCGCAAGCACCCGGGGCAGCACCGCCGCGTAGCCGGCGGCGACCGACTCCTCCCAGGCAACGCCCTTGTCGTACACGCTCCTTCGCTCGGCGTCAGCCTCACTCCGTACGCGCCGCCATGTCCCCATCGCGGAGCAGTACACGCTTGCCAGGTAGTGCATGAGCTCCGCCCCCAGCACCGTGCGCTGCTCCAATGCCAGCTCAAGCATCAATGGAATGCACTCCGGCGAGCCTTCGTCGAACACCAACCCCTGAGGGGTAAGCACCATTTCGAGTTCGTCCCGGGCGTTCCATGCGGTGTCCTGGTCCGGGCTGGAAAGATCATCGATCAACCGGAGCAGCTCAGTCTTCACCGGCTTCCCCCGTCCTATGAGAACTGGCGTCATCAGTGCGCCGTGGTGGATTTGCGCCTTCCGGGGTCCGGCCTTCGACCGCAACCCACCCGTTGTGGGTCAGGGGGCTCCGGTGCGAAACACGCATGGCAGACGGGCCCGATCCGACGGACGGTGGCGTGCATCGCGGCCCGTCCGCGCGTACCTCCTCCGGCCTCGCGCCGGAGGCTCACGGGATCCTCGCCGCCGGTACCCCGGCGGGTCTCGGCGGCGCGCGATGCGTGGGTGTGGGAAGTCGCGAGGTGGATGATGAGTCGCGGCCTTGACGCCGGCCTTCGACATCTCGGCCGTGGCCCCGGAGCACATTCGCGGCGCCGTCGGGTCCCTCGGTGAGCTCGCGTCGTCGGCACGTCCACCGGGTGCGTATGGCGGGTGACGCGGTCGGGTCTACTCGTCGTCTCGTGGCGCGCGGACGAGATGGACGATGCCGGCGGGGTTGGTGATCCAGTGTGCGTCCGTGTCGGGGGCGAAGGCCTCGAGTTCGTCCTGGGTGTGGATGCCGCGTTCGGCCAGGTGTCGACGTGCGAGGGGAACGTCGTCGGTGAACAGTTCGAGCCACAGGTCGGCGCGGGCGAGGTTGTCGACCCGGTCGAGCCACAGTTTGACGGGGCCCAGTCGCACCGAGGCGCATCGCGAGACGACGCCGTCGATGCCGGTGCCGGTCTCCTCCACGACGTCCATGCCGAGTGTGTCGCGGTAGAACGCGACGGTCTCCTCGAAGCGGGCCTTGGGGAGTTTCATGGCGACGTTCGCGCCACCGCGGAATGTGGGGGTCACGGGTTGGTCTCCGATCCGCGGTCGAGGTGGTCTTCGAGTGCGCCCAGTCGGTTGTCCCAGTCCTGGGCGAGGGTCGCGAGGAATGCCTGGGCGACGCGTACGGGTTGGGCGTTGGGGTGGAACCGGACGCGTCGTCGTTCGCCGGTCTCGGGGCGGACCAGGCCGGCGTCGCCGAGGAGTGTCAGGTGTTTGGCGATGGCCTGGCGACTGATGGGCAGGCGGTCGGCGAGGTCGGTGGCGGTGGCGGGTCCGCGGCGGGCGAGTTCGGCGAGGATGTGGCGCCGGGTGGGGTCGGCCAACGCGGTGAACACGTCCGCCGCGATGGTCTCGGCGTCGGGTTGGGATGCGGTCATGGCTCAGGCGGACGTGTCGAGGAATTCGACGAGTTCGGCGAGTTCGGTGCGCCAGCCCTCGACGTTGCCCGTGTAGGCCGTCACGGGGTCGTCGCCGGCCCCGAGTTGCGCGAATCCCGTCTCGACGACGGTCAGACGGGTGCCGGTCCCGATCGGGTCGAGAGTGAACTCGACGTAGGTTCGCCGCGGGTCGTCGGCGGGCAGTCCCTCGATCGCCCAGGTGTAGCCGAACCGATGTACGGGTTCGACGACCTGGATCCACAACGTGGAGCGGCCGATTCCGTCCCAGTGCACGTGCGCCTCGCCGCCCGGGCGCAGGTCGATGTCGGCGTTGTCGCCGAACCAGCCGCCGAGCCCTTCCGCCGTGGTCAGGGCTTCCCAGACCTTCTCGGGGGGATGAGCGAGGTCGAGCACGCGCTCGATTCGATCGGGGATGGTCACGAGCCCCTCCTGGATGGCAATCGTCGGGTTGCCATAAATGTATAGCAACACTTGGGTTGCGACAAGCGTGGGCGACACGACCGCCCGCCGCCCGCCGCTCGCCTGACACGGACGGCGGCCGGGCACCCCGGGACCGGACGGGCCGTCGCCCCGATCGTCGCGCCGAGGGCGCCACCCGGCGAGTCGGGTCGACTCGGAAGTGGTGCCGCGAACGCGGACACAGGATCCGGAGGGACTTCAGTCGGGGACGCTCGGGGCCGACTCGGTTCTCCAGCGGGCCCGCAGGATCCCGTCGCCGTCGGGCAGGACGGCGGCGAACAGGGGGTGGCGTTCGTTGACGTAGTGGGAAAGGGAGGCAGCCGCGCGGGCACCGGCGACGTGCGCGGCCAGTTCCTGGTACCGGGTCTCCTCGGCGATGGTGCTGGTGATCAGCCCGACTTCGTTCTCCCAGACGAATTCGACCGTGTGCCGCGTTAGAAGTCCGGCGAGGACGTGGCCGAGGTCGGGGTTCAGGTCCGGCCAGATGGCCAACCGGGTGCGGGGGGGGTGAGTCCCGCGCGCACCGTATCGAGATTGTCGGCGGTGATCCGATGCCACCGAGAGGCGTTGTAGAGGTAGTTCTCTTCCAGGAGCGCGGCGCGCGGCGCTGCGAGGTAGGAGCGCAGCCGCGCCCAGAAGTCCTCGTCGGCGGGTTCCTGCACGCCAGGCTCGTCGTCGAAGGAGGCGTCGTAGGGGGAGTAATCGGCTCGTGCGGGGGACAGGCCGAGTGCCCGGGCGCGGGCCAATGCCTCGATACAAGGCACGATGCTGCACACATACACACCCGCATCGCCGACGTGCACGGCGAACTCGCCCTCGGCTTCCAGCCTGCACCACACCCCGCTGTCGCGGAGCATGGCCCGGACCAGTTCCAGACCCACGGCAACCGGCACCCGCGCCCCGTCGTGGAACCCGGCAAGGTCGGGCGGGAAGAGCCCGGCCAGGCCATGGCCGTCAGTGGACGGTCCCGAGCCGAAGTGGAAGAACTCGATCTGCGGCTCCCGGATATTCAGGCACTGCACGTCGGCGTCTTCCGCGAAGGCGGCGATCGCCTGAAGGCAGGCGGCCTCGACCAGCCCAGAGTTATTGATCGACTCTCCCGAGTCGGGGCCGCCGTGCTCGTCATGGTCGATGTACTCGGTGACCCGATAGACATAGGGCAGCACCAGTCGTTTCCCCCGAGGCTGACAGGCCCACCGACATCCGGCGGCAACGGTCCTGGTGGAGCATAGCCCTGCCGACGGAGAAGATCTCAGACGGCGGGTGCCACCGAGCGGCAGGTCAGCGTCGCCGACGCATCGCGGAAGCGATCGGCCAACAAGTCGGTACGGACGGCCAACAGGCTCGTCCTCGGGGTCCGGGACTGCGTCGAGGGGCGCGGAGCACTGCGGCGCGAGCTGGTCGCCTGTCTGCGCACCGGGCGGGCGCTTCGCGTTCCGCGAGCCCGTTCCCGACGACGCCCCGAGGGGCACGTCACCTCCGACGTGATGATCGGCGAGCGGCCCGCCGAGGCCGACGACCGGGCGGTTCCGGGCCATTGGGAGGGCGACTTGATCATCGGCACGGGCCGGTCCGCGATCGGCACGCTCGTGGAACGCACGACGCGGTTCACGGTGCTGCTGCACCTGCCGCGCATGGAGGGCTACGGTGTCCAACCGCGGGTGAAGAACGGCCCGGCGCCGGCCGGCTATGGCGCCGAGGCGATGAGGAATGCGATTGCGGCCAGGCTCATCGAGCTGCCCGAGGAACTACGTCGATCGCTGACCTGGGACCGCGGCAAGGAACTCGCCCAACACGTGAAACTCCGTTGTGAACAGGGCTGTTGGTCTACTTTGCCAACCCGCACAGCCCGTGGCTGCGCGGCACGAACGAGAACACCAACGGACTGCTGCGTCAGTACTTTCCCAAGGGCACTGATCTGTCCCGCTGGAACGTCGACGAGCTCGAGGCCGTCGCCGCCGCACTCAACGGCCGTCCCCGCAAGACACTCAACTGGCGAACTCCCGCCGAGGCCCTCAACGATCATCTACGCTCACTGCAAGCAAGCGGTGTTGCAACGACCCCTTGAACCCAAGCAGTACACGTCGGTCAAACTGACAACGCGCCTTCCAAGGGCGGGAGTTGCCGCCTCGATGGGTTCGGGGGCGACTCCTACGACTGTGTGGATAAGGACCAGCGTCGCAGGGGCGGCCTGACTGCTCGTTACGACTGACGCTTCGGGTGTCCTTGCTGTTGATCTGTCGGTCACCTCTGCGGCGGGCTCGATGCGGTCCGTCGGCCGCGCGGGCAGTGACCGAATAGGAGCCTGTTGCCCCAGGCACTCGTCACGGTCCTGTCCTCCCGCCCGGCCGACGGTCTCGCGCCGACCGCCGCTTCCGGGAAGGGGAACCGACAGCCGTGACCGGCATCCTGCAGGCCGAGCCGATCGGGAAGGTCGTCGTCGGAGTCGACACCCACAAGTACGTGCACACCGCCGTCGCCGTGGACGTTGTCGGCGGGGTCCAGGGCACGACCAGCGTGCCGGCCGACCGCGGCGGCTACGAACAACTCGACACGTGGGCCCGCCAGTTTGGCCGTGTCCTCGCCTTCGGGGTGGAGGGCACCGGTTCCTACGGCGCCGGACTCGCCTCCCACCTGCGCAGACACGGCCACAAACCGGTCGAGGTCAACCGACCCGACCGCCGCGTGCGCCGCCGGCGCGGCAAGTCCGACCCCATCGACGCCGAGAACGCCGCCCGCGCGGGGTTGGCCGGCACCGCCACCGCGACCCCGAAGAAAGGAGCACGATGCGCTGCTCGGCGCACTCACCAAGGCCCACGCGCCCGAGCCGGTCGACGCCTTCGGCATCGGCGCGGACACCGCAGCCGAGGTGCCGGTCACCGTCGGGGACAACCCCGAGCGCATCCGCTCCCAGGCCGCGTTCGCCAAGCTCGCGGGTGTCTGCCCCGTCCCGGCCTCGTCCGGCAGGACGAACCGGCACCGGCTCAACCGCGGCGGCCACCGACAACTGAACTCCGCGCTCTACCGCGTGGTGATCGTCCGCATGCGCTTCCACCAACCCACGATCGACCACGTCGCCCGGCGCACAGCCGAGGGCAAGACGAAACAGGAGATCATCCCCTGCCTCAAGCGCTATCCGGCCCGAGAGACCCACCAGTACATCAAGGCCAAGCAGCCACCGACGAAAGCGACTTGACGAACCATAGGAGCGTCAACGCGATGGCCGAGGCACTGAACGGCACGTTCAAAGCCGAACTCATCGAAATGCAGGGCCCCTGGCGGGACTTCGCCCAGGTGGAGCGCGCCAGATCCGAGTGGGTGACCTGGTACAACGGCAAACGCCTGCACTCCGCGCTCGACTACATGCCGCCGGTCGAGTACGCGCAGCAACGCCGGGCCGACCAGGAGCAAACCACGCAGTCCGCGTAAACAACCGCAAACGGACTCCACGAAACTCGGATCAGCTCACCCTCATCGAACGTCGAGCGCCATCTGCGCCCCGTCCGGGACGGCAGGACCGCGCGCTGGTCGCGGATCGGGAACCGGTCGCGATCCTGGTGCTGCACAGCCCCCTCGGGGTCGGGTCCATCGCGCCCGACGACCCCCGGATCGTCGCACTCCTGCGCGGATACGCCGCCGACGGCTGGATCCCGCACGTCGACGACGGCGCCCCGTACCACGCGTGGGAAGGCCGCGATGGCCGGGTGAGCCGGGAGCAGGGCGCCTGCCGGCAACGCGATCGGTACACGGGCACGGTCGCGCGTCGAGCGTGGGAGTTCGACGGATGTCGGTCGGTCCCGAGCGTGAGGCTCCTCGACGAATGCCTCACCCGACTTGGTTGCCCCTCCGGGTCGGATCACCGGCGGTCGGCCTTGCTCAGGACGGCAATGTCGTGCGGCCCTCGGTGATGACGATCGTGGGTGCGGTGAGCGTCGGGAGAAGCCGGGTGTGGAGTTGGCGCATCGCGGTGAGCTTCCAGCGGTCAGTGGCAACCCGACGACCGCCCAGGCCCGTTCGGAACGTCGGGATCCGCCGGGACGGTGGCCGACCGCCCGGGACGGTGGCCGGCCGCCAGAGCTCCCGTTCATCCCCCGGCCTGCCTGCCGGAGGCGAGGAACTTCGCGCACGAGGCTCGGCGTCCGATCACCGCGGCCGGGCGCGGTGTGCGTCGCGCAGGCCGGCATGCCTCGCGGGGTCACACATCCGGACTCCGGCGCGGCGCGGCACTTCGGGCAGGGTGTCGCACCGCGCTTTGGTCCCCGTACGTGGAACGTGTCAACCTGTTGGGGCCGGCCGGACCTGCCGCCACGTCGTGCGCTGCGACGGTGGGACAGGCCTGCATGTCTCGTCGGTTCCAGGCCCGAGCGCGCGGGTGCGGGACCGCTCGAGACGCGCGGCCCGCGCGGCCCGGAACGCCGCGCGCGGGTCGGCGTCGTGCCCACCGGCCGCGATCCATTCGCCTTGCACGGTCGTGTACGGATACCAGCGTTCGTCGGGGCCACACCGAATCTGCACACCGCCTTCTGTGTCCGTGATGCGGTTCGCCTGCGTTGCCAAAGGACCGCGTACGCCGGTCCGGCCGTTTTCCAGCATCTTGACGGCGGCCGCCAACGTCGTGGGGGCCGGGTGGGTTCGGTACACGGCGGTGTGTACGGCCGCCGGACCGCCGAGACGATGAGCCAGAATCAGACGGTGGAGTTCGTTCTCGGATATCCCGGTGCGGGTCGCGACCTCGGGCAGGCGAGGGAGCCCTGCGGGGTCGCAGAGCATGCGTACCGCGTCGACGACGGCGTCGGCTTCCCATGCGGCTCCGCACGGGCCCATGTTCGCGTCCATGAGGAGGAGCGCGGCCCGGCGTGACGCGTCGGCGATCAAGAGTTCCAGTGCCTGGCGATCCGGGTCCGGAAGGTCCTCGGGTACCCAGCTCGGCCCTGCGGTGGGGGGCGCTTCCGGCGGCGGGTGGGTGGTGTGCGCGAGGCGAGCGCGCCAGCGGTCGTAGGCGTCGTCGGCGCGGGTCTCGACGTGGTCGTCGCGGGCGGGGTCCGGTGGTTCGAGGTGGCTGCCGGACGGGGTGGGCAGGAGTTCGGCCAGGCGACGCATGCCGGCGCCGCGGAGGGTGAGTACGAGCGCGGGATGGGCCCGCAGCCGTTGGGTCACGGCGTGGGCGAGGGCCGTCGTGTGCGCGCAAGGGGTCGCGTCACCGCATGTGCAGCTGAAGGACAGTGCCTGAGCGGGGGGCGGAATGGGCAGACCTGTGCGGGCCGGATCGGTCATCTCGGCGGGCAGGGAGCCGCTGCGGACCGCGCGTACGAGTTCCGGCTGTGTGGTCAGGGCCGCCGCGACGGTTTGCCACTGTTCGGTGGTGAGAGTACGGACGTGGATCGCGGTGCGGTGCCGTCGGCCCGCGTGGTCGACCCGGGCGGTCACACGGCCGGCGATGAACCTCAACGTCCGTATTGTGCCGCCGGGTTCGAGGTGTTCGGGGTACGTGGTGGTGGCGGTCAGGGCTCGTGCCCAGGCGCCGGCCCACGGGGTGGGTTCGGATGTGTCTCGGCTTGTGTTGCTCACGGGCGCTCCGAGGGACAGGGTTCGTGGTGGGACGTCGGGTGGCTTTCGCTCCGGTGGGGTGTACCGGTCCGGGTGGTGACCACGCGGTGGGACGCGCGTGTCACGGGGTTCGCCTTCGTGTGGAGGGACAAGGTCGTCTGTCGGCGCGGGTGGATATGCTCTGACCGGGTTTCGGCCGACGTTTCCGGTGTCCGTTCTCGGGGTGCCGGCCCTGGAGGTGGCGTCCCGTGCAGCCAGTGATGTGCCGGGCGGTGGGGGCTCGTCCGTCACGGTTGTCGGCATGCCGGCCCGGCCGGCTTTTCGTGTGTCGGTTCCGGTGGTGTGCGGGTCGGGGGTCCGCTCGCCTATCGGCCGAGCGTAACCAGTTCGGTCAGGTCCGCGTCCGAGATCTCCGCGAGTCCGGTCTCGCCTGTGGACAGGATCGCTTCCGCGAGGTCTGCCTTGCGGGTGAGGAGTGTGTCGATGCGGTCCTCGACGGTGCCTTCGGTGATCAGGTGGTGCACGTGCACGACGCGGTGTTGGCCGATCCGGTGGGCACGGTCGGTGGCCTGGGCTTCGACCGCGGGGTTCCACTGGCGGTCGTAGTGGACGACGTGTTCGGCGCGGGTGAGGTTGAGGCCGACACCGGCGGCTTTGACGGACAGCACGAGGACGGGTACGTCGCCGCGTTGGAACGCGTCGACCATGTCCTGCCGCTGTGTTTGCGGGGTGTGTCCGTGGAGGAATCGTGTCTGGAGGCCGCGTGCGTGCAGGTGCGCTCGGAGCATGTGTCCCGTGGCCACGTAGGACGTGAACACGATGGCCGCTTCCCGGCGTTCGCGGACCACCGCAAGGATGTCGTCCAGCGCGGCGAGTTTCGCGGAGCGTTGCGTCGCAGCATCCGCGTCCCATGTGTCGGGCATCGGTTCCTTGAGGAACCGGGCGGGGTGGTTGCAGATCTGACGCAGTCCGGTGATGAGTTTCAGCACCAGGCCGTGTCGGGAGAGGCCGGTGTTCTCGCGGATGCGGTCCATGGTCTCGCGGGCCAACGCTTCGTAGAGCACGACCTGTTCCCGGGCCGGTTGCACGACGCGCCGCACGACGACCTTGTCGGGGAGTTCGGGTGCGATATCCGGGTCGCTTTTGCGGCGGCGCAGGATGACCGGTCCCACGAGGTGGTTCACTCGTGCGACGGCTTCGCCGTCGGGGTCGGTGTCGCGTTCGGCCGCGCGGGCGTACCGCGCGCGGAATTCGGGGAGTTCACCGAACAGGCCGGGGTTCACCCAGTCCAGGATGGCCCACAGCTCCGAAAGGTTGTTCTCCACGGGTGTGCCGGTGACGGCCACTGCGGCGCCCGCGTGGATCTCACGCAGCCGCCGGGCCGCGATGGAGGTCGGGTTCTTCACCGTTTGGGCCTCGTCGGCGACGATCAGGTCCCATGCGCGTGCCGCCAGGGCGGCGTGGTCGCGGGCGAGTACTCCGTACGTGGTGACGACGATCGCCGCGGGGGGAACGTCCTCGAGGGAACGGTCGGGGCCGTGGTAGCGGTGTACGGCGGTTCCGGGCGCGAACCGGTTGATCTCGCGGGTCCAGTTCGTGAGGAGGGAGGTCGGACACACCACGAGCGTGGGCGCTCCGGGGTCGCGTTCCTGTCGGTACAGGTGCAGGGCGATCGCGGTCACGGTCTTGCCCAGGCCCATGTCGTCGGCCAGCAGGGCGCCCATACCCAGGTCGGTGAGCCGCGCGAGCCACGCCAGGCCGCGTTGCTGGTACTCCCGCAGACACGCGCGCAACCCCGCCGGAGAGGGAACCGCACCGGCGGAAGGCTCACGCAGACCGTCGACGAGCGTGCGAAAACCGTCGGCCGTGGCGCACGGCATGGTGCGGCCGTCGATCGTGACGGTGCCCGACAGGGCGGCGGCGAGCGCCTCGGTGGCGCTCATGGGTGCGAGAGCGGGCCGGCGGGCGCGTTCGGCCGTCATCTCGTCCATCAGGACCCACGTGTCGTCGCGCAGACGTACCAGCGGTCGGGTGGCCGTGGCGAGGACGTCCATGTCCTCGGGTGTCAGGGCCACGCCCTCGAGCGTGTAACGCCAGCGGAAGTCCAGGACGTCCGAGAGTGCGAAACGTACTGCGGGCGCGGGTGAGCCGGATCGGGTTCCGATCACGGTCCCGGGGTCGAGCGTGTGGACCGTTCCGGGTGGCCAGACGACACTGACGCCGGCGGCCGTCAACGCGGCGCCGCCGGCGTATCTCAACTCCAGGGCCTCGGTGTCGCGCAACACGGTCTCGCACGGGTTCGGACGGGCCGCCAAGGGCCCCAGCGGCGCCCATGCGCGAGCGGCGCGGCGCAGTGCCCGACGTGCGCGTCGCCGACCGTCGGAGTCCAGTCGGTCGAACGTGACGGCCATGTCGTCGGGTCCGGTGAGGTGCACCGCCACGGGGACGACGTCGAAACCCTCGCTTCCTGTGCGTGGCCGACCGACCCGCAGGGTCAGGTGTGGTTCCGGGAGCGGGTCGTGTCCCACTTCGAGGTCGTCGATCCATGCCTGGACGCGCGGGTTCACATCGGCGGTGGCGGTGGTGAACGCACTCTCGCCCAGGACGTGTCGGGCGCCGGGCGTGCGCATGTGCGTGGCGGCGAGAGCGTCGAGGAAGGCGTGGGTGACGGTCGTCGGCGAATCGATCCGCAGCGGCATGTCGCCCAAGAACCGGCAGTGTCCGTGTGGGGGCAACGCGGCTGCCAGGGAACGCAGTTGCGTGGCCTGTGCGTCGCTGGGCGGAGTAAACCGCCACGTGGTCGATCCGGTGTCGGTCGTTGCGAGGCGTACGCGGCGGGCGGCGATCATTTCCAGTCCCCAGCGCGCAATGTCGGCCCAGGCGCGAGCCGCAGGGTGGGTGTGGCAGTCGTGGGGGGCGAGGAGCGCCGGTACGGCGTACGGAAGCGGCACCGCCCAGGCGCCGACGCTCACGCGGCGCACTCCGGTCACGGCGGCGACCGAGGGCTCCAGGACGAGGTCCGTCACGATCGGGTCCGCTTCGGCGGGCGCAGGCGGCATCGGGGCCCCGTCGGGCCGATACAACACCATGTGCCCGCCGTCCTCGGCCGGGTGTCGAGGCATAAACACCGCGGCGCACCCGGCGCGGACGGCTGCCACCACCGAGGTCATCGGTGGCAGCTTCGCCTCGGGTCCCGGCCGGGCACCGATGCCGGACGATGGAGGGCTCATCGGGCGCGGAGCGGGACGGCGCCGGCGCGTGGTGGAGCGGGTGGCGTCGTCGGGCGGGTCGTCGAATACGGGAGCGGAGAACGTGACGAGCGGAGGGCTCGGACGGCAGACGGGGCTATTGCCTCCGGGGGCGGTGTGTTGTGGCTGCACGTGCGGTTCCTGTCGGTCGGGGAAACTGGGAGGGCCCTGTATTCGGGCCATGTCCATCGTGGGCGGAGCAACGGAACGAGGGTGCGCGTCGCACGAGCGGCCATGGGCGCGTGAGCCTCATGCGAGGGCCCCGGTGGGGTGCGACCGGCCGAGGGTCGCGCGGTGGATACTCACCAGTGGTGTCCGCCCGGCAATCGCCGGCGCCGCGTTCAAGAGCGGGACGGTTCGTCGTGTACCGAGCCGGGTGACAGCGACCGCAGGCCCGGGGCCGTTTTCGTCTGTCGGAGCGCGGCCCGCAAACAGCGGGCGTCGCGACCCACCGATATCGCGTACGCCATCGCATAGGCGACGCGGCCTTGCCCGGCGAGGTGGGCAGATCAGACGTGCCCACGCATTGAACAGTACCGCGTACCGCCCCCTGCGCGTGCACGATTTCCGACAAGAGTTCCCCTCCAGACTCCGCGGGCCGTGCCCCGTCGCCCGGGGACACGACACGACACGAGGGTGTACGGGCTGCGACCTGACCGCGATCCGACGCGTGTGCGGACCACCCGCCGGCAGCACTTTCAGCGAACGCCCCGGGGAGGGCGAGGCCGAACGGCCTCCGATCCTCGCCGACGACGCGGCATGGGACGACCCGAACACAGCAGGCCCGAGCGGGATCGACGGTGCGACTGCACGCCGAGGCGGGGGAAGCCTCGACGAACTCGTGCCCGGACGCACCGTCGGCGGCGAGGACGTCGGGGCATGGCTGGAACGGCAACGGCGCAGCGGCGCAAACCTGTCGGCGGCGCAGCGGGCGGCTCCGGCCGGGGTGGGTGTCGAGGTGGCCGCGGTCCCTGTGCGGCGCGCGGTGTCGGTGGATCGGTGGGCGTTGACCCTGGCTGCGGCGGCGTTCCGCCGGCGGGAAGGGCACCTGGTCGTGCCGCGCAAACACGTCGAGACCGTCGAGCGGGCGGCGAGGCACATGCAGGTGAAGCTGGGTGTGGTACTCGCCAACGCACGCCAACGACAGGCTTCTTGGACGCCAGAGCGCGTCGAGGCGCTCACCGTACTCGGCAGGAAGAGCAGGGGGTGGTGCGGGGTGAACTCGAAGTGGCCAATGGTCGCCGCGGGGTCCTCGGCGAAGACGGCTCCGAGATGGGGGCCGCCCGGGGCCGCGTGTCGGCCGGCGGGGTGCGGCGCCGTGCGGTGGCGATGTCCTCCGGGACGTCGGCCGCGCTCGCATGGGGGCCGGCGAAGCGGTCGGTGGCGGGCGTGGCACCGGTCCGGGGCCGGCGGATCGCCGCGGCGAGGCCGTAGGTCTCGGCTGCGGTGTCGTGGGGCCGGGCCGGGCGTGTGGGGGCGGGATCGGCGGGGAGGCGGGCGTGGTCCGGCCCCCGCGACGCCGATCGTGACGCGGGGGCGGGACGTGGGTGTCGGTCAGCCGTTCCTCGTGACCGGTCGGTCACGAGGAACGAAACGTTGCGGACGGCGGGGACGCACCCTACGGGTCGGTCACAGCGCGGCGCGGCGGCACGCCTCGTCGGCGATGGCCGGCGGGACGCCGGAGACGGTGGTCAGGGTGAGAGAGCACAGTTGGAAGGCCAGGGGCAGTCCGGAGCCGCCCACCAGACAGGCGGCGTTGGTGTCCGTGGTGTTGTAGCCGAGGCCGGCGAGGTAGGTGACGCAGTCGGCCTGGGTGGCCTGAGCGGTGGGGGCCAGGGCGGTCAGGCCGCCCAGGGCCAGGGCCACGGCGCCGGTGGCGGCGGCGATTCGATGGGAAAGACGCATGGTCACACCCGTTCTGGGTCGTGTGCGAACAGAACCGGAAACAAGGCGGGGTCGGGGCCGGGTGGTCCCGGGCGCTCGGCCTCCGCTGCCCACGGTAGGACGCGCCCCGCCCCTCGGGCAGAGGCGCACGTACACCCGCGGGTGTACGCCCGCACCCCACGAGGATCGATGCGGAGCGTCGACGTGCGCACAGGTCACGACAGGGCCCCGAAGAGGGCGGTCGTCGGCCGTGAACCGGCCGAGCACGAACGGGCGCACGCCCCCGACCCCCAGCGCCCGACCCCCGGCATCCGGGTACGGCGGCCGGTCGTCGTCGACCGGACAGGCTGCGCACCGGCGAAGGAGCACATCACGCCCCGACCGGCACCAACACCCTCGCGCGGCCCATCGGTTCCAAGGGCGACGGGCGACACGACAGGGCAACAGCCGCTGTAGGATCTCGCGTTCCGCTTCCTACGGCGACGCCGTGTCCTGCGGGTTCTCCGGCTGTCCCACGCCACTTCACCGGGGTTGGTCTCCACCCCCGCCGCACTTCCTCGCGACGAACCGGGACGACGCCGAACACGTCACGGTCCGAGGTCGCCCGCTGTTCCGGCCACGGCTGGGCCGATGTCGGCCGGGAGGTGGTCCAGGACGAGGGCAATGGCCTCCTCGGCGGTGTCCGTCACGCCGATCACGTCCCGGGAACGGGGAACACGCACCCGGAAGCGTCCGTCGTGCAAGGGCTCGACGGGCGGAACCGCGATCGCGTACGGGTACCTCGTGCAGCTGCTCAAGCACAAGGTCGCGTGACTTGTGAACGGGTACAGCCGACGCAGCCGGGGTTCCGCGCGGGCTGCCACCACGAGGCCGAGAGTGCCGCGAGTCGTAGTCCCCCCGGTCCGCGCGGACATCCACTCCAGTGCCAGGAACAGCCGCTGCCACCGCGCCTCGACGGCGAAGGCCGGTCCGCGCTCGTGGGCGGCGGCCATGTCGGGAAGGGCCGGCCTCGGACGCTCGGACGGCCGCGCCACAGCACCCGGGGCATCTGTACTCACCGCCCCATCCTGGCACCGACCACCGGGAACCGAAACGGCCCCCGGCCCCGTACACCTGCCGAAGCGACCGCGACAGGTGCAGTGAGAACGAGGCCGCGAAGTGAGACCGGATCATCCGCACGAGGTACACGACCTGTCGAAATCGCCAAGTACCCGAGATCTCGACTCTCCGGTAAGAGATGCGGCGAGAATCCGACGGCCCCCGGAACAAGGAACGGGGATTCGTGCCCGGCGTCCCCGCCCCTCGATGCACGACGCAGCGAGAATCCGCCGGTTGCACCGCGACAGAACACTGCGAATCGCACGATCGCTTCATATATGCGATCCGTAGGGAACCGGGTCGAAGACCGTGAAGCGGACCTCGAGACCCTACAGTCGGCTATGCCGCGAATCCCACCCCGGAAGCGAACTCGAAGCCGCCCCAGTCCGAACCGAGATCGGCCAACACCTCGTCGGTCCACAACTCGTCGAGCATGCGTTCGTCCCCGGCCGCCCAGGCGCGCACGATCGTGTCCCAACGGCGGACGTTGACGCTGCGGTGCCCGGCCACGCCCGCCCGGCGGTGCGGCTCGCGCACGCCGGACTGGTCGTGCGGGTGCAGTTCCACGCGGGTCCCGCGGCCGTTGTTGTTCAGGCGACGGGTCAGCGACCGCGCCACGTTGCGCCGGCGCAGGTCGCGGTAGGCGGTCTCGATCCGGCGCAGGTTCGCCCGGTTGGGGGTCCGGTCCTCGGCGAGCCAGGCGGCCAGGGTCCGGGGGGTGACGGCGATGCCGGCGTTGTCCATCGCCTCGTAGCCGGCGGTGGAGGCGGTGAGGCAGCGCAGGCGTGCGGCGAGGCCGCGTTCGGTGTCGACGGGCGAGCTGACGCCGTCGGCGAGTTCGTCCAGGCGCTCGGCGGCCTGGGCGGACGCGCGGGCGTCGCGCATCCCGTACTTGCCGGGCTCCAGGGAGCGGTACGGCATCCGGCGTCAGGTCCTCTCGGGCGAAGCGGTGGCGGCGGGGGCGGTGGCGTGGGCCGTCAACTCTTTTGTCCTTGCTCTGGAGAATGTACGTGTCCTTGATCTTCACGTCGCCGACGCCGCGGCCCTCGGTGAACACGGTGCGCCAGTCGCCGCCGGTGAGGTGGAGTTCGTCGGTGCCCATCACCCGCACCACGGCGAGGCCGCCCCGGTGGGCCTTGAAGGCCTTGACCCACAGGTTGGAGAACGCCTGGGAGCGGATGATGTGCATCCAGTCCGGGCGGTTGATCTCCCGGTTGTAGTTCGAACCACCCATCGTGGACACCAGCTTGGCGTACATCTGCTTCACATAGTCCAACGTCACGTCGTCGCCCTCGGCGATCGCGGCGTCGCGGGCATCGCGCAACGCGGTCCGCAACCGCTCCAGGAGGTTCTCGGTCGCCACCGCCGTCCAGGACTCGTGGCCTGTGGTTCCCCGCACAGGGTGCCGTACGCGGGCGACGCGCAGCGCAGCAGCAGCCGCAGGGTCGGGTCGGTGATCCACAGCGGGCCCGGCTCGTCCCGATCGCCAAGCGGATTCGGCAGGATGTCGTGGTCCCAGGCCGGGGGTCGACGAGATAGATGCCGGCGCGGCGGCGTTTACGCCCTCGCGGTCCGTCGCAGTCGTCCACCTCCGTGCCCGCGCGGTGTTCGAGCGGGCCGATCGGCAGGTGGGCCTTCAATGCGGACAGGTAGGCGGCGTTCATGTCCAGCGCGACGATTTCGTGATCGCCCGCCGGGAGGTGCTTGTTGCGCCACTTGGGGCGGGCCTCCCACACCGCGTCCGACTCCTCCTTGCTGCACTTGCGCAACAACTCCGGCAACGGCGGATACCACGTGTGCTCGTACCGCGAACCCGCCCGGGAGAGCCTGAGGAGTTCCATCACGTCCGGGATCGCCCGGCGGGCCAACGCCTCGCTCGCAGCGGTGATGTCGCCCTCGGCCGAGGGAGTCGGCGGGGTGGGCGTCGAGGTGGCGTGGCGGCGCGGCGTGAGGCGCCGGTGGACCGGTGGGTGCTGCCCTTGGCTGCGGGCGGGTGCGGTCTGTGTGCGGAGGGGGCATCTGACGGTGCCGGGCAGCATGTCGAGACCGTCGGCGTCGATGGTGGGGCGCGCGCGGTGAAGCTGGGTGTGGTTCTCGTCAATGCCCGCCAATGGCAGGCCGATTGGGCGGTGGGCGGGTCGAGCTGACCGGGCTTGGGATGCGCCGGGATAGCCGGGTGTCGGTGGCCGGGGCTGTTGCCGCATCGGGGGGCTTGCGGGTGGTGTGGGTCGCGGTTCGGTGTGTCTTCGGCCCGGATGTGGTGTGGCGTCATCATGGTGTCTCTCTGGGTGATCGAGGAGGCGTTCATGGGACAGCACGAGAAGCCGCCGCCGGATCCGTCGCAGGGCAATCCTCCGCCGGACAACTCCGACGGGCGCGTGCCCCCTCCCCCGCCGTCGAACGGCCGGCACAAGAAGGACGAGTAGCCCGCTGTGGACCTGGTCGAGGCGCGGTCGCGATCGGCGGCCGAGATGGAACGGCGTGGCGACTGGCCTGTGCGCGCGCCGTGGATCCGGACCGCGGTGGAGGCCACGCCCCGGGACGCGTTCGCGCCCGATCGGCTGTGGCGCTGGGACGGCGCGGCGTATGTGCCGGTGGACCGGGCGGTCGACGAGGACGCGTGGGTGTCGTTGGTGTACGCCGGGCCGGACGACGCCGCGGTGACGCAGGTCGTCGACGCGGTACCCACGTCGAGCCTGTCGTGCCAGGCGGTGGTGGTGGACATGCTCGACTCCCTGCTCCTGGAACCCGGACACCGGGTCCTGGAGTTGGGCACCGGGACCGGGTGGAACGCGGCCCTGCTCGCCCGGCGCGCCGGGACGGGCAACGTCGTCAGCGTCGAGGTCGATCCCGACCTGGCCGAGGCGGCCCGCAAGGCACTCGCCGCGGCGGGGGCGGACGTACGGGTCGAGGTCCGGGACGGCGCGGCCGGCCTCCCGGCGCAGCCGGCGTGGGATCGGGTGGTCTCGACGTACGCGGTCGAGCAGGTGCCGTGGGCGTGGATCGCGCACACCCGCCCCGGAGGCCGTCTGGTCACCCCGTGGGGGCGGCTGGGGCATGTCGCGTTGACCGTCGCCGACGACGGACGCTCGGCGAGCGGGTGGGTCCAGGGGCTCGCCACGTTCATGCCCGCCCGCGGCACCCCGGCCGAACCCCGCTTCACCGACGTCCGCGGCGACACGGCGGCCGAGGACGAGCGCGGCGTGGTCCGGGACCTGGCGCCGTTGTGCGACGACGCGCACCTGCTGTTCGCGTTGCGCGTCGCGCTGCCCGAGGTACGCGTGCGTGCCGCGCGCGACGCCGACGGGGTCAACGCCTGGATCCACGACGGCGACGCCTCCTGGGCCGTGTATTCCGCATCGGCGGGCGTCGGAACCACGCTGTACCAGGGCGGAGCGCGGCGGCTGGGCGACGAGCTGGAGGCGGCCTGGGACCGGTGGATCGCCGCCGGGGCCCCGGGACTGTACGACCACGGCATGACCGTCACACCCGACACCCAGTACGTGTGGGCCCACCACCCCGACACCGGGCCCCGGTGGCCGACGACCACCTGACCGCCCACACACCCCTCGACCACCACGCCGGGCAATCCGCCGAACGGTTCCGCCCGACTCACGACGACATCGCACGCGAGTGGCGCAGCGGTATACCGAGGCCCGTCGAGACTTCTGCAAGCCTCATCGTCCCAGCCCAGAAGGCACGTTCGCTCCCGCTGGACCGTCGAGCGCACCCTGGGCCGGCTCATGCGCCCGGGGCCGGGGCCAAGGCCGTCATGCTCAGCGGCGAAGCGAGCTTCGAGCCCGACCACGGCGAGCCGGTGCGGCTGCGCCCGGGCGACGTCGCCATCGTTCGCGGATCGGACCCCTACGTGATGAGCGACGACCCGGCGACCCCGCCGCAGGTCATCGTGCACCCCGGCCGGCGGTGCGTCACGCCCGAGGGCGTCGACCTGCGCAAGCGGATGGCGCTGGGGGCGCGCACATGGGGCAGCAACCCCGACGGGTCGGTGCAGATGGTGCTCGGCGTGTACGAGGAGGTCGGCGCCGTCGGCCGGCGCCTGCTCGACGTCTTGCCGCCACTGCTGGTCGTGTCCGACGACACCTGGGACTCGACGCTCATCCGGGTGCTGACCAAAGAGGTCGCCCAACAGGGGCCGGCCCAGAGCGTCGTGCTCGACCGCCTGCTCGACCTGCTGCTCATCTCGGTGTTGCGGGCCTGGTTCGACCGGCCCGAGACCGAGGCGCCGGCCTGGTACCGGGCACACACCCACCCGGTGGCAGGCGAGGCTCTTCGCCTGTTCCACGAGGATCCGACGAACGACTGGACGCCGGCGCGGGTCGCCGCCGAGATCGGCGTGTCACGGGCACCGCTGGCCGAGTGCTTCCGCCACACCGTCGGTACGCCGCCGATGACCTACCTGACCGAATGGCGCCTGGCTTTGGCCGCCGACCTGCTGCGCCAGTCCGATGCCACGCTGAACGCCGTCGCCCGACGGGTCGGCTACGGCAGCGGGTTCGCCCTCAGCTCGGCGTTCAAGCGGGTGTACGGCATCAGCCCGCAGGAGCATCGCAGCGCCGCCGCGCCGGCGGGCTGATTGCGACGACGTCGTTGCGCGCACCCGGTGTTCCTGTTCACGTGTCGCAATCGTGCCATTCACGTGTCGCAATCGCGCCGCATGCCGCCTTCACGTTCCGACACGTGCAGGCGATTCCCGCACCGGACCGGGAACAAGAGGGCGTCTGTATGGCCGACCTTGCCGACGAGGCGGGACAGGCGCTCTGTTCCGGTGTCGTACTCCAGGACGAGGTTGAGTGGCTTGGGAGTTGCTTTCACGCCAGGCCAGGAAGGCACGCGGACAAACGCAGGCGTACATCTGCGGCTCGGGCATCTCGCGTTCGCCGAGGCGGCGTTAGACGCCGGTGTCGGGTGGGCGTCGCCGGCCGCGGCATTACATCGATCGGCTCGGCTTCTTGTCCTGAAGGCCGCGGTGCTTGATCACCAGCGGTGGGGCGGGGCTGCGGATGGGCGCGTTCGTCGGCGCCGACCTCACGCGTGCCGAGGTCTTGTGCTTGGTGTGTGGGGTGGGCTTGTGGGCGGGCGTCAGTCCCGTCGATGCCAGCCTTGCGATGTCGGTATCGCGTACCGCGGACGGCTGGGGTTGCGGGGAGCGTGCGGGCGACGCGCTTGCGAGTTCGGGCGGCAGTGTGGGTTCCTGGCCCTGGAGGTTCAGGGCCGCACGGACGTCGCGTGTGCGTGCTCGGCCGAGCCAGATCGACAAGGTTGCTCCCGGCCCGGGCTCGAAGGGGCGTACCGCCGCCTGCAGGCGGTCGTAGACGAGGCGGCTGATCGGTTCGGCGTTCGGCCCGTTCATGATCGCGTCGGTGCCCAGGACGGCGACCAACTCGTCCAGGGTGGTGGCCGCGTACTCCCCCACGACACTGACGTAGTCGGCCTTGGTCAGCCGTTCCGCGGGTTTGCCCACGCGCAGGGCGACGGCCGCGCGGACGTCGTCGCTCAGCGAGTTCGGGTAGCCCGGAATCACCCCTGCCTTGCGCCATTCCGGGTGCGCCATCGTCTTCTCGACGACGTGCAGGTACTCGTGGACACCCGTCGGCGTGGGCAGGCTCGCGCCCATCCCGAGCAGGAGAGAACCCCGGTCGGTCGCGCGGAGGTCGGCGTACGTCTCCCGTTGCTTGGCCGGCCTCTTGGAGAGGAAGGCGGCGGTGTCGACCTTGATCTCGGCCTGTGCGTATGCGAAGAACCTACGCCCGAGTTCATCGGGGTGGGTGATGTAGATCTGGGGCGAGGTCAGGGCCGACACCTGCGTCGCACCGCCCACCGCCTCCAGGGACAGCCGACTCAACGCTGTCCCGACGATTCTCTCCACTGGCGCGTCCGGGAAGTGCTGCGCCCCGAGCAGCAAGCCGTCCGCGAAGTGGCGAGCGCCTTCGACATCGGCGCTTCCCAAGTTCACGGGGACATGGGGTTCGTACTCGTACACCTCGGCCAGACCGCGCTGAGCCTGCGCCAACTCGCTGCCGAGCACGTCTTCGACCTCGAAGAGGTCTCGCGCGGCGGCCAGCCCGGGATGGCGGACCGGGAACGGATCGACCGGTACGCCGGACCGCCAGATGAGATGCCGGAGGAGACGGTCGGATCGACCGTACCCCGGCGGCGCGGACAAGCCCGTTTCCTTCGAACCCGATTCCTTCGGCTCCATCGCCGACGACTCCATCGGTGGGGCGGTCTCTGCGCGATCAGCCGGAATGGACATCGCATCGACACGCTTGCATTGCGCCGCGTCGGTTTCGTTGGCGGCGAGCAGCACGCTAGGGCATCCATCGATCCCCAGAACAGGGCTCTGGTGCACCATTTCCCGCTGCTCACAGGGCACTTGTGCACCATCGCCCGGCACACCCCATGTCCCCGCCCGGCGCTCCCGCGTCCCCTCCCGCCGTGCTCCGGCTACGTCTTCGACTCCGGCCAACGACAGGCACTGTGATGGTCGGTGTCCCGAGACTGTCGGCACTGACTGGCGCCGCTGCCGGCTGGGCCGGGCCAGGCCGGCGGCGTCAGCGGGATCGAGACGGCACGGCACCCTGCACCCGCCGCACAGCCGGCGCGGCCGAATCGGCGCGAGAGTGTCGGGCCGACACCCCTGCCGGCACCCTTCCCTTCAGCAATGCCCGGTAGCGTCCCGCGAGTTCGGCAAGGTCGCCGTCGTCCAGTACCCGCGTGCCGTGCACCACGAAGGGGTCCTCGTAGCGCATCCCGACGAGGTTCGCGGTCGCGTCGAACGGCCGCAGCAGGTCGGTCACCGGGAATCGGTTGAGCCCGCCGGGGCGGTACAGGTCCTCGCCTCCGCCGGTCGTGGTCGCGACGCGCAATGACTTGCCGTGCAGGGCCGTGCCGCCGACGCCGTACGCGAAACCGTAGGCGAGCACGTCGTCCGACCACTGCTTGAGCAGCGCGGGCGAGGAGTACCAGTGGAACGGGAACTGCAACAGATCCGGTCGTGGGCAAGCAGCAGTTCCCGCTCGTGGTCCGCGTCGACGCGCAAGTCGGGGTAGGCCGCGTACAGGTCGTGCACGGTCACGTCGGGCAGGTCGCGGATGGCGTCGGAAAGCGCGGCGTTGATGCGCGAGTTCGCGAGGTCGGGGTGGGCCAGGACGACGAGGGTGTCAGGCATGGTGGTCACAGTCCGATCGGGGTGGTGGTGGTGATAGCGGTGGTGGGGTCGATGACGAGGCCGTGGGCACCGCCCTCGACGACGGCCGTATAGGCGCGGGCGACATCGGCGGCCGGTATGCCGGGCGAAGGGTCCATACCGAGCATCGCGAGGGACTCGCTGAGCCAGCCGGGGCTGACGATGTTGAGCCTGATGCCGCGCGTCATCTCGGTCGCGGCGGCGAGCACGAACGCCTCCAGGCCGGCGTTGACCAGGTACCCGGTGCTCGATCCGGGAATCGGCTCGGCGAAGTGCCCACTGGTCAGGGTGATCGAACCCCCGTCGCGGATGCGATGGACGGCCCGCCGTACGAGATCGACCTGGCCGATCAGCTTGCCGCTCAGGCCCGTCCAGTAGTCGACGTCGTCGCCGTCGTGCAACCGGGTCAGGGCGCCGCTCGCGGCGGCGCACACCACGGCGTCGAAGGCGCCGACTTCGTCGAACATCGCGTCCAGCGAGGCTCGGTCGGTCAGGTCGGCGCGTACCGGCCCGCGCCGACCGACCCGGACCACGTCGTGTCGCGTTTCGAGTCCGGCGGCGATGGCGCTGCCGAGGGTGCCGCCGGCACCGATCACGATCACTCTCATGTGCTCTGAACCCCTTGCCCGTCGTTCGTGGCGGTCGTTGTTGCGTCGGAGACCAGACTGCGTGCGGATCGGCGGGGCAGCCGGCCCCGTGTCGGGGGTACCTCCCCGGTGCCTACACCTGGCAGGTGCAGGCACGGCCGCCGCGTCACGGGCACAATCGAGGGCATGGACACGCATGTGGAGCTGGGTGAATTCCTGCGTTCGCGAAGGGCCGTGCTCTCCCCCGAGGAGGCCGGACTGCCGACGTTCGGCGGGCGCCGACGCGTCCCGGGCCTGCGCCGCGAGGAATTGGCCCAGCTCGCCGGCGTCAGCGCCGGGTACTACACGCGCCTGGAGCAGGGCCAGAGCCCGAACGCGTCGGACGCCGTCCTCGACGCGATCGCACGCGTGCTGCGCCTGGACGACGTCGAGCGCTCGCACCTGTACACGCTGGCCCGGCCGGCCGCCAAGCCGCGCCGGCGTGCGGCCAGGCCCGAACAGGTGCGGCCCACGGTCGGCGTCATGATCGACGCGTTCGCGCAGGTACCGGCCCTGGTGATGGGTCGCTTCCTGGACGTACTCGCGTGGAACCCGATGGCACACGCGTTGATCGCCGGACACGTGGACTTCACCGCGCCGACCCGGCCGGCGGATCGCCCCAACATCGCCAGATTGCTCTTCCTGGACCCGCACGCTCGGGAGCTGTACGGGGACTGGACCCGCAAGGCGCGCTCGACCGTCGCCGACCTGCGACTCATCTCGGGCCGCTATCCCGGGGACCCGAGGTTGGCCGCACTCGTGGGCGAACTCACGCTTTCCAGCTCGGAGTTCGCGAAGTTGTGGGCCGCCCACACGGTCGGGGACTGTGGCACGAACACGCGCGACTACCATCACCCGGTCGTGGGCACGATGCAGCTCACCATCGAGTTCATGGCCCTGCCCGACGAGGGTCAGCGCGTCGCCGTCTTCACGGCCGCGCCGGATTCGCCCTCGGCGGCGGCCCTGTCGCTGTTGACCGACATCGTCGCGGACACCGCGTCGGGCAGGGCCTGACGGCGTCGTTCACGTCCCGCGACCCTCGCGGGGAACAGCGCGGGTCGCGCCGCGGGATGGGTGCGGCGGCCGGGACGGGTGGTGGGCCGAAACCACACCCATGAGGGAAATCAGGATCGTTTGACGGAGTGGAACATCCAGTGGTCCGCCTCGTCGTCCGCTGACGAGGCGTCGTCGACACCCATCGCCATTGCCGCTGCCCATGATGTGCGCTGCGAACGGTGTGCACGGCCGCCGGCCGCGTGCGCGGTCTCGTGTCCACGGCCGGCCATGTGCGCGGTCTCGCGTACCCAGCTCGCGTACCCATTCTCGCGGGCCCGCGCAGCGCCGGGCCACCGGCTCGACCCGCAGCTTCGCGCGTGCCGATGCCTCCGTCACACGTTCGCCGGCGTCGTCGGCGCCGGCCGGCCGCCCCCGGACGCCCGGGCACGCGTGCCCGCGCCCGGCCCCGTGCTCGTCGCGCCCCTGCCCGCGCTCCCGGTCGTACCGCCGCCCGACGCCGGTGCTCCGGCTCCCTCGCGTGCCGCGTTCCGGATCGCCTGCGCGAAGACGCGCATCGCCTCCGTGTTCTCCTCGCTGCGCCAGACCAGGCCGTAGTCGACCGGCTCGGCGTCCAGGAACGGCACATACGTGACCCCGGGTCGCGCGAAGTACGCGGAGGCGTGTGCGGGCGACAGTAGAGCCCCGCGTCCGGCCGCCACCATCATCAGCGCTTCCTGCATGTTGGTGACCGAAGGACCGCGCCCGATCGCCCGACCACCGGGTGTGTGCGTCGGCGCGTGGAACTCGCGCACATGGTCCGGGAGTTCGCCGGCGATGGTGAGCAGCGGCAGGTCGGCCAGGTCCTCGAAGACGACTGCGGCGTGGGCCGCGAGCGGGTGATCGCTCGCGATCGCCAGCGTGCGTCCTTCGCGGAGCAGGGTGGGACCGTGGGCGAGGTCGGTCTCGCGTACCGGCAGTTCCGCGACCTGTACGTCGAACTCCCCGTTGCGCAGCTGCCCGTACGGATCGGCGAGCGGCACTTCGCAGATCTCCACCGCCAGTTCGGGGTGTGCGCTCCGGAGCATCTCGGCGGCGCGGAGCACGATCTCGCCGGTGAGCGGCGTGGAGAATCCGACGTGCAGCACCGCGTCGATGCCGCGCGCGGTGCTCCGGGCCCGTTCGACGGCAGCTGCCAGCGCGAGGTGGAGTGGGGCCACGTCGTCGCGCAGTTGGCGTCCGATCGCGGTCAGCCTGACCCGGCGGCTCGTGCGCACGAACAGCGGAGCCCCGACGTGCCGTTCCAGACGGTTCACGAGCTGGCTGACGCGTGAGCGCGACAGGCGCATGCGGTCCGCCGTCCGGCCGAAGTGGAGTTCTTCGGCCAGGATCAGAAAGGTCTCCAGTTCATCGCGTTCCATGGGGCCCTCACGACGGTCGATCGGATCATGCAGTCGGACTGCATGAACGGTGAGATCTTCGCCGTTGTTCCGCCCCGGCGTCCGGAACGAAGGTGGTGACATCCCGATCACCCCCTCGCCCCGGAGGCGTTTCCGATATGTCCCCAGAAACTTCCGACACAAATAGCACAAGCAGCGCAAGCAGCACAGGTACGCGCGACGCCACGGACGGTGCAGGCGGCCTCGGCGCGCGCAGCTGGGGCGTACTGCTCGTCCTGTGCGGCGCGATCTTCCTCGAGGGCATCGATGTGGCCATGCTCAATGTCGCCCTGCCGTCGATCCGCGCCGACCTGGGCATGTCCACCGGCGAGTTGCAGTGGGTGATGAGTGCCTACGTCCTCGGCTACGGCGGCTTCATGCTCCTCGGCGGGCGGGCGGCCGACCTCTTCGGACGGCGGCAGATGTTCGTCTTCTGGCTCGTCGTCTTCCTGCTCTTCTCCGGCCTCGGCGGCTTCGCCACGCAGGGCTGGATGCTGATCGTCGCCCGTTTCGTGACCGGTGTCGCCGCCGCGTTCATGACCCCGGCGGGTCTGTCCATCATCACCACGAGCTTCGCGGAGGGCCCGCAGCGCAACCGCGCCCTGCTCATCTACTCGGGAACCGCCGCCGGCGGGTTCTCGATCGGCCTCGTCGCGGGCGGCCTGCTGACCTCGGCGGGCTGGCGCTGGGTGTTCTTCGCTCCGGTAGTCCTGTCCGCGCTCATTTTGGTCGCGGCGCTCGCGGTGGTCCCGAAGTCGCCGCGTCCGGAGCGCACGGGCGAGGGCTTCGACATCCTCGGCGGCCTGACCGTCACCGGCGCCATCGTGCTCATCGTCCTCGGGGTCGAACGCGCGGCCCACGCCACCCTCGTCCAGACACTCGCCACCGTCGGCGGCGGTCTGCTGCTCATGGCGGCCTTCGTCGTCATCGAACGCCGTTCGGCCGCGCCTCTGGTACGCCTGGGCATCCTGCGCAACGGCGCACTGCTCCGCGCCAACCTGTCCGGGCTGCTGTTCGCGGGCGGCTTCTTCGGTTTCCAGTTCATCGTCGTGCTGTACCTGCAGGAGTTGCGCGGCTGGTCGACGCTGGAGACCAGCTTCGCGATGATCGTCATCGGCATCGACGCCATCCTGTCGCCGCTCCTCACCCCCAAGCTGGTCGAGCGCTTCGGCAACGCCCGGGTGATCTTCGGCGGGCTGGTGCTCGCGTCCGCGGCGTACGCGCTGTTCCTGCCGGTCGGCTCCGACTGGACGTACCTCGCGATGCTGCCGAGCCTCGTACTCCTCGGCCTGGCCTTCGCCCTGTCGTACGGACCGCTCACCATCGCCGCCACGGAAGGCGTCGACGAGGAGGAGCAGGGTCTCGCCGGCGGGCTGCTCTACACCTCGTTCCAGTTCGGCTCGGCACTGGGGCTGTCCGCCGTGACCGCCGTCAACATCGCGGCCACGGACGCCGGTTCGGCCTCCGGTCAGCTCGACGGCTACCGTGCCGCGCTCGTCGTCCCGTTCGCGGCGGCCGCCATCGCCGCGGTGATCGGGGCGTTCGGGCTGCGCTCGGGGTCGACGGCGGTCGGCGGGAGTGGCGACGACGACACCGATGCGCCCGGCGCGGTGACCCGGATCCCTACTCCGACCTCGACACGGACCAAGAACAACACCGACGTACCCGTCGCGCGCTGAGCAGCACCGACCCACAACCTCAGGAGCCCACCATGGCCACCAAAGTCAGCGACTTCGCCGACATCCAGGACACGTTCTTCTCCTACATCCGCGAGATCAAGTACGCCACGATGATCACCGTCGACAAGCGACACCGCCCGCGGGCACGCATCCTCTTCCCCGTCTGGGAGGTCGTCGACGGCGCCCCGAGAGGCTGGCTCGCGGTCTACAAGACCCCGGTGAAGGCCGCCCACCTGGCCGACAACCCGCACACCACCTACTCGTACTGGAGCCCCCGCCAGAACGCCGTCTTCGTCGACAGCGTCTCCACCTGGGCCGAGGACCGCGAAACCCGAGAGTACGCCTGGAACCTGTACGTCAAGGGCAGCCCGCCCGGCGTCGGCTACGACCCCGCCCGCTACTGGCAGGCCGGGCCCGCCGACCCCGACTACCACGTGCTCCGCATCGACCCCTGGCGCATCCAACTCGTCCGCGGCACCGACCTCCGCAACACCCTGTGGCAGCCCCTCCGCACACCCGCCGAATCGGGGGCCTCCCCACACTGAACAGACTCGCCCAACCGTGCCCTGGTCGACCCCGCCCGCATGAGTGGGGCCGACCAGGGCGCATGGCGGCAAAAGCCTGCCTTCTCCGGTCGGCATCCGCCGGTCGGAATCAGGTCGGCCGGATGCGCTCATCGGGCGCCGGCGGTCCAGGGCAGGGCCGGGCGGCACGTGGCGGGATCGGGTTCGGCGCGGCCTTGGTAGTCGAGCAACCGGCCGTCGGGGGTGCGGACACATTCCGCCGATCCCGGCTTCGGGACGTCTCGAGCGGAGTCCCAGATCAGCTTGCCGGCGTCGTCGTAGCCGCGGATCCGGGGATACTGGCCGGCCGGAAACGCCTCGGCGGCGTCGCGCGTGTACCCGACGGTCTCCGCCGCGTACCAGACGCCGCCCGCCATGATCGCCTGGTGCTCGCCGGTGCCCCGGTCCATGGTGATCCGCGCCACGGGGGCGTTGTACCGGCCCGCGGAGTAATCGGTCCAGCTCGAACCGGACTTGGTGCCGCCACTGTGGTCCACCTGGACGGTCCCGGTGAGCAGTTCGAAATCACTCCGAATCCGGAGTGCCGTGGGCAGGTTCGAGCCCGAACACTGCAACGCGTTGTGTCCGGCCGGGTCGACCGCGATCGCATAGATGTTTCCGGGGTCGGCCAGCCGCGGGCTGCGCACCGCGAAGTAGGCCCGGTACCCGCTCGCGGCCGCAGGGTCGAGCCGGTCGGCGGCGCATGCGGCGACGAATCGGGCGGCGGTGTCGTCGGACACCGCGACCTCCGCCGGTACCGGCACCTGCTTGAGCGGCAGCGGGCGGTCCCCGGCGGAGGGCGCGGGGGTGGGCACAGACCCCGAGTCGGCCGGCCCCGGGACCCGGATGGCCCCGTCGTCGTCGCCGGAGATCCCGAGCAGGACCCCGGTGAGCAGGCCCGCCACTGCCGCCGCCGCAGCCAATGGGAGCAGCACCCGGCGTGGCGGTGTCAGTCGGCCCAGGGTCCGCCGGCGGATGGTGGGCAGTGCCGGTGCCGGGGAGCCCGCGTGGGGCAGGAGGGCGAGCAACTCGGTTCGGCGGGCGGCGCTGTGCGGCAGGTCGCGCTCGGGCGGGATCGGGTTCGAGGGCATCACGAGGTCTCCTCGGCGATGACGCGGCGGTCGGGGGAGGACGGTGCGTATTCGCGCAGGTCGTCGCCGAGTCGGCGGCGCGCGCGGTGCAGGCGCGATTTGACGGTGCCCACGGCCACGCCCAGCGCGGTGGCGGCGGCCTGTTGGTCCAGTCCGCTCCATACGCACAGTTCGATCACCTCGCGTTCGTGCGCGGGCAGGCGGCCGACGGAGGTGCGCAGCGCGACCAGGGCGCGTTGCTCGTCGATGCGATCGGCGACGTCCTGGGCGTGGTCGGGGACCGGGGAGGGGGTGGGCAGGCGTTCCTTGAGCGCCTGGTAGCGCCGACGGGCCCGGCCGCCGTTGGCGGCGGTGTTGCGAGCGATGCCCAGCAGCCACGGCAGTGCGCTGTCCCGGTCCAGGGTGACGGCGCTTCGATGGCGCCAGGCGTCCAGGAAGACCGCCGAGGTCAGGTCCTCGGCCTCGGCCCAGGAGGCGGTGCGGCGGGACAGGAAGTTGTAGACCGCGCGGGAGTGCCGGTCGAAGATGGTCCCGAACGCCTCGGGTTCACCTGCGCACGCCCTCTCCCACAACTCGCGGTCGGATATCGGGGTGATGGTCACACCCTGTCTTGTCCGGCGGGCCACTGCGGGTTCCCGGCGGCCGGTGCTCACCGCTTCTCCCGTCGCTTTCGGCGGACCGGGAGACATCGAGGCGTTCCCGGACCCGTTGCGTGCCCGGCGGGCCGCGACGATGAACCATTTGCGGGAGGCGCAGTCTTGGGCGACTCCGGATTCTTGATCCTGACACGCACGGGCGGTGGGATTCGGTCTCCGCGGCTACGACAACGATCAGGTCACCGGGGACCGGGCGCCGGCGGCGATGCTGCGCGCCGGGCGGCGGCCCCGTCTACATCCCTACGGACCGAGAGGGCGGGGAGGGGCGGCTCCGTCCTCGACGGCATGCACTGCGGCGGACAGGCGGTGTTGTTCCTGGTCGACAACACCCCCACGCCCACCGCGAAGATGGAGGACGACCTCGACCGGATCGCGCCCGAACCAGCTTCCATCCCTTGCCCCCCGGACGCGGCGACCACCGACGGATCACCGGACCGGGAACGGGAATGCCCCGCGTCGAGGCGCGACTGATTCCGAGTCCTCGCCGAACGTCGACGAACCAGCGACGGACGGTCGCCGGCGGGACCGCGTTTCGCCTCCGATCCGGACGATGCAGATCTCTCGCACGAGGCGATCCACCTCTCGCTCTACGACCCGTGCCGCCCTACATCTATCGATCGCACGCTCACGCGGAACCCGCGGACCGCACGGCCCGTGCGCCGGCCGGCTTCGTCGTTCGTCGGCGCCGCCGCGTTCCGGGTCGACGGCGCCATCGCGGGCGCCGACGTCACCCCGATGTGGCGCCCGTGTGCCGGCCGGGCGTGGTCAGGCCTTGATCCACTGGGCCCAGGTCAGCGTCCAGCCGCTCCAGCCGTTGTCCGCGTCGATCACCTTCTCCGGCGAGTTGATCACCTCGACCACGTCGCCGACCAGCGAGTTCGCGTAGAACCAGGCGCCCGGTTTGGTGGCGTCGCCGCCACCGACGACATCCTCCAGGCCGACACAGCCGTGGCTGGTGTTCAGCCGGCCGAACGGGGGGTTCGCCTTGTCCTTGAACCAGTGGTTGCCGTGCACGTAGGTGCCGCTCGTGCTCAGCCGCATGCTGTGCGGGACGTCGGGGATGTCGTACGAATCGGGGCCCAGGCCCACGCTCTGCCCGTACATCCGGATCGTGCCCTCCTTGGCCATGATCAGCATCCTGCCGTTGTAGGTGGTGAATTCGTCGCTGCCCAGGCTGGCCGGCAGCTTCTTGAGCAACGCGCCGTCGCGGGTGACGGTGAGGGTGTGGGCCTTGCTGTCCGCGACGCTGGTCTGCGCCCGGCCGATGGTGAAGGTGACGGTCTTCTTCTGCTTGCCGTAGACACCCGGGGAGGTCTGCTTGCCGTCCAGGTCCAGATGGAGGGTGACCTTGGTGCCGGGCTGCCAGTACTTCTCCGGGCGGAAGTCCAGTCGCGTGTCCTTGAACCAGTGGCCCTTGACCTCGACCGCGGGCTCCGAGGTGACCGTCACCGACCGGTTCACCAGTGCCTTGTCGGTGACCGCGGTACCGAAGGTCAGCGACACGATCATGCCGACGCCGTAGGTTTCGTTCGCATCGATGTTGAAGTAGCCGTAGTTGGTGTTCGCCGGGGTGAGCGTGGTGAACGAGGACTGCATCGCCGACACCAGCCCGGCTGCGTCCGTGGCGGTCGCGGACACCGCGTACTTCATCCCGGTCTGCAGCGCCGCCGCCGGTGCCCAACTGGCCCCGTCCGGTGCGATGGTGCCCTCGACGGTCTTGCCCTCGGAGGTCTTCACGGCGACCTCCGTCAGCTTCCCGGCGGTCGCGGTGACCTTGAGAGCCCCTTCGGTGGCCACTCCCGTCGCACCGTCCTGCGGGGTGATCGCGACCACCGCCTTGGACATCTTCGGCGCGTCGCCACCGGGGTCCTTGGCCTGGGCGGCGGGCTTGCCGTCGCCGGGGCCCTTGCCACCCCTGTCGTCCTTCGAGTCGCCTCCGCTGCACGCACCTGCGCCCAGCAGGGCGACGCACAGCGCCAGCGCCGGCAGCACCCGGCGGGCACGCCGCACGGGAGACCTCCTCGGGCTCTCTCGGGTGGTGTTCGGCATGCGCTCTCCTCGGTTGTGGTTCCCGAGGAGATGACGATCTCGGCCACCGAACACGTCACGAGCCCCCGGCATGACATGTGTCACGGATCGCATCGGAACCGGCACGCCCGAACGACCGTCTCGGTAAAAGCGATTCGGCGCCCGGGCCACTCCGGCAGATGACGCGCCTGAAGAATCCCGTACTGGTCGAGGATCCCGACAGCGGCGGCACCCGGCGGATCCACCCGGTGGTGCGCGACTGGCTGCTCGACGCTCACACGGCCAGGATGGCGAACTGCCGCCCACCCTCCGGATCCTGCCCGCCCTGCACCGCGCCGCCGCCGAGTACCACGGGGTCCCGGCCGAGGGCGGCTTCTCCCCTCGGACCACCCAGCACCGCTTCGCCCTCGGTGACGATCGCCACGTGGCCACCTGGAGCCGGCACCTCGCCCACGCCCTGACAACCGAGCCACCCGACACCGCCCGAACTCGCCACACATCGCTGTCATCGCGACTCCCCCGCCCCCGCCGTACACGGGCTCGGGCCGTACGACGCACCCGACGGCCGCTGCCTCACCCGGCTCTGTTCACCCGGGCGGACCACGCCGATCGAAGAGCAAGGTGGAAGAACCCCGCCCATCCCGCGGTGGCGTTCCGCCGGCGCACCCGGGCCTCGACACCATCGTCCCTCACAGCGAACGCACCGAAGCAGCCCGCCAGAAGGCCTTCGCCGGCGAATACCGCGACGCCGCACGAACAACCTTGTTCGGGGAACTCCGACAGGCACGCCCACGACAGCGGCCTCGTCCGCTCCGCCCCCGAACAAGCCCTGCGCCTACACCAGACCACCGGCGGCCGGTTGGACCGAGGCAGCACGCCGGACGTGCTCGCCGAAACCGCACGGAACGGGGCCGTCTCGGCGAGGCGCGCCGCCTGGGCAACGAAGCCCTCAGGCCCCCACCCTGTTCCGAACCCGCCACCGAGCACGACGGCGAGAAGGGGAACTACGGAGTCCACGTGGAGACGCCGGCGGGAAGCAGGACCGGCTTCGTCCCTCCGCCGCGCGAATCATCAACGCAGGACGCCGGCCCAGTGGTCCAGGACCGAGGGAAGCTCCTTGGCGTCCACCCATGCCCGGAACAGTTGGTCGCCCCGCTGTTTCGGAGCTCCGGTGTGCACGGAGACGATCACACGGTCGTGCATGAGCGCATCCTCTCTGCACCTGTGGTCCTCCGTCCACACGGACACGTACCCCTGGCGGTACATCAGCGGTCCGATCTCGTGCATCTCCCCGACCCCGGAGCCTCCATTTACGTCCATGTAAGGGACTCTATGCCCCGGGCGCGACCCTCTCCCCCGGATCGTCGCCGCGGGCGTCCCGAGGATCCGGAAACCTGGTACGAGATCGATCGTCCACCGTCCCTGGCACGCGGGCACACACCCGCAGGACTCGCTGCACAATGCCGATCGGCGCGAGTAGGCCGACAGTTGCGGCCACAGCCGCTTCGCAATCAGAGCCCACGCCCTGCGACCCGCATGCGCCGATGTCCAGTCCGGTGTGCGGGCCCCGATGAGCGGCGCGAGGGTCTGCGGCACGTCCTACACGCGGCATCCGAGGAGGCCCGCGAGATCGGCCTCATCGGCCGTGGGGGGGGCGGGGACCGACCGGCCGGACCGCGACCCCGCCCCGGCGAGATCCGCCAGGAATAACACAAAACACCCCCCCCCCGCCGCCGGGGCCGCGACCGG